>CAYXLH010000016.1:8637-28775 GCA_964465835.1 uncultured Bacteroides sp. | reverse complement strand
TATGAGCCCGACGAGCTACCAACTGCTCTACCCCGCGATATCTATTTAATTATATGATTTATTGCTTTGTGCTATACATTATATCATATAAATTATATTTGTCAAGTATAAAATATAAAAAGTGCTGTAAAAACAGGAATAGCTTTAATTTTCCAAATTGGAAAATTAAAGCTACCCCTGTCAATTAGTTTTACTGCTTGTCAGTACGTCTACTGACAGATTAATATTACAATATAAAATCCGATTTGTCAATACAATTTGTTAAAAAAACACTTAAATTTATTTTAAATTTATAATTTTTTTATACAAATTACTTACAATCATTCTATTTTCACCGCTTTTTCTGTAAAAAAGCTGTAATTATTATAACAACCGACGTTATAAAAAATACAAATGAAAACAAGTCTGTAAAGAAATATACAGGGCTTATTTTGTACGCACCTATAATAACTCTGTACATTGCAAGCTTTACACCCAGTTTGTTCTCATAATGCAAAGTGACAAATCCGCAGATAATTTTATACAGATTTATCACCGGAAGAACTAATAAACCTGCAGCAGACAAAAGTCTGAACAGAGTATCAGCCACAGAAATTTTACGGCGTTTTCTTTTTGCCATAGCACGCTCCAAAAAACAATTAATAATTTAAGGTGTATTATAACACAATTGAAAGACATATACAAATATGTTAAAATAAATATAATGAAACTGCCGGAGATGATAAAATGAAAATACTAATTGCACCGGATTCTTTTAAAGGAACTTTAACTGCAGCGCAGGTTTGTGACTGCATTACAAAAGGCTTAAACACCTGCGGTGAACACGAAATTGAAGCATTGCCCTTTGCCGACGGCGGAGAGGGTTTTGCAGACTGTATGGAAAATATATGCCATGGGGAAAGAAAATATACAAAATGCACCGACATATACGGCTGTGAAAAAGAAGCGTATATTGTTACATTCGGCGACAAGGCGGTTATTGAATGTGCCTCAGCCAGCGGTCTGCAAAAAAGAAAACGTGTAATGCTTGCCACTTCATATGGCACAGGAAGCCTTATAAAATTTGCTTATGAGTGCGGTTACAAAAACATAATACTTGGTCTTGGGGGCAGCGGGTGCTGTGACGGCGGAGCCGGTGCGCTGACGGCGTTAGGCGCAGTATTTTACGATGAAAACCAAAAGCCTATGCTGCATCCTAAGGGCAATGATTTAAACTATATTTTTGGTGCAGGATTTACAAATATTTTAAAAGACCTGCACTTTACCTTTGCCTGTGATGTAGAAAATCCATACTGCGGAAAAAACGGAGCTGCCTATGTTTTCGCACCCCAAAAGGGTGCAAACAAAACTGAGATTGAGGAGCTTGACAGCGGGTTACAAAGACTCAGCGCATTTTTGCCAAAGGATATTAGAAATGTGAAAGGTGCAGGCGCCGCCGGCGGAATATGCGGCGGATTGTATTCGTTATATTCCGGCGAAATCAAATCCGGATTTGACATTTTAAGCGAATATGCAGATTTGGAAAACAAAATCAAACAAGCGGATTTAATTATAACCGGAGAGGGTAAAACCGACAGACAGACGCTTATGGGCAAACTACCATATAAAATAAGTATGATGGCAAAAAAGTATTCAAAAAAGTGCATTGTAATAAGCGGAAGTATTGAAAATACTAAAATTGGCGACAGAATGATAAGCCTTGCAGGAAACGGCATATCAGTTGACGAGGCAATAAGCAATGCTGAAAAAATACTTACTGAAAAAGCAAAAACTATCTTGCAATAGTATAGGTTTATATATATAATTGTTCTATATATAAGTGAAAGGAAAAATAACTATGAAAGTAAGATTACCTAAACACAGAGAATTTTTAATCAGATTTGAAGATGGATACGCTTTGGAAAAAGAAGCGTGGGAGGAACTTAACAATATTGTTAAGGAATACAGCGTTGACGGAAAGAGCATTTACTCTCCCACTTTCATTGAGGACAATGAAGACAAGGTTAAGGCTTTGCAGGAAAAATATGAATTTACTTATGAAATAATTGAGAAATAAGAGAGTAAAAATGGCTGAAAACAGAATTTACGTGGTGGCAACCGCCCATCTTGACACTGTATGGAGATGGGAGCTTGCCAAAACCATTGAAGAATTTATCCCTGACACAATACAAAAGAATTTTGACTTAATTGAGAAATATCCCAATTACAGATTTAATTTTGAGGGTGCATTCAGATACAAGCTTATTGAGGAATACTATCCAGAGGCTTTTAAACAAATTCAAAAATATGTTGATGAGGGAAGATGGTGCCTTTCCGGCTCCGGCTGGGAAAACGGCGACGTTAACATTCCCTCTCCAGAGGCATTATTCAGAAATTACCTGTACGGCAACGAATATTTTGAAAAGAAGTTTGGCAAACGCACAACGGATATTTTTCTGCCTGACTGCTTTGGTTTCGGAAAAGCATTGCCTACAGTAGCAAAGCATTCTCATTTAAACGGATTTTCTACACAAAAATTAGGTTGGGGCGGCGCTTATGAGCGTCCCTTTGACATCGGAATATGGTACGGAGTTGATGGTTCATCCGTTATAGCAAGTTTAAATCCCCTTTCCTACCGTTACAAATTCAGCGGTGATGTCAGAGGTGATATTGGCGTAATAAGCAAGATTGCGGAAAACGGCACCCTTTACAATCTGCCATGGACAATGAATTTATACGGCACAGGCGACTGGGGCGGTGCGCCGGATGAAGAGAGCGCAAAGGCTGTAAACGCCAGCTCATATGACAATAAATTTGATATTAATACCAAAGTAATTTCTGCCTCCTCCGATGAAATATACAATGATATTGAAAAGCTAAGTAACGAAGAAAAGGCTTATTTACCAAGATGGGAAAACGAGCTTGTAATGACTTCTCACGGCGCAGGCGGATACACATCACGCTGTATGAGCAAAAGGCTCAACAGTCAGAATGAAATTCTCGCTGATATGTGCGAAAGGACCTGTGCTGTTGCAGACGCCCTTACATCATACAAATATCCAAAGGACATTATTGATACCGCATGGAAACGTGTAATTCAGCATCAATTCCACGATGACATTCCCGGTACCTCAACAATGAAGGTATATAATGACTCATGGAATGATTATTATGTATCTCTTTCACAGTTTAAAAACGAATACGAAGGTGCGGCAGGAGCCATTGCCAACGAGCTTGATACCTCATGGTGCAGCGAATGTGCGGTAATAGTAAATAATCCCGTCGCATCAAAGCGCAGGGGTGCAGTTGAGGCACATATAAAACTAAACCACAATGCGGCATATGTTAAGGTTCTTGACGAAAACGGCAAGGAGATTCCAAGTCAGGTAAAAAATAAGAACGGTAAGGAATTTGACATTGTATTTGAGGCAAAAGTTCCTTCCTGCGGTTACAAAGTTTATGATGTTACTGCAAGCAGTAAAAAATGCACGCTGAAAAGTGATTTGAAAGTTACTGAACACTCACTTGAAAACAGCAGATACAGGGTTTTGTTTAACAAAAACGGCGACATCGCTTCAATTATTGATAAAAAAATTAAGGTTCAGTTACTCAGCAAACCTATTAAACTTGCAATGCACCACAATTTAGGCGCACTGAATTATCCAAGCTGGGAAATGAGAAAAGAAGATATTGACAGCGAGCCTTACTGCTATGCAAACACGCCTGTATTTGAAATAGAAGAAGACGGCCCTGCACGTATTGCGATAAAAGTCACCCGTGACCTGGATTATTCAAAGGCAGTGCAGATTGTATCCCTTGACGCAGGCAGTGATGTTATCTGTGTAGAAAACCGCATAGACTGGCAGTCACGCAGGTCACTGCTTAAAGCCCAATTCTCTTTCACTTGTGCCAGCGAAACGGCTACATACGATTTAGGCCTTGGCTGTATCAAACGCAGCGGAAACGCAGATAATCTGTACGAAGTGCCGGCGCAGAAATGGGCTGATATTACGGACAACTCCGACAATTACGGCGTGAGCATATTTTCAGACTGCAAGTACGGATGGGACAAACCAAGTGACAATACTCTAAGACTTACCTGCATACATACTCCGGCAGGTGCATTTACAAAGGACGCACGGCAGGATTTGCAGGATTTAGGCAGAAACATATTCTCTTTCGGCATACAGGCTCACAAGGGCGGTATTAACAGCGACGTTCAGATTAACGGAGAAATGTTCAGCAAAAAGATGACTGCTTTTCAAACGAGTTCACGCCGTGAGGGCACATTGGGCACAGTTTTTTCTGCACTTAACATAAGTACAGGTGGTGTGCTTGTAAGGGCATTTAAGAAATCACAGGACGACAAATCATTAGTCATCCGTGTTAACGAAGGATTAGGCAAGGAGCACGGAAAAGTCAGAATAAAACTTTTTTCGCCAATTACACAGGCTTATGAGGCATATGCCACTGAGGAAATAATCAAGGATGCAAAGGTTAAAGACGGAGAAATTGTTTTTGACATAAAGCCCTATCAGGTTAAGACATTCTTAGTAAAAACTGAAGCAAAACGCAACAAGGCGTCGGAGAATTACAAAAAGATTGACCTTGAATACAATGCAGTCGGCATTACAAAGGATGAATACAAGGTCAACACTATTCTTCAGGGCACAGGTTGTTCCCTGCCGGACGAATTGCTAAACGACAGTATTACAGTTCACGGAATTACATTTAAACTGCCGAATGCAGATATGAATAAGAATATTTTTATTCCTCGTGAGCAGGTAATTGATATTCCGAAAGGCAGCACAAAGCTTTATATTCTGGCAGCGGCGGCGTTAGGCGATAAAGAGATCACCCTTATGACCGACAACAAGGAACGCAGACTTACAATCTACGATATGACAGAGCCTGTGGGTCAATGGGATATGGCAGGACTTAATCAGACTGCTAAAGTCAAAAACGCAGACGTAGGTATTGAGTTTACACACACGCATCATCCTGAAGGCAATATACCCGACGGAAAGGCATATTTCTTTATGTATGAAGTAGATGTGAGAAATTGCAAAGAACTTATACTGCCGGAAGAAAACAAAGTAATGATTTTGGCTATGACGGCAGTTAAGAAGTTTTCCAACACAAAACTTGTTACACCGATTATTGACATTCCAGATGAGGATTACCAATTCGGCGAAATTCCGCCTATTGATAAAATCGCAGACAAGGCAGATTTTGTTACAATAAGAGCCGGCAAAATTCAGGATCAGGTTAAAGGCGGAAAAGGAAAAGGATTTAAGCGTGACAATTTAATTACTAATATTATTCGTTCTTATACAAAAAGTGAATGGTAATATGCAAAAATCTCTCTATTCAAAAAATGAATAGGGAGATTTATTTTTTGTAATGTTATTTTACTTTACAAATTAAAATTGTTTAAACAGATGTGGAAATGTATGTTAAAAATGTTGAAAACCATAATTAATGGACAATGGTTTTGTGGAAAAGTATGTTGAAATCGTTGAAAATGTAAAGCATTTAACTTGCCTTAACAAATTTTCCACTTTACAGTATGTGAAATATTCAATTAGACAAACAATTAACAAAATGTATAAATTAACAGCCGATGCATATGCACCGGCTGTTTTTATGGAAGGTAAAAACTATAATAAGTAATTATTTCTTAAAGAAGCTTACGATATCGCTGAAAGCATCGTCATCATTTGCTGAAAAACTTGTAGGTGCGCTGACTTCTGCAGGAGCAGCAACCGGAGGAGCAACCTCTTTATTAGCTGTTACAGACTTAATCGGTGCACCAGGACCATCCTCACCGAAACGTGTTGCAATAACTGTGATAATCATTTCATCTTCAAGGTCTTCATCAAAGTTTGCACCCCAGATAATTTCACAATCAGGATGAACGGCATTAGTAACTACTGTTGATGCAGCATCAATTTCTTCAAGGCCAATATCTGTTGATGCAGTAATATTAAGCAATACGCCTCTTGCACCGTCAATAGAAGTCTGAAGAAGCGGTGAAGAAATAGCCTGCTGAGCAGCGATTTCTGCCTTATCCTTACCCTTAGCACGGCCAACGCCCATATGTGCATAACCAGCGTCCTTCATAATCTCGGTAACGTCGGCAAAGTCAGAGTTTACAAGACCTGTTGCATTAACAAGGTCTGAAATAGACTGAACGCCCTGACGAAGAACATCATTTGCAATTTCAAAAGCATTAAGGAGAGTAATCTTTTCCTTGCTTACAAGCTTAAGATTTTCATTAGGAATAACCATAATAGAATCAACATATGAAGCAAGTTCCTTGATACCTTCATTTGCCTGATCCATACGGCGCTTACCCTCAAATCCAAAAGGAGTAGTAACAACGCCGACAGTAAGTATACCCATATCTTTAGCGATTTTAGCAACTACGGGAGCAGCGCCTGTACCTGTTCCACCGCCCATACCGGCTGTAATAAATACCATTTCACAACCCTGGAGAACATCTGTAATTGCTTCTCTTGATTCCTCGGCAGCTTTAAGACCAATTTCAGGCTTTGCACCTGCGCCGCGTCCTTTTGTTGCCTTTTCACCGATAAGAATTTTATGAGTAGCCGAAGACTTGTCAAGAGCCGGCTTATCAGAGTTAATTGCTACAAACTCTACATCTTTAATATTACATTTAACCATACGGTTAACGGCGTTTCCTCCGCCGCCACCGACGCCTACAACTTTAATCTGTACTACCTTGTTATCATCTGTGTCAATTTCATAACGTCCCATACTACATTCTCCTTATTTTTATATATTTATTGTCGAGTGACAAATGAGAAAATACCCATAACACTTCTACAATTTGTATTGTAACAGTTTTGTAACCGATTTGCAATACTTTTCAAAAAATATTCATTCTGTTTTTAACAATCTTTTTTGTATAATTTTGTAATTTGTTGTGCAGTTTATACAATTGTGTATTTTTTACACTTTATTCGTAAAGGATTTTACTTTACAGTAATTTATCACTTATTCTCTGTAAAGTATATTTGCTTGTCACCAGTGACAGTCATTTCACCCTCTGCCTGGGGATTAGTTTCATTAAGCTTTTCAACTGCCGCCAATGCAGAATACAGTTTATTCTCTAAATCGTCGCAGGAACCCAACTTAAACACGATACGATTATCATATACTATAAAATTATTATTGATGTCGTCGCTATAAATTGATGTTGTTTCTGATAAATCAAGTTTGCTTATGGATTCTGTAAGAGAAAGCAAATCCTGTGACATTTGTTCATCAGTAAATTCAGCGGTATTTCCTGCGACAGGATTTGTAACAGTGGCTTTTTTAATATCAACTGCATTTTTCGGCTTTTTGGTAACTGATGTTTCAAGCACCTTTAAGTCTTTGTCTAAAAGCAGATAAGTTTTATCTTTATTTTTTATTGCGTATATATTATCGGTTTCTGTTATTTTTACTGTAATAGTTGAGGGAAGCTTCCTGTCTATCTCTGCGTTATAAATATAAGGCAGTGCAGTTTCAAGTTCTTCTTCTGCCGACGAGGTATCGGCGAGAAACAGATTTTCATTTTTTTCTATCGGGAGCACTGACTGAATTTGTTGGGTTGTATATTTGCTGTTACCTGTTATCGTTACAGTGTCAATTTTAAAAAAAACGGTCAGGCTTAATACTGCTAATACTGCAAGAACCAAAAGAATTACGCAGACTGAAAAAAGAATTTTTCTTGCAAGCATTTTCTTTTTTCTCTTTTGGGTTTCTTCTTTTCGTTTCTGTTGAGCAGTTATATTTTGCTTTGTAGTTTTTCTTTTCTTCTTACCCTTTGATGATAATTTCCTTCTTGTACCAGTGTTTTTTGAACGTGGATTTTCCTGATTATAGGTTAATCTTTTTTCCTGTTCTTTTCTGTAAATCTTCGGCGGTTCCAGATTGAAGGAACCAAGTTCGTCATTCAGCGGTTTGAAATCATTATTATTAAATTTTCCTTCATTCTGCTTTTTCATCATTAATCCTTTTTATATCAGCTCCTATTGAAGAAAGCTGATTTTCAATTTTTTCATATCCTCGGTCTATATGATGTATATCCGTAATCTGCGATATTCCCTCTGCCGCAAGAGCTGCAAGCACAACTGCAGCGCCTCCACGCAAATCAGTACAGCTTACATCTGCACTGTGCAGTGATTTAACGCCGTTAATCACCGCAGTCTGATTATTTACAATAACATCTGCGCCGAATCTGTTAAGCCGTGAAATATGCTTAAACCTGTTTTCAAAAATATTTTCAATAATTACAGAGGTTCCCCTTGCAGCAGTCAGCGCTGCCATAACAGGAGCCTGACAATCAGTTGGAAAACCAGGGTAAGGCTTTGTCTCTATTCTCTTTACACGGCGCAGCCTTGACGGCGGTTTGATTGTCAGAGCCGTTTTTTCTAGGAAAATTTTACATCCCATTTCATCAAACACCGGAAATACAGGCATTAAATGAGTTGGCGAAATTTTTGTTATTTTAAGCGGCGACGAAGTTATTGCCGATGCCGACATCATTGTAGCGGCAAGTATTCTATCCGGAATAACGGTATGCTCTGTACTGTACAGTTTTGATACGCCGTTAATCTCTATATTAGATGTTCCTGCACCTTTTATATTTGCTCCGGCTTTATTTAAAAACTCTGCTAAATCATATATTTCAGGCTCGCAGGCGGCGTTCACAATAGTAGTTTTGCCTTTAATCAGAACACCGGCAAGAATTATATTTTCCGTTGCGCCGACGCTAGGAATTGGCAAAATTATTTTTTGAGAATGTACATTATTCTTTTTTGAACAGATATTATGTCCGTCAAATGTAATCTCGTACCCTAACTGCTCAAGGGATTTAAGATGCAAATCTATGGGACGAAGTCCTATATCGCATCCACCCGGCAAAAACAAACAGGCACTGCCTGTTCGTGCTGACAGAGAGCCGAGAAAAATTATTGACGAGCGCATTTCCTGCATCATATTTTCTGGAATGAAGGAATTATTTATATCTGTGCTGTCAATAACAAGGGTGCTCCCATGACGGCTTACCTTTGCTCCGAGATGTTTTAGTATTTCAACTGTAACATTAATATCCGATAAATCAGGACAGTTATGTACGGTACTTACGCCGTTAATTAAGACCGAAGCGGCAAGGATTGGCAGGGCGCTGTTTTTTGAACCGTGAATACCGATTTCACCGCCCAATCTGCACTTGCCGTTTACTATTAGTTTTTCCATTAATCCACCTTCTTCTACACAACATAATATGTAAAATCAGGTGGTTTTGTTATTCAGTTATATTATTTTTCTGCAAGAGATACAATAATATCTGCAATTCTTTCTCTTGAGTCAAGGATTGCCATTGATTTTGCATTCTTTTCAATTTCAAATATAAGTTCTTCATTTGAAATAAGCTCATAGAGCATATCTGAAAGTTTGTCCGAGGTTAAATCCTTTTCTTCAATGAGTCTTGCAGCATTTCTGTTAACCAGCGCCATTGCGTTATGATACTGATGATTTTCTGCAACATAAGGCGACGGAATAAGAATTGACGCTCTGCCCATTGCTTCTATTTCAGACAATGAAGACGCGCCGGCTCTGCCTATTACAACATCTGCCGCTGCCATACAAACGTCCATATTGTCTATATATTTACGAACTTCAACAGTATTTTTGCGAACAATATCCTCTCCTACATCGCTGAAGCTTTTTTCTCTGAATTTATCAAGATATTCTGTACCGTTAGTGCCCACTGAATGAATATGATACACTTCACCCTCATCGGCATTTTTTAGGAGAATATCAAACATTGCATCATTAAGCGGTGCGGCACCGAGGGAACCGCCAAAGGACAAAACTACCTTTGCATCCGTAGGAATACCAAGTTCTTTTCTTGCAGACGCTTTATCTTTTTTAAGTATTTCCCCTCTTACAGGAAGTCCTGTAACAACAGGTTCATTTTTTGGTTCAAGATGTTTTTTTGCATCCTCAACCGTCAGCATTACCCTATCAACCTTTTTAGCAAGTTGTTTGTTTGTTATGCCGGGAAAGGCATTTTGTTCGTGAATACAACAGGGTATATGAAGACTTGCTGCCTCTTCAAGCACGGGACCTGAAACATAACCGCCGAATCCTATAACAACATCAGGGTTAAATTCTTTAATAATCTTTTTGCTTTCACCCTCGGATTTTATAAGCTTGAATACGGTTTTAACATTGTCTGCAATGGCTTTAGGCGACATAGAACGCTTAAAGCCGTTAATTTCTATTGTTTTAAAATCAAATCCTGCGTTGGGGACAAGACGTGACTCCATATGATCTGCTGTGCCGATAAATAAAATTTCGCTGTTAGCATATTTTTCTCTGATATAGGAAGCAACGGCAATAGCAGGGTTAATGTGACCTGCCGTTCCTCCTGTTGCAAATAAAAATCTCATATTTTATACCTTTTGCTGATTAGTTTTCCTTGATACCGAAAGCACAACGCCCATTTCAAACAAAAGCATCAGCAAAGCCGTACCTCCGTAGGAGAAAAACGGCAGTGATATGCCAGTATTGGGAATTGTGTCGGTAACTACCATTATATTTAAAATTGTCTGTATTGCCACCTGTGACACGATGCCTATTACAAGGAAGGAACCGAATCTGTCCTGACAATGCATAGCAATTTTAATACCTCTTATAAACAGCACCGCAAACAAACCAACTATTAATGCGGCGCCGAAAAAACCCAGTTCTTCACATACTATTGAAAAAATAAAGTCATTTTGCGGTTCTGATACGTACAAATACTTTTGTTTTGAATTACCGAGACCGGCGCCGAAAAATCCGCCGGAGCCGATTGCATAAAGTGAATTATTAGTCTGCCACCTAAGTCCCGTAGGCTCAAAAGATTTATCAAGCCAAGCTTTAATTCTGTCCCCTGCGTAATTCATAAGAACATTGGGAAACATTATTACTACAGCAACAACTGCCGCAACTGCACCTGCACCGACGGCAAAAAGCTTCCAGTTTGAACCGGCGCAGAACATTATTGAAGCACCGATACAAAACATAAGGATTGTACATGAAAGATGGTGTTCAAGATAAATAAGTCCGCAGAAAACTGCTATAATGCAAATTGGATAAACAATGCCATATTTAACCTTTTTCATTTTTCCAAAATAATCAGAAACATAAGACGCCATAACAACGGTTATTGTAAACTTTGCAATATCTGAAGGCTGCATTGTAAAGGGACCCAGAGGTATCCATCTTTTAAATCCTCCCGGGACATTTGTATGCCACACAAGTACAAGGCACAGCAAGCCGATTGTAACAACAAGCAAAGGTACAACAAGAGCCTTAAACCATCTGTAATTTATTTTTGAAACAATAAGCATTACAACAATTCCGGCAACGGCAAAAATAAACTGACGTCCGAAATAATAATATGAATTGCCTTCATTCTGGAGTGCGTAAGGATATGATGCTGAAAAAAGCATAATAAGTCCGATTGTCAAAAGCGCCATTATTACGGCAAAAAGCGGAACATCTATTGAACCAGTAATGAACAAATTGTCCTTTGACAGTATTCTCTTATTTTTAGCCTTGACAATTTTTTCTCCGCCGGATTCCTGACGGGCATTTCTTCTCGGTGGTTGTAATCTGTCTGCCATACCTGCACTCCTTTCATAATTTTTAATAATTTTTTATTTTAACTGTCCGTAATACATAAGTAACAATGCTATCGCACAGCCCACTGCGTTTACTAAGGAAAATACTACGCATATTTTCTTTTCTTTCCAGCCGCACATTTCAAAATGATGATGAATAGGAGCCATTTTGAATATACGCTTGCCATGAGTGATTTTGAAATAACCTATCTGGATAATGTCGCTCATGGTTTCGCAAACATAGATAATTCCGATAGGCAAAAGCAGGAACGGACATTTTATTGCATATCCTAAAGCCGCTACCATACCGCCTAAAAACAGTGAACCGGTATCACCCATAAATGTTTTAGCAGGGTTCCAGTTCCAGCATAAAAATCCAAACATACCGCCTAAAAGCGCACCTGCAATAATACCAAGTCCTGCAAATTTCATTATTACCGATGCAATAATGAATGTAACTGCAACTGTTACGGTTACTGATGAACAAAGTCCGTCAATACCGTCGGTAAGATTTACGGAATTAACGCAGCCGTAAATAATGAATATTGATATAAGCCAGAAAACCACTGATGTAAATATATTTTTTGAAAAATCAACAGTACCTATAAAAGGAATATACCACACATAGTTTTTTGAAATCCAAAGAGTAAGTATATAAGCAAGGGTTACTGCAAGCTGACCTATTGTTTTTTGCTTCGGGGTAAGTCCTTCGTTTCTTTTAAGCTTAATTTTAATAAAATCATCAGTAAAGCCGATAATACCGCAGCCTAATGCAAGAAAAAGTCCGCCAATAAGCAAAACCATATCTCTGCCAACGATAAACTCGGAATAATCCGTGTCAAGTTTTCCGCCTGATAGATGGAAGGTAACTGCACCGATTATAAATGAAACTATAATGCCGATAATGAACATTATTCCGCCCATATTCGGAGTGCCCTGCTTTGACTTATGCCACGAGGGACCGATATCAAGAATGGTCTGACCAAATTTAAGCTTTCTAAGCCAAGGAATAATTACAAATCCAAGACCGCCTGTTACGGCGAAAGCAACTACTACGCTGATTATTATTGCTATTGCACTGCTCATTTTATTCTCCCCACTTTTTATACACAGAATTTATTACGTCTTCAAGCTTCATACCCCGGGAACCTTTAAACACAACAATATCGCCCTTAGAGGCAGTTAAAGCAAGCCTTTTGGACAACTCCTCTTTACTGTCAAAGAGAAAAGCATTTTTAAGTCCGTTTTCTTTTGCCGAGGTAACATAATATTTTGCATTGTCACCGTAAGCGAACAAATAGTCAATTTTATTTTCTGCCGCCATTTTGCCCACTGACTGATGCGCTGTTTTTGAGTAATCGCCTAATTCAAGCATATCGGCAAGAACGGCAATTTTTTTACCGCCCTTGGTGTCGTGTAGCGTTCTCAGTGCGGCACGCATTGAGTCAGGTGAAGCGTTATAGCAATCCTCTATTGAAGTAATGCCGCCTACGCAGACCGTTTTCTGGCGCATACCGGCAGGTACATAAAGAGATAAAGCCTCTGCCGATTTTTCAGGGTCTGCGCCGATGAAATATCCCACTGCAAACGCTGCAAGAGCGTTATAAACATTGTGAATACCGATTGTCGGGATAGTGATTTTTTGTTTTTTTGTAAAATATGAAACGGTAAAAGAGGTTGAGCCATTATTCTCTGTAATATTTTCGGCCCTAAAATCGCCGTTTTTTATTCCGTAAAAATAAATTTTGTGCTTATCATCTTTTACTGTGCTTAGTTTGTCGTCATCTCCGTTTAATATAAGCGGAGCTCCCTCCTGCAAGCCCTCGCAGATTTCAAGCTTTGCTTTCAGTATGCCGTCACGGGAGCCTAAATTTTCAATATGGGAAACGCCGATATTTGTAATCAGTCCCACCGTAGGCTTTACTGCGGCGACAATACGGCTTATTTCACCAAAATGATTCATACCCATTTCAATGACTGCCGCCTCAACAGAGTTATCAATCTGAAAAAGCATCTGCGGAACGCCTATTTCATTATTCAGGTTACCCTGTGTTTTGATTGCATTATATTTTGAATTTACAACAAGATAGGTAAACTCTTTTGTAGTGGTTTTTCCCACGGAGCCTGTTAAGCCTACCACAGGAATATTAAATCTACTGCGGTATAATTTAGCCGTATCAAGCAATGCTTTTGCCGTATCCTCAACCTTAATATAAGGACACCCGGGAACAATGTCCTCACAAATCATCACTGCCGAAGCGCCTTTTTCTATAGCTTCGTCAATAAAGGTATGAGCGTCAAACCTTTCACCCTTTATGCATATAAAAAGGCATCCTTCAGTAATTTTACGAGTATCTATTACAACATTTGTAATATCGGCTGTGCCGAAGCTCTCGCCATTGCAGACAGCAGCAATTTCTTTAATATTTAATACTTCCATATTTATTTATATTCCTTAAACGAGCAAATATTATTTATTTAAATTATTAAGTATATCTGCTACAACCTCTCGTTCATCAAAATGGATTGTTCCTGTAGGCAAAATCTGATACGTTTCGTGACCTTTGCCGGCAAGAAGGATGATATCATCCTTTTTTGCATTTTTTATTGCCCATTCAATGGCATCTCTCCTGTTTTCAACAACTGTATAGGGAGTTTTGCTGTCTTTCACACCCTCAAGGATATCATCAATGATTTTTGACGGTGTTTCCGAACGTGGATTATCGGATGTAACAACACAAAAATCCGATAATTCGGCGGCAATTTTGCCCATCTTAGGTCTTTTTGTTCTATCCCTGTCACCGCCGCAGCCAAAAACAGTTACCACTCTGCCTTTTGCAATTTCACGCAAAGAGGAAATAATATTTTCAAGTCCATCAGGCGAATGAGCATAGTCAATAATTATCGTATAGTCAGTATCAGTGGGAACGACTTCAATTCGACCCTTTACGCCCTTTGAATTACCGATTGCGCAGAGTACTTCATCAAAATCAATACCGAGCGAAAGGGCACAGGAAGCGGCACAAAGTGAATTATAAACGCTGAACCTACCGGGAATAGGACAGTTTACTCTACCGATTTTATCCGACACAAGTTCATATTTTACACCGTGAGAAGAAAATGATACATTTTTTGCGGTGTAATCGGAATTGTTATTATCTACTGAATAGGTTTTTACCTTGCAGGGCAAACCGTCAATAATTTTAAGTCCGTTTTTATCATCAATATTTGTAACTGCAATATCGCAGCTTTCAAACAGCATACGCTTTGCATTAAAATAGTTATCCCATGTTTTGTGATAATCAAGATGATCCTGGGTAAGATTTGTAAACGCGCCGACGAGGAAGTGTATACCTTTTACCCTGCCCTGTGCCAAGGCCTGTGAAGAAACCTCCATAACACAGTATTCGCAGTTTGCGTCAACCATTTTTCTGAAAAGTCCCTGGAGCTCATGGGGATCAGGAGTTGTATAATGAGCAGGATAAATTTCATCGCCTACCATATTTTCCACTGTGCCTATTAAGCCGACTTTTTTACCCACATTCTCAAGAATTTGCTTTATTAGAAATGTTGTTGTTGTTTTTCCGTTTGTACCTGTAAGTCCGATAAGTTTAAGAGAATCGGCAGGATTTGAGAAATAGTTTGCGCATATAGGTGAATACGCATCTCTCGTATCATCAACAATTATCTGATTAGGCAGCCCCAAATCCCTTTCGCAGACAACTGCCGCCGCTCCCTTTTCAAGCATTTCTCCGGCAACGGTATGGCCGTCAAAAGAAGCACCTTTAATGCATACGAACAGATAACCTTTCTGCACCTGTCGGGAATCGGAGGTCACCTCTGTAATATCTTTATCTTCATATTCATTTTTTACATTAATACCTTTAAGTATTTGTGACAATTTCATATTGAGTCCTCCTGTTCCGTCAGTCAAGTACGGATTTTGTATTTTTAAACGATACGGTAACAACGGTGCCGATTTCAGCTTCGGTGCCTGCGTCTACGCTTTGTCTGTATGCAACAACGGTTGACGACGACAAATCGTTACCGCTTATTTCAATATTAATATTTTTTTCAGCAGCTGCGGCGTTTGCCTCGCTTACGCTCATTCCCGAAAAATCGGGTATTTTTGTGGTTTGCTTAGATTTCTTTTCTGTATAAAGCACAACCACACCGCCCGACGGTATCTTTGACGATGCCGACGGCGACTGACTTAATACTGTTTTACCGCTGCCTACAATTTTATATTCAAGGGAGCTGTTTTTCATAATATCTTTAGCATTTGAAACGCTTTTGCCTATAACTGACGGAGTTGAAATAGAAAGCTTCTTTGATTCCTCTTTATCATATTTCGGCTCAACATTGAGCGAGGTCATTGCTTCCTCAACAACCTGTGCGGCTATCGGAGCGCACAGTGCACCACCGCCTAAATCCTCATTTGGCTCGTCAACAATTATAAGCATTGCAATCTGCGGGTCATCAGAGGGTGCAATGGCGGCAAAAGAAACAATATACTTTGTTCTTTCGCCTTCTTTTGATTCGCCAAGCTTTGTTGACGTACCGGTTTTTCCGCCTACTCTGTAACCAGCAACATATCCATTTTTACCTGTACCCTCGTCGACTACGGATTTCATCATAGTACGTACTTTTTCGGATGTTTCATCGCTGATAACTCTGCGAACCTCCGTTTTTTCCGTCTTTTTAACGGTGTTGCCCTGTGAATCCTTAATTTCGGATATCACATATGGTTTAAGCAGTGTTCCGCCGTTGGCAATGGCGCAAAGTCCCGAGCACACCTGGATAGGTGTAAGTGAGTTGGTCTGACCAAAAGATGCGGATGACAGCTCTACTATTCCGTACTGGTCTTCATCATAATACTGGGGAGACGCCTCACCGGGAAGGTCGATTCCTGTTTTTTGCGTAAAGCCAAATGCTTCAAAATATTTAAAATAGTTGTGAACACCTAATTTCTGTCCAATTGTGATAAAGAACGGATTGCAGGAATTTTCAAGTCCCTGTGTTAAGTTCTGATAACCGTGTCCTGCGTGGTAGTGACATTTCATCGTATAATTTTCAACTCTTATACCGCCGGTGCAATTATAATGAGTATCAAGGGTTACTACGTTTTCTTCAAGAGCGGCGCTGGCAATAAATGTTTTAAATACAGAACCGGGTACATAAGTATCGGAAACGGTAAAATTACGCCACTGGTTTTGTATTGCGGCACTTTCCGCCTTTGCCTTTTCGTCCTTATTCTTAATTTTCTTGATTTCTTTTTTCGTTTTCTTATATGTAATTTTATAAGGATCATTGCAATCGTAATCAGGCATTGAACTCATTGCCAAAACTGCGCCTGTGTTACAGTCCATAACAATGCCGTATGCGCCTTTGGAATTGTATTCCTCCATTGTACTGCGAAGACCTTTTTCAAGGTAATACTGAATACTCTGGTTAATAGTAAGCACAAGAGAATTGCCGTCTGTCGCCTCTATTGAGGTTTCGTAATCCGTAGGCAGCTTATTTGAAACAGCGTCTTTTACCGTTACTATTCTGCCGTTTTTGCCTGTAAGTTCTTCATTGTAATATGATTCAATTCCTGAAAGCCCCTGATCGTCAGAACCGGTAAAGCCGATAACAGACGAAGCAAAAGAATTGTAGGGATAATATCTTTTTGTGGTCTGCTCCGTGCCTATTACGTTGCCCAATTTGTTGTCGGCAGTATATTTGGAAATCTGTTCTTTTATATCGTTTTCAACTTTTTCTTCTACAACGACATATCTTGTGTCGTTATTGGTTTTTTCAAGAAGCTCCTCTTTTTCTTTCTCATCGTATTCAAGATACTTTGAAAGTCCGTTTACAACAAGTGCTCTTGTTTCCTGTGATTTAATATTTCCCGGGTCAATAAATATATTCCATACAGTTGCAGACTGTGCGAGGACGTTGCCCTCGCTGTCATAAATTGCACCTCTCATTGCAGGAATTTCTGTATCAGATAACTGCTGTGATTCTGCTTTTGCCGCCAAATCATCATTGGCAATTACCTGAAGATAAAACAATCTTCCTGCGTCAAGGGTAAAGAAAAAGGCAATAACAACGGCAATTATAAGAATGCGTTTACGCATATTTTTTTTAAATTCTCCTGCCATTACTGTCACCATTTCTTAAATTATTTATATATTCGGCAAAATCTGACCCGCCGATATAAAGCATATTAGAGAGTAAGGCGTTTTGCCCGACTCTCATAATATACTTACGCTTTTAATTATTTTTTATACCATTTGAAGATGCGGTTTTTTTATTCAGCTGTTTTGCTGTCGCCGCCGGAGATTGCTCGCTCAACTTTTTCCGGCGCTGGTCTTTATAAGCTTCCACATCTATGTACTGAATTTGATTTGATTTAACCTTAGTCATACCTAATTCTTCAACTGCATATTCATCAATCATACTCATTGAAACAAGAGAATTAAGACTGCTCTGCAAACTTACATATTCGCTTTCAGCATTTGCGATATCGGTTTGGGTTTGACTGATTTGACGTGTAAGTTCATTTTTCTGCACAAAACTATTAATCGTCAATGCAGCTAAAAGAAGCATTGCCACAGCAACAACTGCAATCTTTACTGCTTTTGCAAATGCCTTTTTCTGTTCTCTGACAATCTGACTTCTGCTCTTAACAGCTTTGTTTTCACGAACTTTAAATTCTTTCTCTTTTTCCGGCTCCAGTTTAGGTGCCTGAGAGCCTCGGTGCATGTCAAATGCCTTTACCGCATAGTACGCATCAGGAGAATAAGTATATCTTCTGAAATCATTTGAATTTGTCACTGTGTTCACCTCCGTAATTATTTTTCATAAGATTTTTCAAACACCCTGAGGCGTGACGAACGTGCTCTGGGGTTTTCTTCAAGTTCCGCCTGCGACGGAGCCTTTGATTTAAAAGGAAGTTTGCCTTTTGGTTTATTTCCGCATATACAGACGGGAAATTCCTTAGGGCAGATGCACCCTTTGCACCACTCAGCAAATTTTTCTTTTACAATTCTGTCCTCTAAGGAATGGAAGGTTATAACCGCTATTCTGCCGCCCGGTGCAAGACAGTCAAAAGCATTGTCAAGAGTTTTTGAAAGCCTGTCCAGCTCCTCATTAACTTCTATTCTGATAGCCTGAAAAGTTTTTCTTGCCGGATGTGAATCTCTCATAGCCTTTTGGGGATATGAGGCTTTTATTATATCCACCAGTTCAAAAGTGGTTTTAACAGGCTTGTCCTGACGGGCTGATACTATATTTTTTGCAATTCTTCTTGAAAATTTTTCTTCTCCATATTTGAAAAGGATATCCGCTAACTGCTGTTCGCTGTAATTGTTTACCACGTCGTAAGCACTCATACCGCTTTTGCTCATCCGCATATCAAGAGGTGCGTCCTTGTGATAGGAAAATCCTCTTTCGGCAGTATCAAGCTGAAAAGAGCTTACGCCCAAGTCCATCAACATTCCGTCAATTTTTTCTATATTCAAGCTTTTGATAATATTTTTTATATTATCAAAATTGTCGTTAACTATATCAACATTGTCAAAACCGCTGAGACGTTTTTTAAGCACCGTTATTGCGTCAGGATCCTGATCAACCGCAATCAGATGTTTTGCCCTTTGGGCTATAGCTTTTGAATGGCCTCCGCCCCCTGCCGTTGCATCAAGAACAATCTTGTCCGGCGTTAATTCAAGGGCGTCTATTGATTCGTCAAAAAGCACGCTTTTATGAATAAATTCCATAATCAAATACCATATTCATCAAGGATATCAACAACCTCTTCCTCATTAATGCTGTTAAGCTGCTCATTAAAGAGGTCGCAGTTCCAAATCTCTATGCGCTTATTGTTGCCAAAAATCTCTGCCTCTTTCTCACCGTAAAGGTCAACCTGGCGGCGCAGACTTTCGTTGAGAAGTAATCTTCCCTGTCCGTCAAGGCTCATTTTTTCTGCATTGGCACTGAAATAAAATTCCAGCTGCTTTCTTTTTTTCTGATTAACGGTGGTGCGTATTTTGTTCATAAACTCGTTCCACTCTTCCATAGGATAAAGAGCAAGACATTTTCCCACGCCTCTGGAAGCAATAAATTCCTGTCCCAGAGAGGCACGCATATTTGCAGGAATAGATATTCTGCCTTTGGCGTCAATCTTATACGGCTTATGACCTACAAAGTATTCGTCCATCTGCTCTCGCTCCTTTCATAAAATATTGAAATCGTAAAATTAAGGTCCAAGACTGAACAAATTTGGGATTTATATAACTTTTTATGGGATTTCAACCCACTTTTCTATATTATAATAGGATAGATTCCCATTGTCAAGGAGTTTTAACGTCAAAACAGTGCCAAAGCCCTCTGTTTTGGTAATTGTAACCGAATTGTAATATTTACAAAATAGAGAATAATGGAAATCCGTATATTAATATGTTATAATTATTAATAATAAAAAGATAGGAG
>CAYXLH010000016.1:0-8627 GCA_964465835.1 uncultured Bacteroides sp. | reverse complement strand
GACACGATATGGGCGAATACAAAACTACATGGCGTGATAAAATCGGCTATGGCATAGGAGCCGTAGGACTTGATTTAAGCTACGGAATGTTTTACTCATTTTTAAGTTACTATTTATCAAGCGTCCTGGGACTTAAAGAGGCATTTTTGCTGATGCTGACGCCTATTGCAAGAATTTGGGACGGCATCAACGACCCGATGATGGGCACTATTGTTGACAACACAAGAACAAAAATGGGCAAATACCGCCCATGGATAGTAATAGGCGCAATGAGCAATGCGGTTGTGCTTTTCCTGCTTTTCACAAGCTTCGGAATGAGCGGTACAAAACTTTACATTTATATCGGCGTTATGTATATACTCTGGGGTATGACTAACACAATGGCAGATATTCCCTACTGGAGCATGGTTCCCTCGTTCACATCGGACCCTAAGGACAGAAACCTTGTTGCAACAGTTGCAAGAACTTTCAGCGGTCTCGGTCAGGGAATTATAACCATTATGACGCCTATTATTCTACCAATGCTTTCAACCGGAATGACTACCGACAAAGGATATTCGGCAACAGGATTTTCAAGATGGGCGGCAATATGCGCTGTACTGCTTGTATTGTTCTCCTCTATATGCGTATTTTCAACAAAAGAAAAACACGTTGTATATTCAAGCAATTCAAAGTTTTCATTAAAAAAGATGTTCAGTGTAATCGCTCACAACGACCAACTTATAGTATTTATGGTTGTAGCAATGCTGTCTAATGCAGGATGGTATCTTACATCGGGCACGGCAGTGTATTATTTCAGCGATGTTTTGGGCAAGCCCACTGCACAATCATTGTTCCAGACTATAGGTGCAGTAGGTTCCGTACTCGGTTTGCTTGTAATTCCGATACTTTCAAAATGGTTCAGCAAAAAGAAAATTTATCAGATTTCGCTTATTGCAACCATTGTAGGTTACGTACTTATGTATCTTTTCGGTCCTGTATTAAAAATTACAATAGCCCTTGATGTTGCGTATATTATTTCTTCAACAGGTATCGCCTCAATGTTTGTAGCACAAACAATATTCCTTGCGGACATCGTTGACTACGGAGAATACAAGAACGGTGAAAGAAATGAATCCATCACATTTTCTATGAAAGGATTTTTGCAGAAAATGGCATACACCATTCAGACAATTATCCTTTTCGGCGGTCTTGGAATTATGAATTACAACCAGCAGATTACTTCTGCCACACACGCAATTAATAATTCAACAAAAAATGCTATCGGATTTATCTGCTTCGGCATTCCTCCTGTTCTTATTTTACTTTCACTTATAATTTTCAGCAAAAAATTCAAACTACACGGCGAGCTTGCAGAAGAAGTGCATCGGTATATTGTTGACAAACGTCAAAGTGAAGATAACGCAGAATAACAAAAAACAGACTTGAATTTAAAATTCAGGTCTGTTTTCATAATGATGCAACAACAAAAATCCCGGAACCATAGGGTTCCGGGATAAAATATTATATTTTGTATTATCAGTCTTTCTTCTGCTGAGCGTTCATAATTCCCTGACGGATACGGCGTACATCTGTAAGCGCCTTATAGAGCGAATCGTCAATAGAAAGAAGGGTATCGTCAGCATAGTTATTAACTGCGTTGAGCATTTCTCTTGACTTATTCTGAGCAGATGTAACCATTTCGTTTGCTTGAGTTGTTGCATTTGAAAGAATCTCAGAAGCTTGATTCTTAGCGTCGGTGATAAACTGCTCGCCCTGCTGATTAGCATTAGCCATAATCTCGGTAGCCTGAGCCTGTGCTGCCTTTGTGATTTCGTCACGTGCGACAAGGTCACGAGCCTGAGCCTGTGCCTTCTGGATTATCTCGGCAGCCTCTTTTTTAGCCTCTTCAAGAATACTGTTTCTTGAATCAACAATAGCCTTAGCCTGCTTTGTTTCCTGTGGAGTGTTGAGTCTGATATCCTCAATGATTGTCTTAATCTTGTCAACATCTACTGCACATTTTTAGGAAAGCGGAATTCTGTATTAGTCATTTAATTATCTCCTTTGCATCTTTTATAAATGTCAGGGGCGATATCCGCAGGAACAAAAGAATTAATATCGCCGCCGAGAGTACATACCTCTTTAACCATACTACTTGACAAAAACATATTTTTACCGCTGGCGGTTAAAAAAACTGTTTCCACCTCAGGATAAAGTGAATTGTTGGTCAGCGCCTGCTGAAATTCGTAATCAAAATCAGACATAGCCCTTAATCCTTTTACGATAGCAACAGCACCCTTTTCTTTAGCGTACTGTACAAGCAGACCGTTGTATGTATCAACCGTAACATTCTTGCTCTTAATACATCTTTTAAGCAACGAAATACGCTCCTCAATAGTAAACATTGACTGATATTTTGATTTGTTGCTCATAACCAGCACGATAACATTGTCAAATATGTCAGCCGCCCGTTCTATTATATCGAGATGACCCAATGTTACCGGATCGAAGCTACCGGGACAAATTGCTGTTTTCATTACTGATGCCGTTCCTTTCGGTAATAAGTTAACTTGGTTTTGCCGTATTTTTTTACCTTGGCGGCGTACCAGTCACCGTAGAAATCGGGCAACTGCTCTTTTGCGTCAGTCTCGCAGATAATTATGCCGTCGGTGCTCATTAACTTAACAAGCACAGGCATACACCGCTCAACCAAACCTTTGCCGTAGGGCGGGTCAACAAACGCTATATCGTAAGCACCGCCACGCGACAAACACGCCAAAGCGTCACCGAAAACTGTTTTTGACACATCCTGCATTTTGCATTTGGCAATGTTCTCTTCCACAATGCGAAAGGCGTCTTTGTTATTTTCAACAAAAGTACAAAAACCGGCGCCCCTGGACAGCGCTTCTATTCCGAGCTGACCCGAGCCGGCAAATAAATCAATTACCCTCGCACCCTCAAGTTCAAACTGAATGGCGCTGAATAACGCCTCCTTTGTACTTTGTGAGGTTGGTCTGGTAACATCTTCACCGCTGAGAGTAGAAAGATTTCTGCCTCTGGCGGTACCCGTAATAACTCTCATAATAACCTGTCCCTATTTTTTTACATCTATCATTATACAAATTACACAAAGTTAAGTCAAGGTTTAAATGCATTTTTTACAAAATAGACTTATCTTTGTAATAATCCACAATATCTTGTGCATTTTTTTCACTTATTGATTTAACCTGCATTAAATCTTCTGCGCTTGCGCTTTTAATTGCAGTAATTGTTTTGAATTTTTTAAGAAGCTCCCTTGCTTTTTTCTCTCCGATACCGTCAATTTTCATCAGTCCCGATGAAAAACTGCTTTTCTGATGCTTCTTATGATGATATGCCACGGCGAAACGATGAACCTCCTCCTGAATGGAAGAAACAAGGGTAAATGCGCTTCGGTGAGAATTTATTTCAATTTCACCGCCGTTATATGCAATGGCACGGGTACGGTGCTTGCTGTCCTTAACCATACCAAACACAGGCACGTCAATGTTCATTTTCTGTATAACCGGAAGAACCGCATTTACCTGGGGCTGACCACCGTCAAGCAAAATCAAATCCGGCATAATTTTAAAGGTACTGCCCTCATCATCCTCGTAATAATGCTTAAATCGTCTTGTAAGAACCTCATTCATTGAGCCTACATCGTTTTGTCCCTCAAAGCCTTTAACGGCAAATCTTTTATATGCCTTTTTCATAGGTCTGCCATTATGGAACACCACCATACCGGCAACATTGTCTGCTCCAAAGGTGTGGGAAATATCATAACTTTCAATATATTCAGGTGGCTTATTAAGTCCCAGTAAAGCCGCAAGCTCCTCCAGTGCCGCCACCTCTCTGCCAAGACGCCCTTGGGTTTGGGCGAGATGTTCATTGGCATTCTTTATACACAGATTGACAATCGCCAGATGTTCGCCCTTTTTAGGGTGAATGAACTCAACCTTTTTGCCTCTTTTTGATTCAAGAAACTGCCGCAGCAGTTCCTCATCCTCAATTTCGCCGTCAACGGCAATTCTTGACGGAATATAATCACGCATTGAATAGTAACGCTCAATCAATTCAAAACGCGCCTCAGCAGGATTTTCAATGCTGTCAATAATCCAGTTTTCACTGTCGGTAAGCCTACCGTTTTTAAATCGTATAACTTCAAAGCAGGACTTTTTAACAGAGGTTACTACAGCAAAAACATCCTCTTCAGGAACATTGATTGACACAACTTTCTGCTTTTCCTCAAGATTTTTGACGGCTTTTATGCGGTCACGCATTTTTGCCGCCTTTTCAAATTCCATATTGTCGGAATATTCCTGCATTTTTGCAGTCATTTCCTTAACAGATCTAACACTGCCGCCTTTTAAAAAATCAACGGCGTCCTTAACATTATTTACATATTCTTCCTTAGTTATACCGCCGCTGCAGGGAGAACTGCAAAGCCCCATAAAACCGTTTAGGCAAGGTCTGCTTTTACCATAGTCACGGGGGAATTTTTTATTGCAGGAAGGTAGTTTAAATATTTTAAGAGTTTCCTCCACTGCTTTTTTTACGGAATAATTAGAGATGAAAGGTCCGATATAGTAGGCGCTGTCATCATCCATACGCTTGCATTCGCTTATTCGGGGAAATTCCTCTTTAGTAACCTTGATATAATTATAGCCCTTATCGTCTTTAAGAAGAATATTATATTTCGGCATATGCTGTTTAATAAGGGAACATTCCAACACCAACGCCTCAAATTCTGTATCGCAGAGAATATAATCAAAGTTATCAACATTTTCAACCATTCTGATTACTTTAAGAGAATGGTTTGAATGAGAACCGAAGTAGGATGAGACTCTGTTCTTAAGAGCCTTTGCTTTGCCGATATATATTATTTTTTTATCTTTGTTTTTCATAATATAAACACCCGGAGTAAGCGGCAGAGCCATAGCCTTTTTGCGCAGTTCCTTTTCTGTCAAAGCAATTCCCCCCTTTCGGTATTTTGTATTATTGACTCAATTATAACATAATCGTAAAGAAAAAGCGAAACTGACAAAATCAGTTCCGCTGATTTATTATTACCGGTTAAACGAATTAATCGTTAAATCCGCTTTTTACAAGAGCAACAAGACCTTCAACAGCCTCTTCCTCATCAGAGCCGTCAGCAATAATACGTATATCGGTACCGCCCATAATACCCAGTGAAAGAACGCCAAGAAGTGATTTAGCATTTACTCTTCTTTCTTCTTTTTCAACCCAAATAGATGACTTAAATTCGTTTGCCTTCTGAATGAAGAATGTTGCAGGACGAGCATGAAGTCCTACCTGGTTTTCTACTGTAACATCTTTTACAAACATAATTTTACCTCTCGCTCATTATCTAAAAATATATTAATGTTTTGTTCTTTATATATTATATCACTTAAATTCTTTCAGTCAACGCACTTTTAAAAACTTCGTACAAGAAATAAATAATTAACAAATTTTTATGCTCATATTTGTGCAAAATTAACATATTTTGTAATAATAGATATCTATTAAACAGAAGATAAAAACTTCTTGTCCGATTCTGTCAGTTCTGCTTTTTCAAGCATATCGGGGCGTCGTTCTTTAGTTCTGATAAGCGACTGTTCCCTGCGCCACTTTTCCACATTGGCGTGGTGACCGGACAAAAGCACTTCAGGCACTTCTCTGCCGTTCCACCGAGCAGGATGTGTGTACTGAGGATATTCAAGCAGAGAATTATAATGACTCTCCTCCTCAAAACATTCGCTGTCGGAGAGAACGCCATCAAGCATACGGGAAACGCTGTCGGCAACAATAAGGGCAGGCAGTTCGCCGCCGGTTAAAACATAGTCGCCTACGGAGATTTCCTCCGGCTGGAGCTCCTCTATAACTCTTTCGTCAATGCCCTCGTAATGGCCGCAGAGAATGGCGATATTATCAAGCTTTGACAGTTCTTTAACCCTTTGCTGGGTAAGAGTTTTCCCCTGGGGCGTCATATAAAGCAAATGGGGTTTTACGCCTGTTTCGCTGCAAAGAGAATTATAGCAGTCAAAAATCGGCTGTGCCTGCATAATCATACCCATTCCGCCGCCGTAGGGTTTATCGTCAACTCGTCTGTGCTTATCTTTTGTAAAATCACGTATATCTATGCAGTTAATTTCCACCTTGCCGGTCTTCCTCGCCCTTCCTATAATGCTTTCGCTCAAAACCGAATTGCACATATCAGGAAACAAAGTAAGTATATCAATCCTCATCAAATAATCCTTTCATAGGCTTAATGCGTATTACGGAATATTCCGTATTTATTTCCTTAACCACATCGTCAATGGCAGGGATAAGAGTATGCTTGCCCCAGCTTTCAATATCATAAATATCGCAGGATCCGTAATTGAGCACATCCACCACCTTGCCGTATTCTTCCTCTGTATTAATATCAACTACATAGCAACCGATTATATCAGCAAGATAATGCTTGCCGTCCTCAATCTGAGCGTCGTCACGGTTGCAGTAAATAATTTTATTTTTCAGCTGCTGAGCAGCGTCAATATCGGAAATTTCTGCAAATTTCAGTATGGCAATATTTTTCTGCGGACGAGCAGACAGCAAAGTGAGTTTATTTTCGCCCTCATCGTCAAGGTAAAGATATTTAAACTGCTTAATATAATCAATTCCGTCGCACCACATTGACAATTTAACCTCGCCTTTAAGACCGTGGGTATTATTAACTTTTCCTATTTCAAGATACTGTTTCATTGAGTCACCTTTTTATTGATTTTGTCCGTCATTTTTACTATCAATTTATCATAACGCACAAGCTTTTTCAATCCCTCAAGCAATATTGATGCCGCCAAGGACATCAAAAGCAAAACCGTATGAATAAGCACGGCGTTTTTAAGGGAATAAAGAAATTCGCCAAGATAAACGTAACGGAAAAACGTATGTATAAGATAGATATTCATTGAGTGCCTGCCGATATAATACAGGACATTACGAACTCCAGGAATACAGGCAATAAATTTTTTACAAAAGCACACTATCAGTATTGCCGACAGGGAAAAATGCAGCTCCCAAAAGGTTCTGCGCTTAACCTGATTGATAAGTATAACTGTCAGCACAATTAAAACAGCGTAAATAACAAAAGTAAGGACATCGGACAATTTCTTATTTTTGCACAGCTTTATGCTGTTTAATTTATCAAACAGATTATGCTCGGCAAATGCCATTCCTGCAAAAAGCGCCAGCAGATATGCGGTTGCATTTTTATCCCCGGGAAAGCCTGTTCCGATTAAGCGAGGAATAAAAGAAGCCAACAAAATTGATGGAATATATCCGATTTTATCCTTTAATTTATACAATAAAGGAAACATTACTATAAACGCCACAGCAGCGCTCATATACCACCATGTACCGATAAGGCTCGGCGTTGAAAACATTTTTGCAAGGCCTAAAAAATCAAATATGATGTAAAGTAATCCTTTTAACGTAAAGGGACCGTTATTGAAATATCTAAGCAAAGGATAACCGTCAACAATCATTGTAACAATAAAAACGACAAGGTATAGAAACCAAAATCCGCTCATTGTTTTTACAAGCCTTGTACCGGTCCAACGGCACACTTCGTCACGGCAAAAATTTATCTTTTTAAACGAACAGTAAAGACCGTACCCTGTGATAAATACAAACATACCCACGCACAGTTTAAAGCTGTAACAAATATCAATTGCCGCCGATGAACTGACAGGAAAAAAATCTATTTTTCCGCCTACAGCATCAACCGAGGACTGAAGAAAACAATGATGATAAAGCAAAAGGACGATAGCAAGTCCTTTTGCAATCATAGTATCAGTCATACTGAAAGTATGAGCATCATATTTTTGAATACTTAATTTTTTCATAACATACCATATACAAAATAAAAATACTCCGCAGAAAAGCGGAGCAATTTTAATTAGTCTATTTCAATTGAAATGTGAGCATCATTACGAGTTGCGGCGGCACGCATTACTACTCTGATAGCCTTTGCGATTCTGCCCTGCTTGCCGATAACTCTGCCCATATCGCTCTGTGCGACATGAAGATGATATACAGTAACGCCCTCTTCGTTGGGTTCGTCAACATCAACTGAAACTTCATCAGGGCATTCAACTAAGCCCTTTGTGATAGATATTAACAATTCCTTCAAAGAAAACACCTCCGTTTATTCTTAACTTTTTGATAAGAAATTAGAGAATGCCTTCTTTTTTAAGAATGCTCTTAACAGTATCAGTAGGCTGTGCTCCGTTTGCAAGCCATTTCTTAGCTTTGTCAGCGTCAATATTTACTGTTGCAGGTTCTGTCATTGTGTTATATGTTCCGATTTCTTCGATAAAACGACCATCACGGGGATATCTTGAATCTGCTACTACTACACGATAGAAAGGAGCCTTTTTTGCGCCCATTCTGCGAAGTCTAATTTTTACTGCCATTTTGTTACCTCCAAAATTTATATATAATTTATTATTTATCAACCAATATACTATTGGATTAATACGTTATAGGGTAACGGTAATAATCCGAACCGCGATTTATCGTGGCGGATTTGCCCTTACTCCTCGTTAAAATACTCGTTAATCCGAAAGGATTAACTGTGT
>CAYXLH010000015.1:10166-28950 GCA_964465835.1 uncultured Bacteroides sp. | reverse complement strand
CATTTGAAAGGTACATATTTTTCAGAAAGAATGAAACAGCTTTATGATAATGAACTTCTTAATAAGTCTGTTATGGGCTGTGTATCCGTTCTTGACAGAATATCACTTAAGGAACTAAAGGAATACCACAGCAGAGTAATAAATCCTCATAATTCGATGCTCTTTATTTCAGGTGATTTTTCTGATAATAATATTAATATAATATTAGACTGTTTATCTAATATAAAAAACAGAAATATGAAGAACTTATCTGTGCAAAAGACATTGTTGCCATTTTCTGCTTTCAATAGAAAAAAATACTATCATTTAATCTATGATTATTGCGAATATTCTGATTTATATATTAATTTTGATGTAAAAAAAGAAAATCAAAACGCAGCAAGATTTATTCAATATTACCTTTCTGGATATACTTCACCTTTGTCTGAAATAATTGTTGATAAAAAATCACTTTCTTATGAATTGTATTCTGAATTAGATGAATGGAAAGATTTTAGTATTATGATTTTTGCAATCTCATGTAAATATGATTGTTTATGCGAAGTAATTCATACATTCAAAGACACGCTAAATAATGTAATTAATGGGTTTTCAGAACAAAAATATAATGAAATTCTCGATTTTATACAACTTGAAAATAAAAAAGTTTTATCAAATCCTCAAAGCGTAAATGAAGTGAATTTTTATAAGTATTATTATGGAATTAGCAACGAAATTCCAACTTATAATCAAGTTTGTGAAGCAATGAAATCCATATTTTCACGTCAGAATTTTTCAATTTATTCGCTTTATTCAGTCAAGAGAAGAGATGTCGTAGATGCAATAATAAGTTTGAGAAACATATTAAAATAAAATATATCCTACGTAAATCACGAAAATTTTGAATTTAATTGATGAAGGTGAGCAAGAACAATATAATCTTAATCAATTTTTGAAGAATGTGAGAAAATATACTGATCCTAAAATTTTAACAGCAGAAATTGTTACACACTTTATTTTACATTCTCACTTGCTAAATCTTATTACTTTTAATGAGGTAAGTTTTGCTTGGCGGAGATGATGTTTCGTATATCCTCCTCTGCCTGCTGAACCTCGCTGAGAAATTCTCTTGATGACACACGCAGTGCACCGTTGCCGAGTATAATAATCTGCTCCAACGCATCGGAGGTGACAACTCTTACCTTGTTGTTTTTTGCCAGTTTGTGAGATGTTTTTTCAATATACATATCGGCGGTTTCCGCCTCTTTTGTGTAAACGATGTTGATGTTGTTTACCTTTTCAACCTCACGGTTATTGCCTTTGACTTTGTATGCGTCAAATACAAGAATTACTTCACATTTTTTATATCCCTGATAGTTGCAAAGAATATTTATCAGCGTGTTTCTAGCACCATCAATGTTGTCATGGGACAGTTTGTTCAAATTGTCCCATGAAAATATTACGTTATAACCATCAACAAGCAGATATTCCTTGCCGTCATACTTGGGCGGTTTGGAAGATTTACTTTTCTTATTTTCCGTGCTTTGGGTAAATGTAAAATGATTTTGATTAATATTGCTGTTCCTGCTTTTAACTGGTCCGTAGGTCTGTTCAAAAATCTGCATAAGCTCCTTATCAAGTGCAAACAAATCGCCTTTGCTGTGGTAATTTGAAATAGCCCTTTCAGCTTTTGCAGGCACATATTCGCTTTTTGGTGCTGTCAAAGCGCTGGGCAAATGCATACGGCTTTTCACCTCATTCCATTTTACATTATATCCGGCTCCATGGGAGCAGAATACAGAATCACAGGGGTTGTCAGTGTCTCCGTCGCAGTCGTATCCTATTTTTTCTATTACTTTATCGCTGTTGTGGCATGGCTCATAGCCCTTTAAATTGCATGTTAATTTGCCCTTGCCGTGGGTGTACTGCATAACGTCACGTGAATAATCGTACATTGTTGAAACAGGGGCAGTTCCGCTGATAATTGCATATTCTCCTGCGGTTTCAGGCGGTTCAAAGCTGCCGTGCATACGCTGAATATCCGTCATTGCCCTGCCCACATTTTCATTGGGAACCTCCAGTGAAAATTCATAAACAGGTTCCAGCAAAATACATTCGGCACAGCGAAGTCCCTGCCTTACCGCTCTGTAAGTCGCCTGCCTGAAATCACCGCCCTCGGTGTGCTTTGGGTGCGCCTTGCCGGAGGCAAGTATTATCTCCATATCCGTAATGGGAGAGCCGGTTAAAACGCCGATGTGCGTTTTTTCGTACAAATGAGTTAATATCAGACGCTGCCAGTTTTTATCAAGTACATCTTCCTTGCACTGGGATTTAAATACAATTCCGCTGTCACGCTTGCCGGGCTTTAAAATTAAATGAACCTCGGCATAATGGCGCAGGGGCTCAAAATGCCCGATACCCTCAACAGTGTCTGAAATCGTTTCCTTATAAATTATATTTCCCTTTGAAAATGATACGTCAAATCCGAAACGCTCCTTAATAACGTCTTGCAGAATCTCAAGCTGAATGTCGCCCATAAGCTGAAGTTGTATCTCGCATAACCGTTCGTTCCATACAACCTTTAACTGGGGATCCTCGTTTTCAAGAATTTTCATTTTATCAAGGACTTTATGAATGTCTGCACCGCCGGAAGGCATAAGCCTGTATGTCAAAACAGGTTCCAGCACCGGCAGGGAAGAATCCTTTTCTGTGCCAAGTCCGTCTCCCGGACGGGTAAATGTAACGCCTGTTACTGCGCATATATCACCTGCGTTTACCTGCTCGGCAGTTGTAAATTTTTCTCCCGAGTAAATCCTAATCTGATTAATTTTTTCTGCGTTTTTGTTTTTGGAGCAGGGGAGTATCTCTTTAACCCTAAGACTACCGCCGGTGATTTTTAAATAAGTTAGCCGCTGCCCTTTGTCCTCGCCAATTTTATATACCTTGCCGGCAAATTCACTTGCATATTCCGGCATTTCGGTATAATTATATAAACAGTCCAAAAAATTACTCACTCCCGTAAGCCTGAGCGCAGAGCCGAACATACAGGGAAATACTTTCCTCTGTCTGATACGGGATATAATATCGTTTTTTTCAACTGTTTCGTTTTCGTAAAATTTGTTCAGTAAAGTTTCGTCGCAAAGGGCAATGTTTTCGTAAAAATCATCGCTTTTGTCGTTTTCAAAATCAACGCATCCATCGCCGAATTTTCTTTTTAATTCGCCCATAATGGGTTCTTTGTCTGTGCCGTCCAAATCCATTTTGTTAACAAAAATAAAGCAAGGAACACTATATTTTGAAAGAAGTTTCCACAGTGTTTGAGTGTGACTTTGAATACCGTCGGTGGCACTGATTACCAAAATTGCGTAATCAAGCACCTGTAAAGTCCGCTCCGTTTCTGCTGAAAAATCAACGTGCCCCGGAGTATCAAGCAGGGTGAATTGGGTGTCATTGTAATCTAAAACCGCCTGCTTTGAAAAAATTGTTATTCCACGGCTGCGCTCTAAGTAAAAGTTGTCTAAAAAAGAGTTTTGCTTATCAACACGTCCAAGCTTGTTAATGCTGCCGGACTGATATAACATTCCCTCGCACAGAGTTGTTTTTCCTGAGTCAACATGCGCTAAAACACCGATAACAATTTTTTTCATCCAATCACCACACTTATATCAATATATAATATCATATAAAATGCTGAATGTAAATTATAAGATTTACACCTTTTGCTATTGCGGTTTTCACTTTAATGTGCTAAAATGCTATAAGTATAATTTATGTTTAATAACTAAGAGGCTGATATGAATAAGTGGAAGAATAATTTAAGAAAAATTGAACCCTATGTTCCCGGCGAACAGAGTAAGGAAAAAAATATAGTAAAGCTCAATGCCAATGAAAATCCTTATCCTCCGTCACCTATGGCGGTTAATGCGATAAAGGAGTATAATGCTGACAATTTGCGCTTTTATCCTCCTGCCGACGCAACGCCTTTAAAGCAGGCCATTGCTTCCTTTTACGGAGTTAATGTTGAGAATGTTTTTGTTGGTAATGGCTCCGACGATGTTATTGCCCTGGCATTTCAGTCATTTTTCAACGGCAGTGAACCTATCCTTTTCCCCGATATAACATACAGCTTTTATCCTGTATGGTGCAGGCTTTTTAACATTGATTACGAAACTCCTGCCGTTGATGATAATTTCAGGATTGTTTTGGAAGATTACAAAAAGCCCAACGGAGGAATTGTTATTCCAAATCCCAATGCTCCCACTTCAATTTACGAGGATATTGATTTTGTTGATGATTTACTGTCCTTTAACAGTGACAGCGTTGTGATTATTGACGAAGCGTATGTGGATTTCGGAGGAACCTCCTGCGTACCCCTTATTGATAAATATGAAAATCTGCTTGTTACAGGCACTTTTTCAAAATCCCGCTCCCTTGCCGGTCTGCGTATAGGCTTTGCAATCGGCAGTAAAGCGCTCATTTCAGTGCTGGAGGCGGTTAAAAATTCATATAATTCTTACACCGTGGATTCTCTTTCTGTGGCAGCAGGCGTTGCCTCAATGAACGATCGGGAATATTTTAATTCCACTGTGTCAAAAATTATTAATACAAGAAATTATATGACAAATCAGCTTCGTTCTATGGGGTTTGATGTGCTTGATTCCTCGACGAACTTTGTTTTTGCATCAAACAAGAACATTGATATTAAGGATATGTTTGAATATCTTAAATCAAAGAATGTGTTTATAAGATATTTTGATTTGCCGAGAATTAATAATTACGTGAGAATTACCGTAGGCACTGATGATGAGATAAAGATTCTTCTTGATGAAATTAAAAAGTATGTAGGTGATTAAATGAAAGGTCTTGCAAAAGGTGTGTCCGCCTTTATAAATCTTGCGAATTACGGCGTCGGTATCGCTGTGGCGGTCATTCTTATATTTAAACTTGATACCGTGTCAATTTTTTATGTTAAATCCATGACCTCCAATGAAAGTCTGTTTTTTAATATGATAATGTTTCAGATAGGTCTTGCCCTTGCAGGAGTTATTATGTGCCTGCTTATTAATGAGTATGTTAAAAGCGATATAACAGTGGAATTTCCCGTAATCTATGCGGTGATTCCGATTATTATAAGCGTGGTAAGTATCTTTTACGGTATAGCAGGCGAAACGGTAAGAGAGAAGATTTTGGTATGTGCCTGCGCCATTGCTTATGCCGTTTTGTCAGTTATTATTGTTTACTGCGGCAGCAGAACTTTTCAGATGCTTAAAAAATAAAATTAGTTTTATGTGTGTAAAAATAAAGACTGTCTTATAAAATGTAAGACAGTCTTTATTTTGATTTATAAGCTTAATTATTTTGTTGTAACTGATTTTACAGACGACCAGGCAGAGTAATATTTTTTACCGTCAACTGTTTTGTAAGTTCTGATTTTTACATAATATTTTTTCTTAGCAGAAAGTTTTGTAACGGTTTTTGACGATACGTTGCTGCCGCTGATAGTTACTGACGCATGTGCTTTTAATGTTTTGTCTTTGCTGTAATAAATCTGATATCCTGTAGCTTCTTTAACCGTTTTCCACTGAACGGTAAAACCCTTTGATTTTGCCGTCAATTTGCTTATAGAAGTGGGGTCAGCCTCATTTATATCGCGTGTTTTTACTTTGTAATCTGTGCTCCAACTGCTGTAAATTTTTGAATCGCCTATTTGTTTGTACGATCTCATTCTAACATAATATGTTTTGTTAGAGCCCAGGTTGCTTATTGTTTTTGCAGTGGTGTTTTTGTCGCTGATATATATGTTTTCAGGGGAAGAAAAATCGCTTTTTTTACTGTATTGAATGTTATAGCCATTGCAAGCGGCAATTTTCTTCCATGTTAATTTTATTGCTTCCTGCTTAGCTGTTGCTGCGGTTACAGTTACTTTATCCGGCTTTGAAACAGATTCAACAAAAGGTTCATAGAACGGATATTTATCTATATCTGCGTTGTTGGTCCAAACGCCGTAGGTGTAATCATACAAATATTTTTTCTGAAGCGAAGTGCCTCTTGCAACACCGAAATACGTTGTGCCGGTTTTATTGCCGGTGTATCCTTGAAGTCTTGGGTCAAATATGTAAGGGTTTCCGGCAAGATAAATAACTGACCATTTGTGCATTACTGCCTTGCCGCTGTTGTTTTTGAAATCGCCTGCCTCAAGGGTAACAAAGGTATCATATTTTTTGCTTGAATTTTTGAAAAGTGCCGCAACGCATCTGTTGAAGTTTGAATTGCATCCTACACAGCTCCAGCCGTAATCGGTGTTGTGTTTTGAATGCCAGTTGTAAATAGCTTTAAATTTATCGTAGGTTGTTTTGTATTTACTGATATCTACTCCGTTTTCAGTGTACTCTTTTATCTCGCTTTTTCCGGAATTATCTGTTTTAACCGCATTCAGCATGGATTTAACAGATACGCCTTTTTTCACGGTACAGCTTTTTGTGTCGGTATAAACGCTCTGATATTTTACATAATTTGCTGATTTGTATGTTGAAACCTTAACGTAGTATTTTTTCTTTGCAAGTCCGCTGATGGTTTTGGACGTTGTTGAATCGCCCGATACAACCAAAGTGCAGGTGGAACCTTCAGATTTGAATGATGACGAGGTGGAATATTTTATAATATATCCGCTTACGCCTGAGACTTTTTTCCATGTGACTTTCATTTTTCCTTCAGAAACGTATTTTACACTTGTGAGAGAAGTGGATTCTGGAGAAGTTCTTGCAAAAATTACATCTGTGTATTCGCCGTAATGCTTTACGCCGTCAACAGTGATATACGCTCTTACTGCAAATGCATATTTAGTATCTTTTTTCAAATTTACAGCCGTGTATTTTTTTGTACTGTCCGAGCCGCCGGAAGTGTAGGCAAAATGAGTGTACTTCTTTGTCTCAGAACTATATTTGGATATTTCATATCCGTCACAGCCGTAATAACCGCCGTACCAGGTGAATTTTAATGATACAGGACTTATTTCACTAACGGAAAAGTCATTACAGTTTGTTACAGAATATTCATCGTCTGCCAGTGCTGTAAAACTTACTGCAGAGATGCTACTGACCATCATTAATAATGCCATAAATAAACTTACTGCTTTTTTCATATAATGTCTCCTGTGCTGATTTTTTTCAAAATAATTTTACAATAAGATTAATAAAAAATCAAGTATAAGATAGAATCACTCCGGTACTGAAACCGGAGTGATATTGATAATATTTTATTTGTTTATTTCTCACATACAAGTATTCCGTATCCGTTTTTGCGTTTGTAAATTATTTTTACTTCGCCGTCAACAGACAGATATACAAAGAAGCTGTGCCCCAGCATCTCCATTTGTACGATAGCCTCGTCATCGCCCATCATATTAAGCGTTACTGTTTTTTCTCTTGTTATATCAACCGAGGAGTAATAGATTTCGTCAAAATTATCCATTGTTGCTTCATCACCCAAAGGTTCAATGGATTTGGCAATTTCATCAATTCCACCCTTTCTCTTTTTGTCAACAAAGAATGTTTTAAGCTTTCTAAGCTTTCTTTTAAGATCGTCAACTGCCATATCAACAGCCGGTTCAATTTTATCTGCTCTTGATTCACCGCGGATAAAAGAACCAACATGCTTAACAGTAATGTCGCACTCATAGCCGTCTTTTTCTTTTGTCAGCGTAACGTCAAAGGAAGCGTTTGGAGGCAGCATCTTTTCAATGCGCTTGAGTTCTTTTTCAATGCCGTCTTTTGTGCCTTGTTTAAGGTCAAAACCTCTTGCTGTAATGTTAATCATAAATCATTACCTCCTTTGTTTATATAGGATAAGAAAAATCTTTTCCTGTCTATATTATACCCCTGTATGAGCAGGAATTAAAGTATTGTAATTTTACATAATATTTGATATAATATAAATGTTGTAATGTTTTTAAATGTGAGGAAAACTATGGGAATAAGTAATATTATTAATCTGCTTGGCGGTCTGGGTCTGTTTCTGTTCGGAATGAAATATATGAGTGACGGACTTAATCAGGTCGCCGGTAATAAAATGAAACATCTTCTTGAAAAACTCACAAGAAACAGGTTTAAGGGTTTCCTTTTAGGTATGCTTGTTACGGCAGTTATTCAGTCGTCGTCGGCAACTACTGTTATGCTTATGGGATTCCTTAATGCCGGAATTATGGATTTGGCTCAGGCGACAGGTGTTATTATCGGCGCCAATATCGGCACAACAATCACCGCCGTGTTAATCGCTATAGATGTTTCTGCTATTGCGCCTATATGCATCTTTTTGGGTGCAGTTATGGCACTCTTTTCAAAAAAACAGACCCAAAAATATGTAGGGCAGATAATTTTAGGCTTTGGTATTCTCTTCTTTGGGCTTAAATATATGAGCGGCGACGCTGCCATGGGTGCGCTGAAAACCAGCGAGACTTTCCAAAACTTTATTACAAGCGCCAACAATCCTATTTTGGGTATTCTTATCGGTATTGCAATATGTGCTGTTCTCCAGTCATCAAGTGCGTCAATAGGTGTGCTTCAGGTGCTTGCGCTCCAGGGACTGATGCCTATGGATTTCGCAATTTATCTGATTATAGGTATTAACGTAGGTTCCGCAATGCCTCTGTTTTTATCTGCAATTGGTGCAAAAACTAATGCAAAGCGTGCGGCGTTTATTTACTTTGTATTTGATGTTGTAGGTATGATTATATTTACTCCGATAGCATTGCTTACACCTTATTGCGATTGGCTTGAAACATTATCATCAAATGGCTCTGTACAGGTAGCAGTAGGTCATATTATATTCAAGATTGTAACCGCATTGTTCCTGCTCCCATTTGTAAAAGTAATTGTTCGCCTGTCCGAAAAAGTCATTAAGGATAAAGAACATGAAAGCCATTTGCGCTTTATGTATATTGATAAAAAAATATCCGACAATTCGTTTTCAACTGTACTGCAAATTGGCAGGGAAGTGGAGCGTATGGCACAGGTTGTACGCAAAAATTTTGTTATGGCAAGCGAGGGTTTTGCAGCTAACGATATTTCTGCTCAGCGTGAGATCAGGGAAAATGAGGAACTTATTAACTGGCTTAATCATAGTATAGCTGATTTCCTTGTTACACTGACTTCTCACGAATTAAGCGGTGATGTGTCGGAATACATAGGTAAACTATTCCATGTTATAACAGACCTTGAAAGAATAGGCGATCATGCCATAAATATCAGCGAGCATACAGAGCTTGCAAAGGAAAACGAACTTTCTTTCAGCGACGACGGAATAAACGAGTTTAGAAATATATATGAGAAAGCATTGGAATTGTTTGACGGCTCTGTTAATGCTTTTGTTAATAAAAAACTGCCGGATAATGAAGAACATCAGCTTCATTTTCTTGAGGATTCAATAGATCAGTTAACGCTCTCTGCCCAAGATAATCACGTTGAAAGACTGCGTGAGAAAAAATGCCACACTTCTTCCGGCGTTGTATTTACAAAGGTTCTTCAGGATCTTGAACGTGTAGGCGACCATTCTTACAATATTGCTTGGGCAGCAAGAAAGGATAAGGATTTAATCCGTCAGATTTAGTAGTAAATGGTTAAAGATAAACGAACTCATACTGACAAATTGAAAACGCTTTTATTTGGAAAAGATTTACGTATTACAAAAGGCGATGTGTTTTCGCAGGTGTATGAATACGATTTTTCTTCCTATTATCCCGAGGATGAGTACATACATCCCCAAAAGGCACCAGGTGAAAATATATTTGATATCCGTTCTTTCGGTGCAAGTATTGATTTTCAGGACAATGCAGAATTTATCAATAAAGCTGTTGACGCTGCTTCAAAATGCGGTGGTGTTGTTTTTGTGTCAGGAGGAGATTTTGTTACAACTACAGTTTTTCTTAAATCAAATGTAAAACTGTTTATTGAAAAAGGCAGTGCTCTTTGCGCCAATAAATCAGGTAAAGGCTACGGAGGAAAGGGTATTGTGTATGCCCAAAATGCCGATAATATCACCCTTACCGGCGGCGGAAAGTTGAAAGGCAACGGTGAATTTTTTGGAAGAAAGCCTCTGCTTGATTCAAATATGACAGAGCATCCCGATGTTATTGATGTGGTGCAGATGCGCCGTGACGCACGGGCGCAGATACGTTTTGCCCATCCGTCAAAATACGGCGGACCTCTTTATATAAAAGACTGTACAAATGTTAATGCAAATAATTTTATTATTGAAAATGCTGCCAGCTGGTCTTTTAGAATTGAAAACTGCAATAAGGTTGCAATAAGTGATTTTATTATCAACAATAACCGTCACGTTGCAAACGCCGACGGCTTTGATATTGCCGGAAGCAGTAATGTAGTTATCGACCACTGTTTTGTATCTACTGCTGATGATGGTATATGTATAAAAAATGCAGTGTGGTTAGGAAATAATTCGGCTATGGAAAATATTACGGTTAAAAACTGCCGTGTTATTTCAGCCGCCAATTCCTTTAAAATCGGCACGGAAACGACATTTGATATCAGTAATGTTACCGTAGAGGATTGTTCATTTTTTATGAATGATATTTATCCCGGTACGGTAAGCGGTATTGCTGTGGAATCTGCCGACGGTTCTGTGGTAAAGGATGTTACCGTAAGAAATATTAAAATGAACAGGGTAACCTGTCCGATATTTATAAGATTGTGCAACCGTAATCGTGCCGCCGTTGTTACCGCCGACAGTGCCAACGCTGTGGAGCAGGGCAGAAAGATGGAAAAAGGCTCCAGCGCACCCCAAGACAGATTCGACGGTTTGGGTGAAGTGAAGAATATTTACATTGAAAATGTTGTGGCTGATGATGCGGAAATTCCTGTTATCATTGCCGGATATCGCCAGAATAAAAAAATTAAAAGGGTTGAAAATGTAACCCTTAAAAATATAGATATGCGTTATGCTCCTTATAAAGAGGTTTATGATAAACGCCGTTTTATTCCGGAATATTATGACGTTTATCCGGAAAGCTGGCGCTTCAGAAATCTTCCTGCTTACGGAATATGGGCACGTCATGTTAAGGGAATGAAACTCCTTGATTTTAACTGCACCACTCCCAAAAGCACATGGAAAGAAAAAATAATAGCTGAAGATGTTATATAATTAAGATTTGTCCTTAGGTTTTGCAATAATTGCAACTATAAGGGCAGAAAGGACGGCTATGGTTATTCCACCGGAGCAGGCTGACAGTCCTCCTGTTACCGCACCCATAATGCCGTCCTTTTTTACAGCTTCCCTTACGCCCTTTGCCAGTGCGTTTCCAAATCCGGTTAGGGGTATGGTAGCTCCTGCCCCTGCAAAATCCACAAGTTTGTCATAAATTCCTAGTGCTCCCAGCAGTACCCCTGTGCATACAAATATTACAAGTATTCTTGCAGGAGTTAATTTTGTAAAATCAATTAAAAGCTGGCCTATAACACATATTGCTCCGCCGATTAAAAACGCTTTAAGAAACATCATAAAAAATCACCTGGCTTTATTTTTCGCTAAAGCAGGTGATTTATTCATTATTACTGTTACTTTAACCCTCATCAATGGGGTTTTTATTGTCTTTTTTTGACTCTCGTCCGTATTTTTCCTCAAAGCCGGGATTTATGTAATCTTCTACAACTTTACCGTCACGGATTCTTATTACTCTTTCTGCTTCTTCGGCAATTTCATTATCGTGGGTGATTACTATTACCGTTCTCCCCTCGTCTTTTAGGTTGTGAAGAATGTGCATAACTTCTTTTGTTGATTTTGTATCAAGGTTTCCGGTAGGCTCATCAGCAAGAATTACAGGAGGACGTGCTGCGATAGCTCTTGCAACAGCAACACGTTGCTGTTGACCGCCCGACATTTCCGACGGCAGGTGGTTCATTCTCTCTTTAAGTCCTACACGTGCAAGTGCGTCAATTGATATCTCACGGCGCTGTTCTTTTTTCATTCCTCTGTAAACAAGGGGAAGCTCTACATTTTCTAGCGCAGAAAGTGAGGGAATAAGGTTAAATCCTTGGAAAATAAAACCTATTTCTTCATTTCTGATTGTACTCATCTGATCGTCTGTCAAATCGTCAACAAGTTTGCCGTTAATGTAGTATTCGCCCTTAGTTGGTGTATCCAGCAGACCGAGCATATTCATAAGCGTTGATTTACCTGAACCCGACTGACCGATAATTGCAACAAATTCGCCCTCGTTAATAGTCAGCGATACGCCGTCAAGAGCGTTAACCTGGTTTTCACCGGGGTTATAAATTTTATAAACATTTCTTACTTCTATAAGATGCATATCAATTTATCCTTTACAATTTGTATAATTGCATTTTACAAAACTTAATTTAAAATGTCAAGCCTATTGATGAATATTCATAATACTGTTACAAATAATATTACCAAAATTATAATGTACGGTGATAATATGAGCATTTCAAACAGTGATTATTCAAAAATGACTGATGAGGCAAGCCCAAATTCTCCAAAACTTATGAATTGCTTAAAAGCTTTTGTGTTTGGCGGTGGAATATGTCTTTTCGGACAGGTGCTTAATTCAATTTTTGAAAAAATGGGTCTGAATGAGGATCAGATGTCGGTTGCCACGCCGGGTGTGGTAATAGTGATTACTGCAACACTGACAGGTATAGGCGTGTTTGATAAAATTGCACGTCACGCAGGCGCAGGTACGATTGTTCCGATTTCCGGTTTTGCTAACTCTGTGGTTGCACCGGCTCTTGAATTTCAGCATGAGGGCTTTGTTTTGGGCACAGCTTCACAGATGTTTACGATAGCCGGTCCAGTAATAGTTTACGGCACCGCCTGTTCTTTTCTTTACGGACTGATTCTTGTTATTTTCAATTTGGCATAAATCTTAACCGCCCCAGTAAAGCTGAGGCGGTTTTGTTTTTGCTTATTGTCTTATGCATTTTGCTCTTCCTGCATAAGCTTTTCACGTTTTGCTTCAAGCTCTTTCTGGGCGTTTTCTTTTGTCTTTCCTGTAAACTTATTAAAGAGCATTGGAATGATTGTAAGAAGAAATCCTATAGCCGGAACTATTGTTACAAGAGCTAAAAGCATTTTCTGCGTATCAACAGACTGTTCAAAGAATATTTGGCGTCCTGCGTTATCTACAAGAGATTTGTCAACAGCACGGAAGTCGGACTGACCGAGAATCTGACCGAAAATGAATGTTGCCACGGCAGCGTTAACTTTTGAAAGAAAGGTTTGGAAAGAGAAGCAGACGCCCTCCTGACGTTCGCCGGTTTTCCATTCAAGATAATCAACTGCGTCGGCAATCAGAGCGTAAGTGATTACGTTGTAAATACCGAGAGGGAATCCCATCAGCAGCAGGAATACCCAAAGAAGATATATGTTGATGTCTGTAATATCCTGTTGGAATACTACGTAGCAAAGAGCATGAACTATAAGTCCGAATAAGGCGGAGCCTATGTAGATCTGTTTAAGGCTGAACTTCTTGCGAAGCAATGGAAATACCGCCATTGCAGGAACCATACCAACTCCGATTGCAACGGTAAGTGTTGTAATGATTGTTCCACGCGGAATCCAGAAATCATATGCAGCTGCTGCGTCAACATTGTCAACAAGAGTTGATTGTGCGCCGGGAAGTGCGTCAACAAAAATCTTTGCAAAATCGGTATGATTTTGAATGATGAGATAGTTGCCTATATAGTCTGCACACTGATTGGCTGTAACCATTGTGGAGCCTAAAACAGCGGCAAAGATAATAATGATTAAAAGCTTGTTTTTGCCCAGAACGATAAATGTTTCCTTAAATGACGGAGTGTGGTCAATTTTTGGAACTCTCTCTTTTGAAACAAAGAAAATCAAAATTGACAAAGCGCACCCGAGAAATGCGAAAAGCACACCGCTTATAAAAAATCCTTTGGTGTAACCCATATTGCTCTGGTAAAAAATAGGAACGAGAAGGGCAGGGAGTATTCCACCGAAAGTGGAACCGAGCCTTGCAGTTGAAATAAATGATGTTCTTTCACTTTCAAGTGGTGTAATAACGGACGAAAGACCCCAGAAAGGAACGTCCTGTATTGTAAATGCAACGCCCCACAGAATGTATGTTACAAGCGCCCATACAAATGCGGCGGTTGAACCTTCTTCAAAAGGCGCCGAAAATAAAAGTATTGTACATATTGCGATGGGTACCGGGGCAAACAGAAGATACGGTCTCATTTTACCCCATTTTGATTTTGTCCTGTCAACAATCATACCCATTACCGGGTCGTTTACAGCGTCAAATATTCTGCCTATCAGAATAATTGTCGTACCCTGTGACAGCGTAAGTCCTGCACCGTTCTGAAAAAATACAAGGGTGAACATTGACATCAGCGTGTAAATGCCGGAACGTCCGAACGCACCAACTGTGAAGCATATTCGCTCTTTCATTGTAAGATATTTTTTCTTCTCCATTACTTTCTCCTTGATATCACTGCCGGCAGAATAACCGGTCTTTCTTCGCCTGCTTTAACCATTTGTTCAATAAGCAGATATTTAAGCTCCTGTCTTACGTGTGCATAACGTCTGTCTTTGATTAAATTATGTTTTTCGTTAGGGTCTCTTTTTAGGTCGTACAGATAGTCCTCTAAATATACCGTTGAGGAGTGGTGAAGATATCCTGTTACTGCGGCGTCACGCACCGAATACTTAAATCTGTCCGTTCTTACGGCACGTGAATTTGTAGCCTCGCTTATTTGAATAAATACGCAGTCACGTTTTTTATTAGGGTCGCCGATTTGTTGGGTTAAGTCAACGCCCATATAACTTTTTGGTATCGGAATGCCTGCCATTGACAGCAGGGTAGGAGGTATATCAATGAGAGATGAGAGCCTTTCTTCTTTTTTGCCTCCCTCAAATCCTCCGCCCTTTATGATTAGCGGAGTGTGCGTTGCGCTCTCGTGGCAGGAACGCTTGTATTCCGGGTTTCTTGTCTTAAAGTGAGAGCCGTGGTCGCTGGTGTAAATAATAATTGTGTCATCGTAAACACCAAGCTCTTTAAGCTTGTCAACAAGGCGTCCCACATTGTAGTCAAGCCTGTTAATCGCAGAAATATAATCAGGGTACATTTCCTCGTAGTCGCCTTTTAGAAATGTCAAATCGTCGGGAAGAGGATAATTCTTGTAGTCACCGACGGTTTCTTTATAGCCCTCATAGCAGTGATGGTCGTTTTGATGATGAGGTTCAAGTTGGCTTACAAACATAAAAAACGGTTTGTCTTTATCTCTGTTATCAAGAAATTCAAGTGCATAATCATTTATACAGTCGGCACGGTAGCCTTTGAAATCAAGCTTGCTTCCGTCCCCATCAAATATATATCCGTCGTAGCCGTGAGATGTGAATTCAAGAACATCCGCACCTCTCCAATACTGATACTCGCCCTGCCTGTCCTTTGGTACCGCAGTGCTTTCACAATGATAACCTACTTTGGGAAGCCTGTCGGAAGCAAGGTGCCATTTGCCTATGTAAGCCGTCTGATATCCAGCTTCGTTAAAATAATGAGCCAACGGCGTAATATCTTTCGGCAGGGGAATACCGTTCCAGTAGCATCCGCACTGGGTAGCGTACAATCCGGTTTGTAGACATGCTCTTGCAGGTCCGCATACAGGCTGGCAGGTGAAATTGTTTTCAAATTTTACCCCTTCCTCTGCCAACTTCATAAGATTGGGTGTAACCTGTTCGTTGACAGTATCCCATCTCTGCTGGTCGCTGAAGTAAAATATGATATTTTTCCTTTTCATAATTGCTCCTTTATAATTTATGCCGTAAATCCCTTAACAGCATTGAATATATTTATGATTACAACAAAGGCAAGAGTAAGGCTGAAAACCTTTGTAATAACCTTGTCAGAACATTTTCTGTTAAGCTGTGAGCCTATAATTCCTCCTATTACCGAAATAATGCAGGCTGCAAGTATTATGGGCCAGTATTGCAGATAAGGCTTGAATTGATTATTTATAAATATCGTAACAAGCTGGCTTAACTGACTGAAAAATATGATAGCTACCGAATAAACAGCGCTTTCTTTAACCGTAAATGAAAACAAAAGCACAAGAAACGCAGTATTTATAGGACCTCCTCCGATGCCTAAAAATGCACTGAAAAGTCCTAAAAACAGACCTGTTACAGCAATTGCAGCCGGATTTTTCAGTTTGTATGTTTTTAAATTCATATTTACATAAAAAATAACGAATATTAATAAAACCGCTATTATTACCGCCTGTATGCCTTTAACTATATCTGAGTTGAAATGTTCAAATACTCTGTCAAAAATCTCATTTCCTATAATTCCGCCTGCAATGGAGCCGAGAGAAACAAGCAAAACAATTTTCGGCTGTGTTTCGGTTTTTGAGCGTATATGCTTTACGGATGAACTGATGCTCATTGAAAATACAGCGCAGGTTGAAATGAATCCCACCACTTCAACTGTGTGATAACCAAGCATATCAAGCACGGGCTTTATAATAACGCCGCCGCCCATTCCGACAATGGCTCCTATAATTGTTGCGGCAAAAATAACAACCGAGTATATTACAATTACAAGCAATTTATTATCCTCTTTACTGACTATTGAGTCTTTTAAAATAAATATTCTTTCTTTAAATATACTATACACGAAAGCTGAATAAAAATCAATCTATTGTGCAGTAAAAATTGCTTTCCCAGGCGGGTATGTATTTGGAATGTCTGAAATATATTTTATAATTATCGTTGATTTCAAGAATTTTCATCGGCAGTGCAAATAAATCCTCATTTCGGTGATAGGCGCATACGTACAACTTTGGATTGTATTTTGAAATTGTATTTTTTGCGCCCTCAAGGGCTTTCATTTCGGCACCCTCAATATCCATTTTTATAAATGTAGGCGATAAATTCAAAGAATCTATGTCGATAACTTCAACAGCGGTGCCGCCGGCGCTCAATTTTGAATTTCTGCCGGCATTTTGTGAGAAAATCAGCGTATCACGCCTGTCCCACGCACCTACATTAAGAAGATTTATGCTGCTCATATCTTTTGTGTTGGCACATAATTTTTTAAAATTCTTTTTGTCTGGTTCCAGGGCGGTAATATCCTTGTACTTTCCTGCTGTAAAACTGCAGAATTCACGGATAGTATCACCGTCGTATGCTCCTAAATCCAGTATGCTTTCATTCTCTGTAAGTTTTAAAATATCCCTGTAAACACTGTTTTTATCACAGAAAGGGTTAAGGAGATAGGAGATTTTTCCGCTTATTTTGTATGAGATTATATCAGTATAAATTTGTTTGCTTATCTCATCTTCAAGACGGCTGTACACAAAATCAAATTTTTCCTCATTTTTCTTAACATATTCCCGTGTGAAAAGTCCGCCGCCCGCAACAGGAACGTCAGGAGCGAAAACAGTGTGTTCACGGTTGATTGAACTTATATTGTCCAATACATTGTCAAGCCGGCTTGCAAAGCATAATACCACGTTGAAATCATCGTATTTTTCGCAGACTTCACTGTATTTAAGTACCTTGTACCCTCTGAAAGAATGACCGCGCACGAATTCATCGGAAGCGAAAATATCAGCCGTTTCAATTCCATACTGCGCCATAGTGTCCATAATCTTTTCAGCGCCTAAGCCCATTCCGTAAAGAACAATGGGTTTAGAGTCGGATTTTAGATTATCCCATACGTTGTTTTCGTTTATCATTTCAAGCATAAAATCACCGATAATATCTTACCATAATTAACAATACTTTACAAATTGAATTTTTTATTATATAATACCAAGATAAAATATAATAATTCTAAATTGGAGGGATATGCCTTTATGGGCAACGGTGGTCTGCTAAGATTTTTTAAAAAGGAAAGCTCTACCGAGGAGGAAATCAAACAGCTAGTGGATGAGGACCAAGGCGAGCTTGAAATATCTCAGCGAGAAATGATAAACAATATTTTTGAATTTGACGATACTACGGCGGGAGATATTATGACCCACAGAACGGATATTGCCGCAGTTGAAAAAAACGCCTCCCTTTACGACGTGGTTAAAATTGCCATAGACGAAGGCGTTTCAAGAATACCTGTTTATAAAGATGACCTTGATGATATTCTGGGAATAATATATGTAAAAGATTTGCTTAAATTTATCGGCACTCAAATTTCGGATGATGAAAAAATTGACGATTATCTGAGAGAACCTCTTTTTGTACCTGAGACAATACCCTGCGGAAAGCTTTTTGCACAAATGACAGAATCGCATATTCAGCTTGCAATAGTAGTTGATGAATACGGCGGCACAGCCGGACTTGTTACTATGGAAGATATACTTGAAGAGCTCGTGGGAAATATTGAGGACGAGTACGACGACGAGGAAGAAAGTATAAGAAAAATTGACGATAATACTTATCTTTTTGAGGGCATTACCGATATAGAAGATGTCGAGGAAACACTGGCCATTAAATTTCCACAGGGCGATTATGATACCCTTGCAGGATTTGTAATCAGCAATTTAGGTTTTGTGCCCTCCGGTAAAGAGAAAAATGCCAGCGTTGAGTTTGAAAATTTTGTTTTCACCGTTATCAAGGTGGAAGATCGACGAATTGAAACAATAAAGGCACAGATAAAAACACAAACCCAAAGTGGTGAAAATACACAATGATAGAACAGATTATTACACTTGACGCAATGGAACAGGCGCTTCAGCTTTTTGGTTCCTTTGATGAAAATGTGCGTATTATTGAACGTGAATACAGCGTGTCCATAATCAGCCGTGGCTCTGATTTA
>CAYXLH010000015.1:0-10156 GCA_964465835.1 uncultured Bacteroides sp. | reverse complement strand
AGGTGATGGGCGACGCTGAAAATGTATCTCTTGCAGTACGCACCATAAACAGCCTTTTAATGCTTATAAATAAAGGCGAAAGCCTTACTCAGCAGAATGTGCGGTATGTGCTTTCTCTTGTAAACGAGGGCAATGAGGATAAGCTGTCCTCAATGACTACGGATTCAATATGCATAACATCAAAGGGAAGACCTGTTAAGCCTAAAACATTAGGACAAAAGAAATATACTCAGGCCATTGAAGAAAATACTATAACTTTAGGAGTAGGCCCTGCCGGTACAGGTAAAACATATCTTGCCGTGGCAATGGCAGTTACCGCATTCCGTGCAAAAGAGGTAAACAGAATAATTTTAACACGTCCTGCCGTTGAAGCAGGGGAAAAGCTGGGTTTCCTGCCCGGTGATTTGCAGAGCAAAGTTGACCCGTATCTGCGCCCACTTTATGACGCTTTGTTTGATATGCTGGGCGCTGAGAATTTTCAGCGTTATCAGGAAAGAGGAGCGATAGAAGTAGCACCCCTTGCCTATATGAGAGGTCGTACCCTTGACGACAGCTTTATAATACTTGACGAGGCGCAGAACACTACGCCGGAGCAGATGAAGATGTTTTTAACCAGACTGGGCTTCAGGTCAAAAATGGTTGTCACAGGCGATATTACCCAGATTGACTTGCCCGACGGCAAAAAATCAGGGCTTAAAACAGTTATGCACATCTTAAAAGATGTTGATGATATTCAAATTGTACGCTTCAGTCAGAAAGACGTTGTCCGTCACAAGCTTGTGCAGGACATTATACAGGCGTATCAAAAATATGATGAGGAGAGGAAAAGGCAATGAAATCAGTAAAAGTAATCATCTCCAACGACCAAAAAAAAGTTGTTATACCAACAGGTATCAGGCTTCTTATCCGCCGTTGTTGCAATGCTGTTCTGCAACAGGAAAAATTTGACGGCAGCGCCGAAGTCAGCGTGCGCTTTGTTGATAACGAAACCATACATACCCTTAATGCGCAGTACCGTAATGTTGACAGGGAAACAGACGTTTTGTCTTTCCCCTTAGGCGAAAACGGCGAGTACGACGTTAATCTTGACACAGGTGCAAAAGTTTTGGGAGATATAGTTATCAGTGTTGAAAAGGCGGTTGAACAGGCAGATGCATACAATCATTCGCTCCAGCGTGAGATTGGATTTTTAACAGTTCATTCAATGCTTCACCTTTTGGGCTACGACCATGAAAAGGGCGGTATTGAAGAGGTACATATGCGTGAAAAGGAAGAAACCGTTTTAACTAAAATAGGACTTAAAAGAGATAACAGCTACTATATGGGTGACTGACGAAAGGCTTATTTATGACAAAAACTGCATTTATTGCAATAGTTGGCTGTCCAAACGTGGGCAAGTCATCACTTCTTAATAAAATGCTGGGGCAGAAGGTTGCAATAGTATCTTCAAAGCCTCAGACCACACGTACAAAAATTATGGGTGTGCTTACCAATGGCGAAACCCAGCTTGTGTTTACCGATACACCGGGATATCATAAGCCACATAATAAATTAGGCGAAAAAATGCAGCAGGCAGTGGGAGATTCCATCGGCGGCGTTGACGCCTGTTTGTTTGTTACCGAGTCAATGGGCGAAATTAAAAAGGGTGAAAGAGAGCTTCTGCAGAAATTTGCAAAGCTTAAACTTCCCGTAATTTTAGCAATAAATAAAATTGATATGCTAAGTGATAAAGAGAATATTTTGCAGCGTATTGCACAGTTTGCATCTCTTTACGATTTTACGGCAGTTGTGCCAGTATGCGCCGCAGACGGCACCGGTGTTGACGAACTTGTAGATGAAATGGAAAATCTTGCCCAGCCATCGCCTCATTTCTTCCCGGACGATACACTGACCGACCAGCCGGAAAGAGTGCTTGCCGCCGAAATTATCAGGGAAAAAATACTTCGTCTTATGGACAAGGAAATTCCCCACGGCATAGCTGTTTCAATAGAAAAAATGCGCGAGCGTGACGATAAGGATATACTTGATATAGAGGCGGTAATTTACTGCGAAAGAGAAAACCATAAGGGTATGGTTATTGGCAAGCACGGCTCAATGCTTAAAAAAATATCCACCTTTGCACGTCAAGATCTTGAAGATTTTTTTCAGATAAAAGTTAACCTTAAAACATGGGTAAAGGTCAAAGAGGACTGGCGAAACAGAGAGGGTCTTATTCACAACTTCGGGTTGGATTAATTTTACACAAATTATATTACCTGCCATAGGATAAAATATCTGTGGCAGGTGATTTTATGAATGACGAATTATGGCAAAACTTTCTTGATACGGGAAGCGTCGGCGATTATTTAAAATATAAGCAGTACAGCCAGATTAAAGAAATGGAAAACCAAAATGCAGACGAAAACAAAGGGATTGATTATAAGAGAACAGAGTATAGGTGAGAGTGACAGGCTTGTCACTCTGCTTACCGATGATTTTGGACTTATTAAGGCCTTTGTGCGCCGTGCAAAAAGTTATAAAAATCAGAACTTATCGTCTACATCTCTTTTTGTTTACGGTGAATTTTCTCTGTATAAAGGCAAGGACGCTTATGTAATTGATAACGCTTCTCCTATTGAGGTGTTTTTTGATTTAAGAGGGGATATAGAAAAACTTGCTTTGGCGCAGTATTTTGCACAGCTTGTTTATTTTACCGGCAGCGAGGAACAGCCGTCCCACGATATGCTGCGCCTTATTCTCAATGCCCTCCATCTTTTGTGCAGGGGTAGGCGTTCTCCTGCTATTATTAAATCCGCTGTGGAAATGCGTATGATGGCTTTGGGCGGATATATGCCTGATATTCTCGCCTGCTACCGTTGCGGTACATACGAAAGCGATATTATGTATTTTGATGTGCAGGAAGGCTGTATCTACTGCAAGGACTGTTACCGCAATGACGCACTTGAAGCACCTCTTGGCGTAATCACCGCCGTAAGATTTATCTGTCTGAGCGATATTGCAAAGGTGTTTTCCTTTAATTTAAACGACGAAAATATTAATATTTTGTCGGATATATGCGAAAAATATGTTCTCTCCAGGGTGGACAGCAGACTTACTGCCTTGGAATTTTATAAAGGATTGTTTAATTGATGAAAATGAATAAATATTATAAAACGCTGGAACTGGATAAGGTTTTGGAAATGGTTAAAAACGAAACCTCCTGTGAGGATGCGGCTCAGCTTGCTCTTGAGATTACTCCCACTTCGGATTTTGCCGATGTGTGCAGGCTTCTTGACCAGACCAACGACGCTGTATCACTAATTGCCGGTTACGGCGCACCATCGTTCAGCGGACTTAAAAATGTAAATAACGCTCTCACAAGAGCGGCGGCAGGCGGCGCACTTAATCAGAGCGAACTGCTTAAAATAGGCTATACCCTGCGTTCAATACGCACTCTTTACGAATGGCGTGGTCATTGCAGCGGTGTGCATACCTCTCTTGATTATCTTTTTGAATGCATTACTGTTAATAAATATCTTGAGGACAGGATTTTTACCTGTATTATCAGCGAGGATGAAATTTCCGACAAAGCCTCGGAACTTCTGGCGGAAATACGACGTAAAATCCGTGCAAAATCCTCTTCAATACGTGATAAGCTGGATTCAATGATACATTCGCCTCACTATACAAAATTTCTTCAGGAAGCTATTATTACTCAAAGGGGCGGAAGATTTGTACTCCCTGTTAAAAGCGAGTGCAGAGGTCAGATTCAGGGACTTGTTCACGATATCTCCGCCAGCGGAGCTACTCTTTTTATTGAACCTGTTTCTGTTGTTGACGCTAATAATGAAATCAAAATGCTTCAGGGCAGGGAAAGGGACGAGATTAACAGAATACTGTTTGAGCTTTCCGTTGAAGCCGGTGAATTTTCCCGGGCAATAATTTCCAGTTATGATGCCGCCGTAAGAATTAATCTTATTTTTGCAAAGGCTCATCTTGCCTATAAAATGAAAGCTGTTAAACCTATTGTAAATGCCGACGGCATTACTGATTTGAAAAAGGCGCGTCACCCTCTTATCGATAAAAACAAGGTGGTTCCTATAAATGTTTCCCTTGGCGAAAAGTACGATACCCTTGTAATTACAGGTCCGAATACCGGCGGTAAAACCGTTTCAATCAAAACGATAGGACTGCTTACGCTTATGACAATGTGCGGCTTGCTTATACCAGCCTCGGAGCAGTCAAAGGTGTCCGTTTTTTATAAAATTCTTGTGGATATCGGTGATGAGCAGAGTATTGACCAAAATTTGTCAACCTTTTCTTCCCATATGACAAATATAATAAAGATTATAGAAAATGCCGACGATTCTTCTCTCGTGCTGATTGATGAGCTTGGCTCGGGCACCGACCCCACCGAGGGCGCCGCCCTTGCAGTTTCAATCATTGAACGTCTTAGAGAAAAGGGCGCAATTATTGCCGCCACCACCCATTATGCAGAATTAAAGGCGTATGCCCTTGATACACCGGGTGTAATTAATGGCTGTTGTGAATTTGATGTTGATACCCTTAGTCCTACATATAGGCTTCTTATCGGTGTGCCGGGGCGCTCCAACGCTTTTGCAATCTCCCAAAGACTCGGTATGGAGCAGTGCGTGGTTGATAACGCAAAAGCCATTGTTGGTTCCAATAACAGAGATTTTGAATCAATACTTGAAAAGCTTGAACAAACCCGTCAGGATTTGGAGGAAGAACGACGTCAGGCAAAAATTGTCGTTGAAAAGGCGGAAAAAATCCGTGCTCAGGCACAAAGTGAAAAAGATAAGATCGAGGTTCTCAAAGAGCGTGAACTTGAAAAAGCAAAGCGTGAGGGTGAAAAATTAGTTGAGGCGGCAAGGCGTAAATCATCAGAATTTCTGCTGGAGCTTGAAAAGCTGAAAAAGGAGCAGGACGGTTCCAACGCCACCGAAATTGCAAGAAAAACAAGACGAGCCGTTAAATCTCAAATGGGTGAAATGGATGACCTTATCAATCCCCGTGAAATGGCTCAAAACTGGGATTATGATTATAAACTGCCAAGAGAGCCTGTTGCCGGTGATGCAGTAATTATCCGTGGCATCGGCGAGGGTGAAATCCTTGAAATCAGCAAGGACAGGGTTCTCGTAAAATCCGGTATGCTCAAAACAAGAGTTAAGCTGTCCGATATTATGCTTACCGAGAAAAAATCCCCAAAGCCAAATCCCCGGCGTACTCTGCACCGTACTACTTCACGTGCTGATTCCGATGTTAAAACGGAAATTGATTTAAGAGGGCAGACTGTGGACGAGGCATTGAGCAATCTGGGACTGTTTATTGATAAATGCGTTCTTAACAATATCAGCGAGATACGTATTATTCACGGCAAGGGCACAGGCGCCCTGCGCTCCGCCGTGCAGGAGGAGCTAAAGCATCACCCAAATATTTCAGAATACCGACTTGGCAAATACGGCGAAGGAGAAAACGGCGTAACCATCGCCAAAGTAAAATAAAAAATTATGACCGACAGATTATCTGCCGGTCATTTTTTATCTGTTCTTCCTAATATATAATCAACGCTGACATTGTAAAAATCCGCAAGTGCAATTAAAACCTCCGGTGGAATTGTCCGCTGACCTGATTCGTAATATGCATAAGTCCTTTGAGGTAAATTTATTGCATTTCCAACGTCACTTTGCGTTAAATCCGCATCCTCTTTTAAATCCCGTATTCGTTGAAATTTCATATATTATCACCGTAGTCAGTATATTATAGAACAGATTGTTCTATAATTTATTATGAATTAAATGGGCGGCCATAGTCTATCCAATCATATAAACAGAAAGAGGTGATATTATGAAAAAACAATTAGTTTATTATTGTCAATTATAATGCTTGACATATATTTTGATAATTCTGATGAATGGGAATTAGAGCCTGATTATATGCCAATGAATGGCTACTATTATTGTTTTATGGAGTTGAACTTTGACGGCGTATTGGACCTTGTCGTTAATGTGAATGACGGAAGCGGCGGATACAGCGAAAATTCATATTACACCATTGATACCCAAAATAAAAAGGTAATAAAACTTTCTTCTGACGAAGATATTGAAAGCACCTTTGATTTATTTACGGTAGCAGATTATCCGCAGCTGTACAAGAACAAAAATGATGGCAAATTATATTATTACTGTGCTGATTATTTAAGAGTTATGACAGGTGAATATAACTGTACATACGGATTTTTGAGCCTTGACAGTGAAGGGAAAATAAACAGCCAAATGCTTTTTAGTCAATACCACTGTGATGCCGGATTGGAAAACAACAATAAGGTAGTTGATGAATACGGTTATTATGAGAATTCAAATCACAAAAAGTCTGATAAAGAAACTTATGATAAAAAATATAATGAATTTTTTGCCGGTTATGAAAAACTTGATTTAACATATCAAACAATTTTAGGAATAGAATATGAGAAAATGAACGAAAAACAAAAAAAGAATGCGCTTTTAGAATCTTATAAAAAATTTGAATATAAATAGATAATCATTGATATTTATACACATAGATATCATAAAGAGGCTGCCTCACGATTTTTGTGAAGCAGCCTCTTTGATATATTTGTTTATTTTTCTTTTTTGTCCTTCTTTTTGGAAAAGACTTTGTTGATTAAGTATGTGGCGACAATGATAATTCCGATTACAATGAAAATGCAGAGCATACCGAAGCCCATTGCAGGCAAAGTCTGTTTCCAGGAGTCCGTTCTGATTTCAATTCCCATTAAAAAAGTTGAAATAAAAGCCATAAGATTTAACATATTATTACCTCCCTTAAATCAATGCGGTGGCGATTGAAAGGATAAGACCGCCGGCGATAACCGATGCAATCTGACCCGATACATTTACGCTCATAGTGTACATAATAAGGAAGTTCTGCGGGTCCTCTTTAAGTCCCATCTGGTGAACAACACGTCCGCTCATTGGGAATGCCGAGATACCTGCCGCACCAATCATAGGATTGATTTTCTTTGATTTCGGCAAAAATACGTTTATAAGCTTTGCAAACATAACGCCGCCGGCTGTATCAAAGATAAATGCGATAAGACCAAGGCCTAAAATCATAAGAGTCTGGGGCTTTACAAATTTGTCTGCCTGCATTTGTGATGCAACGGTGATACCTAAAAGGATTGTTATAATGTTGGCAAGTGCATTCTGTGCTGTGTCGCTGAGTGAGTTTGTAACACCGCATTCACGAAGCAGATTACCAAACATAAGAAATCCTACAAGAGCAACTGATTTAGGAGCTACAAGACCGGCAACAATTGTAACAATGATAGGAAATACAATCTTTGTTGTCTTTGAAACTTCCCCTGCCTTGTAAGTCATTTTGATTTTTCTTTCTTTCTGCGTTGTGCAAAGCTTGATAACAGGGGGCTGAATAATAGGAACAAGCGCCATATACGAGTATGCCGCAACCATAATAGGACCTACATATTCAGACTTCAGCTGGTTTGCAACAAATATTGAAGTAGGACCGTCGGCAGCACCGATTACTGCGATAGAAGCAGCGTCCTTGATGTCAAAGAAAAATCCTGCAATCATAAATGTAAGGAATATACCAAACTGTGAAGCTGCGCCGAAAAGCATCAGCCACGGATTTTTCAGCAGAGGTCCGAAATCTATCATCGCACCTATACCGATAAATAAAATAAGCGGGAACAGTTCGCCTATTTCCATACCTGCTTTAAACAGTACAGTCAGGGGACCGTCATCGCCTATGGCACCGGATAACGGCAGATTTACAAGAATTGTGCCGAATCCCATTGGCAAAAGAAGTGTGGGTTCCATCTCTTTCTTTATGGCGAGATAAATAAGTATTCCGCCGATAACCCACATAAGAATCATTTTCCAGTTGAAATTACCGTTGGCAAATTGCTCAAACATGGAATTGATTACCTGTGAAAAGTTCATACTGAATATGACCTCCGTTCTTTATAACAGTATAATAATAAGTTATTTTTACAGCTATTGTCAATAGAAATGTAAATAATTATGTATAAATTAATTATAAATAATGTATATAATGTTAATATTGTTTAAATTTGTTGTATTTTGCTGTTTATGAAATTGAAATACACTACAAATTGTGTCAATAGTTTTTATTAAAATTTTGTTAAAAAAATTATTGCCTTTTTCCTTGACATATACATATCACTTTAGTATAATAGTCAAGCGTTGTAAAGATAATTTACTTTACAGAATGTTTTATGAAAGGAGAGGTCTTGATTGGCAAAAAATCTTGAGGTTTCGCTTTTGCTTGATTTTTATGGCGAAATGCTCACGAAAAAACAGCATGATTTTCTTGTGTTTTATTATAATGAAGACCTTTCACTTTCCGAAATTGCTGAAAACGAGGGTATAACCCGACAGGGCGTGCGTGACGCAATTAAGCGTGCAGAAAATCAGTTATTTGATATGGAGTCACGTCTTGGCCTTGCAGAAAAGTTTTCCAGTCTGCAAAAGGGGCTTAACGATATAAAGGAATGTGCCGACGCTATAAATCAGTACAATCTTGAACACAGCCTTTCTATGGAGATAAATGATAACGTAGCAAGAATTAAATCAATAGCGGATTATTTAAGCGAGTGAGATAAATCCAAGCAAGCCTAAAACGGTTTGATTAGCGAGTGATATTTAGTTAGGAAGTGATTTCTTGGCATTTGAAGGACTAAGTGAGCGCCTTGAAAATTCATTTAAAAAGCTTCGTGCCAAGGGAAAGTTAACCGAGGCAGATGTTAAAGAAGCAATGCGTGAGGTTCGCCTTGCACTGCTTGAAGCCGATGTAAACTATAAAGTTTCAAAGGAATTTACAAATAAGGTTACTCAGCGTGCAATCGGCGCAGATGTAATGGAATCACTGACTCCTGGTCAGATGGTTATAAAAATAGTTAACGAAGAGTTAACCGAGCTTATGGGCGGCAATGAGTCAAGGCTGGCTATTGCCAATCACCCTCCCACAATCGTTATGATGTGCGGTCTTCAGGGAAGCGGTAAAACAACACACAGCGCAAAGCTTGCCCTCAAACTAAAAAAAGAGGGTCACAGACCGTTGCTTGTTGCCTGTGATATTTACAGGCCTGCCGCTATTAAACAGCTTCAGGTTGTAGGCGAACAGATTGGCGTTCCTGTGTTTGAAATGGGTACCCAAAACCCTGTAATCATTGCTCAGGAAGCCGTAAAGTATGCTAAGGATCACGGCAACGACTATGTTTTCCTTGATACTGCCGGTCGTCTGCATATTGATGAACAGCTTATGGCGGAGCTTACAAATATCCGTTCAACGGTTCATCCTCACGAAATTCTCCTTGTAATTGACGCAATGACAGGTCAGGATGCCGTAAATGTTGCAAAAAGTTTTAATGAAACATTGGGCATTGACGGTGTTATACTTACAAAACTTGACGGTGATACACGAGGCGGTGCTGCTTTGTCTGTCCGTGCAGTAACCGGAAAGCCTATAAAATTCGTCGGCACCGGCGAAAAGCTTGACAATCTTGAAACTTTCCATCCAAGCCGTATGGCTTCCCGTATTCTCGGAATGGGCGATGTGCTCTCATTTATTGAAAAGGCGGAGCTTGCCCTTGACGAAAAGAAAGCGGCGGAGCTGGAAAAGAAGCTTGCCAAGAACAGATTTGATTTCAATGATTTGCTTGACCAGTTTGACCAGTTGGAAAGAATGGGCTCAATTAAAGACACAATTAAACTTATTCCCGGCATAGGCAAGCAAATTAAGGATGAAGATATTGATGAAAAGGCGTTTGACCGTTTTCGTGCTATCATTTATTCAATGACAAAGCAGGAGCGTGAAAAGCCGGAAATTATTAATCCTTCCCGTAAGCGCAGAATTGCCGCAGGATGCGGAATGAAAGTAGAAGATGTCAATAAGCTTCTTGCTCAGTTTAAGCAGATGCAGAAAATGGTTAAAAAAATCGGCTCCGGTAAAGGCGGACCGAAAATGAGCAAAAAGATGCGTCGTATGATGCAGCAGAACCCGGAAATGGCAGAGCGTTTTATGGGTAATACAAAGGGCGGTTCAAATCCCTTTGGCTTAGGGTAACGGTAATAATCGGAACCCGTCAAAAATGCAGTATTAAAGCGATATT
>CAYXLH010000014.1:0-29151 GCA_964465835.1 uncultured Bacteroides sp. | reverse complement strand
ATTTTTGGTCTGCGAGTTTAAATTGTGCTGATTTGTTCTTAATCAAGGCACAAAAACGCAGAAATACTTTTGTATTCCGAGTATTTTTAACGAGGAGTAAGGACAAATCAGCCAATTTAAACCACAGTTCGGATTACTCTTTATTGCCTATCTAATATAATTATGAATATGAGGTTTATTTATGGATATTTTAAAATTAAATCCTGTTTTTAAGGACTATATCTGGGGCGGACACAGACTGGAAAATGACTACGGATTTAAAACCGGATATGACAAAACTGCCGAAGCGTGGATGCTGGCTTCCCACAAGGACGGAATGAACACCATTGACGGCGGAGAATACGACGGCTTAACTTTGCAGGAAGTAATTGATAAAAACGGTGCTGAAAAAGTCTGCGGAAAAAACAGCGTTAAATTTTCCTATTTCCCTGTACTGATTAAACTCATTGACGCTTATGATAATCTTTCTGTTCAGGTTCATCCCGCTGATGAATACGCGCGCAGAGTTGAAAATGAGTTCGGCAAAACAGAGATTTGGTATGTGCTTGACGCAGAGGACGGAGCAAGTCTTATTTACGGCTTTAAGAATGAAATCACATCTGAGGAATTTAGAAGCGCCATTGAAAGCAACACCCTGCTTGACAATCTCAACACCGTTAAAGTCAAAAAAGGCGATTTGTTTTTCATTGAGGCAGGAACTGTGCACGCAATAGGCAAAGGCGTTTTGATTGCTGAAATTCAGCAAAACAGCAACTGCACCTACAGAGTGTATGACTATGGCAGAGTTGGAAAAGACGGTAAGCCGAGAGAACTGCACATTGACAAAGCCGTTGATGTGGCTGTGACAAAACCGCCTAAATACGATATCAAACCTATGGGTGAAAAAACAAATCACGGTGCATACATAAGCCAGAAGCTTACAAAGTGCGATTTGTTTACCGTTGACAGATACAAGACAGAAAAGGAATTTACGCTCACCGCTGATGACAGCAGCTTTAACCACATACTTGTAATAGACGGTGAGGGCAGTATTAACGGCGGAAATGCAAAAAAAGGTGACTCATTCTTTGTGCCTGCCTCTTTCGGTGAATACACTATAAGCGGAAATATTGAAGTGCTTGTTACAAGGGTATAAAAATTTTGAATAAAACATCTTCTTACGACAAATAATACTTACAACAGATATTTGCAAAGGAGATGTTTTTTTGAATATCATAGACAGAATTGCATTAATTCTAACAATCATCGGCGGTATTAACTGGGGCTGTATAGGCATTTTCAAATTTGATATTGTGGCTTGGATTTTCGGTGGACAGGACGCCGTGCTTTCACGCATAATATATACGCTGGTATGCCTTGGAGCAATTTGGTGCATCAGCCTGCTTTTTAGAAATCGGGCAATAGAAGAATAAAGAAAGAAAGAAACAAACAAACTCCGCAGAGAAAAATCCTCTGCGGAGTTAATTTTATATTAATCAGATAGAGACCTCGTGAGCAATATTATAAAGCTCAAGGTCAATACTCTTTTTCATATTAAGAGCTTCAAAAATATCGTAATCAACTACTTCTTCTTTCTGAGAAGCGACTACACGGTTGCCGATATCATTCATAAGAAGCTTAACTGCATAATTGCCCATTCTTGTAGCCATTACCCTGTCACGTACTGTGGGATAACCGCCTCGCTGAACGTGACCAAGAACAATATGTCGTGATTCAACGCCTGTTTTAGCCTGAATTTCTTCTGCCAAAGCCTTACAGTCAACATCACATCCTTCGGCAACAATAATGATAAAGTGCTTTTTATCTGTACGCTGAGTTTTCTTCATACGCTCAATAACGTGCTTTTGAATATCAAAAGGCACCTCTGGAATGAGAATTGAAGTAGCTCCGCAGGCAATACCTGAGTTAAGCGCGAGGTAACCTGCTCGTCTGCCCATAACCTCTATAACAGAGCATCTGTCGTGGGATTCCGATGTATCACGGATTCTGTCAACCATTTCCTTAATTGTATTAAGACAGGTATCGTAGCCTATTGTATGGTCACAGCATGCAATATCGTTATCTATTGTACCGGGAATACCTACGCAGGGTATACCTCTTTCAGATAAATCTCTTGCACCTCTGAAAGAACCGTCACCGCCGATAACAACTACACCTTCAATGCCGTATTCCTGACAGGTTCGCACTGCCTTGCGCATACCTTCTTCTGTTGCAAATTCAACCGAACGGGCAGAATAAAGTATAGTACCTCCGCGGTTGATTATATCAGATACGGAACGTAAATCCATCTCAATAAAGTCGCCGTTGATAAGTCCGTTATATCCGCGGATAACGCCGTAAACCTTAATACCATTTTCGCAAGCTGTTCTTACAACCGCACGAACAGCTGCGTTCATACCCGGTGCGTCGCCGCCGCTTGTTAATACTGCTATTGTTTTCATAATTATTCCTCCAAAATATCAAGAGAATATTATTAATAATGTTAGTATATACAAATATACAATGCTACTATTTTACTAATTTGTTATAAAATTGTCAAGTATTGTCAGTCAATAACTGCAACATTTTTATCGCCTAATATTCTTTTCAGCTCACCCAACATAGTAGGGTTTACGCTGACGGCGGAGCTAATACTCTGTCTTTCATACTTTCCACTGTCAGTATAGTAAAAATACAGCGGTAATGTTCCGTCAAAAATTGAAGTAATCACCTTTGCCTTATGAATATTTTTATCGTCTTTGTTTTCAAATTTAAGATAAAGTCCTCTGTGCTTGCTGACCTTTTTAGATTTTGCAGGGACATTTTCTTTTTTTAAAAGATTATTCTGAGGTGATTTTACTGCATCAATATTTTTGCTTGCAGGCTGAAAAACTGCATTAACGAGTATTTTAGGGTCTTTCTCTTCCTCCATTGAAAGAGTGCCGTTAACTGCGATAACATTGTTTGAAGCAATCAGTGAACTATACTGCAAAAAGGTTTTAGGAAAGAGAATAACCTCTATTGAGCCGTACAAATCCTCAAGGGTGACAAAAGCCATATTGGCGTTATTGGCACGGGTTTGCTTTACAGTAATGTGGGTGATTATTCCGCACAATGACACAAAAGTGCCGTCTTTATAAGCGGGCATTTCGCTTCTTGCCGATTCAATCAAATCTATGGTGCAAACGCAGCCCGATTTTTCTACAAAATGGTGATACTTGTCCATTGGATGACCGGAAAGATAAAGACCCGTCATTTCTTTTTCCATTTGCAGCAGTTCCATCTTTGAAAATTCATCCACCTGGGGCATATCAAATTTATCGCCGAAATCTTCGCTTATATCAAACAAACCCACTTGACCATACATCGTTTTGCGGTGCTTTTCTTCAATATTTGTCAGAAGCACTGGCAAAGCCTGAAGCATCTGACGGCGATTGGCGTCAAAGGAGTCCATTGCGCCGCAACGGATAAGGGATTCGACAGCACGTCTGTTAAAACGGCTGCCCTGCATACGTGTACAAAAGTCAAACAAATCGGTAAATCTGCCGTTTCTGCGTTCTTTAATGATGTCATCGATGAAATCGGAGCCTAAATTTTTTATGCCCAAAAGACCGTAATTTATTACTTTTCCCGAGGCGGTAAAGCCTTTCATAGATGTATTAATATCCGGCGGCCCAAGGCTTAAACCAAGTCGCTTGCACTCGGCAATGTAACGTGCTACTTTATTTGACGAATCAAGAATTGACGTAAGCAAAGCAGCCATAAACTGAGCCGGGTGGTAATATTTTAGATATGCGCAGCGATATGCAACAAGTGCATAACAGGCTGCATGGGATTTATTAAAAGCGTAAGAAGCAAAGTCGGAAATCTTATCAAAAATACCGTTTGCCGTTTGAGCGTCAATATTATTTTCGGCACAGCCTTTTATAAATGTTTCTCTCTCCTGCTCCATAACGTCGTGCTTTTTCTTACTCATTGCACGGCGCACCACATCTGCTCTGCCGTAGGAATATCCGGCAAGGGAACGGAAAATCTGCATAACCTGTTCCTGATAAACGATACAGCCATAGGTGTTTTTAAGTATCGGTTCAAGAAGGGGTGTTTCGTATTTTATATGGGAACGGTTATGGGAATTATCAACAAATGTATCAATCTGGGAGGCAGGACCGGGACGGTAAAGAGATGTGGCGGCAATCAAATCTTCAAGAGCAGTGGGTCTCAGATTCATCAGCATTTGCTTCATACCTGATGACTCAAACTGAAATATGCCCTCTGTTTTACCGCTTGAAAAGATTTTATAAACCTTTTCATCATCAATGGGAATTGAATCAATATCAATGCTACTTGCCTTGGCACAGTCGTCAATCACCGTAAGAGTACGCAAACCCAAAAAGTCCATTTTGAGCAAACCCAGTTCTTCAAGAGTAGTCATAATATACTGAGTTACAACAAGTCCGTCATTTGTTGCCAAAGGAACATAAGACGATACAGGATCATGGGTTATAACAACACCGGCGGCATGGGTTGAGGTATTTCTCGGCATACCCTCAACTTTTCTTGCAGTTTCAATAAGCTCGTTAATCTGCGGATTTTCCTGCATAACACGGCGCAAATCACTGCTTTTTTTAACAGCCTCGTCTATTGTGATATGAAAACTGTTAGGCACCATTTTTGCCACGGCGTCAACCTCTGAATAAGGCATACCCATTGCTCTGCCCACATCACGTATAGCGGCACGAGTTTGCAGGGTACCGAAAGTTACAATCTGCGCAATATGGTCAGCGCCGTACTTTTCTGTAACGTAATCTATAACCTCCTGCCTGCGCTCGTAGCAGAAATCTATATCAAAGTCAGGCATTGAAACACGCTCAGGGTTTAGAAAACGTTCAAAAATCAAATCGTATTTCATCGGGTCAATATCGGTAATACCAATACAGTAGGCGGCGATTGAACCAGCGCCGGAGCCTCTGCCCGGTCCTACGGGAATACCTTTTGACTTTGCGAAAGCCACAAAATCCTGAACTATCAGATAATAATCGGTATATCCCATTTTATCAACAGTTTCAAGCTCGTATTCGAGTCGTTTTATATAACTTTCAGGGGGATTTTGAGAATATTTTTTATAAAGTCCCTCATAACATTTTTGCCTGAAATATTCAAAATGATTCATATTTCCGGGAGTTTCAAAATACGGAAGCTTGGTACTGCCGAATTCAAAATCAAAGCTGCATTTATCGGCTATTGTCTGAGTATTGTCAACAGCTTCGGGAATATCAAAAAAAATCTCCCGCATTTCCTGTTCGGACTTAAGATAAAAATTATCGCTGTGAAATTCGAGACCGGTGTCCTCGCCTAAAACGTGATTAGTGGCAATACAGATAAGCACTTGCTGAATTTTGGCGTCGTCACGGTTTACATAATGAACATCGTTTGTGGCAACGAGGGGAATACCTGTATCTCTGTTAAGACGTTTAATACCGTCAAGCACAATTTTCTGCTCGGGAATTCCGTGATCCTGCACTTCAAGATAGTAATTGCCGTCGCCAAAAATATCATTAAACCAAAGCGCTTCACGTTTTGCACCGTCATAATCCTTTTGCAGTAATTTCTGCGGTATTTCACCGGCAAGGCAGGCAGACGTACAAATAAGTCCGTCGTGATATTTTTCAAGCAAATCACGGTCAATACGTGGTTTAAAATAAAATCCGTCGGTAAATCCTGCCGACACCATTTTAATTAGGTTTTTGTAGCCTGTTTCATTTTTTACAAGCAGAATAAGATGATTGTATTCTTTATCAAGAGTCTTGTCCTTATCAAATCTTGTTCTGGGAGCAACGTAAACCTCACAGCCTATTATTGGCTTTATTCCCTGTTTTCTGCACTCTTTATAAAAATCAACAGCACCGTACATATTACCGTGGTCGGTAATTGCAAGGTGCGTCATTCCAAGTTCCTTTGCACGTGACACAAGATTACCGAGACGGCAGGCGCCGTCCAGCAGGCTGAACTGTGTGTGAACGTGCAGATGAGTAAACATATTATTACTTTCCTTATAGTTATTTAATTGAGTCCGCAATGGACACAAGTTTATTAAGTCTGTGATTTACTCCGCTTCTTGAAAGAGGCGGTTCAAACATACCTGCAAGCTCACCTAAGCTTGCATCGGGATTTTCACATCTGATTTGTGTCATCTCCTTTAACGCAGGAGAAAGACCGTCAAACTTTTTTGCCTTTTTAATTTTTTCTATCGCTTCAATCTGCTGTGCTGCGGCATTTACGGTACGCTCTATATTAGCGGTTTCGCAGTTCGCCTTTCTGTTTGCTCTGTTACGTATATCTTTTATGATTTTTATATTCATCATATCAAACATAGCCGCTGACGCACCCATAAGATAAAGGCAATCCTCGATTGCCTCACTCTCTTTAAAATAGACTATATTGTAGCCTTTTCTGGTGGTAACTTTAGGAGACAACTCTGCCTCCTGCAAAACGGTAACAAAGCTTTTTGACAGATTTCTGTACGCAATACAAAACTCAAGGTGATAATCCTTCTGCGGACTTGAAACAGTACCGCAAGCGAGAAATGCACCTGCGAAAAATGCATTCTGACATTCACGGCAAACAAAATTTGAAACATTGACTTTCAGCGAAGTTTCCGAACTGTCGTGCATAAAATACATCATAAGTTTAGCTGCGTCGCTTTTATTTTCAATAGTTACCGTAAAATTTCTACCGGAAGGACTTTTTACAATAGTTGAATCGATATTGCACAGTTCTTTTAACAAGCGCTTATAAAGCATTGCTGTATTTTCACTCTCTGTCTGAAAGGAAACACCGTTTGACGAAAAGCTTTTGCCAAACAACGCAAGTCCGTACAGTAAACATTTTTTACAGCAGTTTTTAGTATATTCAATTTTTGTGAGTTCACTTTTTACCTGTGATGAAAATGTCATTGTGCTTTAATTTCTGTCTATATCTCTGTGGTTAACCGTTACGTTTTCCCAGCGTTTTGAAAAATATTTCGCCAGTGCTTCGGCAATAACCACGCTTCTGTGGTTTCCGCCGGTACATCCGATTGCTATAACAATCTGACTTTTACCCTCTTTTATGTATAAAGGATTAAGAAAATCAAGGAATTTTTCAAGCTTTTCAAGCATTTGGTGTGACTCATCAAAGCCGAAAACGTAATTCTCAACGTCTTTATCAAGTCCCGTTTTGCTGCGCAGAGATTCCACCCAGTAAGGATTTGGCAGGCAGCGCACATCAAGAACAAAATCAGCGTCGGTAGGAATACCGTGCTTAAATCCAAAGGACATAACGTGAATATTCATAATCGCTCTGTCATCACCCAAAAGTATCTGGGTAAGACGGCTGCGAAGCTGATTTGATGTTAAATCCGAAGTATCAACAACATAGTCGGCACGTTGTCTTAAGGGCGCAAGCAAATCCTTTTCATAAGCGAGAGCGTCCTCAATAAAACCGGAAAATTTATCAGCAAAGGGGTGCTTTCTTCTTGTAAGCTTATATCTTTTAAGAGCAACATGATTTTTGATATCAAGGTAAATAATCTTAACATTGTAACCCTCATCTTTAAGTTTATCAACCAAATCAATAAGAGTATTGAAAACCTCTGTTGAGCGCACATCGGCAACTATTGCAATTTTTTTATAGGAATCCGACTTTTCAATCAGATTAATAAACGCAGATATAAGTTCCGGCGGCATATTATCTATACAGTAATATCCGACATCTTCCATAAAGCTCATCGCCGTTGATTTTCCTGCACCGGAAACACCGGTAAGTATAACTAATTCTTTATCATTCATAAGATTTACCCCGCAAAATTATTTTGTCACTCTTATTTCCATTTCAAGCCTTACGCCTTTTTCACGCAAAACCGTATCGGATACCTTTTTGCACAAATCAAGAACATCACAGCAGGTTGCGCCACCGGTATTTATTACAAATCCCGAATGTTTTTCGCTGACCTGTGCACCGCCTACGCTTAAACCTTTAAGGTTACATTCCTGTATAAGCGCTCCGGCAAAATATCCCTGGGGTCTTTTAAAAGTGGAGCCTGCCGAAGGATACTCCAAAGGCTGCTTATCTTTGCGCCTTTGCATAAGCTCATCCATTTTTGCTTTGATAGCGGATTTGTCACCTTTTTTAAGTTTTAGATACAAACCCGTAATAGTACAGCCGTTATCATAATAAGCGGAACGGCGGTAAGAAAGCTTTAAATTTTCATTTTCAAGAAATCCTTTTTCGCCGGCCTTATCAATATGGTTGCATCTGAAAAGCACATCTTTCATTTCTCCGCCGTAAGCGCCGGCATTCATAAATGCAGCACCGCCGCAGGAACCGGGAATACCGTAGGCAAATTCCATACCATCAAGCTCATTTTCCAATGCGAAACGGCACACTTTCATAAGAGGAGCACCGCTTTGAGCATAAATTGTGTTTTCGTCAATAAGCTTAACATCGGAAAACTGCTTTCCCAAATTAATAATACAGGCGTTAATGCCCTCGTCAGCAACAAGAAGATTTGAGCCTTTGCCGATTGTCATATAACGTATGCCCAAATCATTGCATTTTTTGATAATTAAGGATATCTGTTCTTCGCTGACCGGAAACGCCATAACCGGCACATTTCCGCCTATTTTAAATGTTGTATGTTCGCTCATCGGCTCATTGGTAACGTACTCACAGCCGATTTCCTTTAAATAATTAATTAATTGAGTCAAATTATCACCAATAAATACAAACTGATTTATACTCTGCCGAGAATAGCTGCGCCTATTATACCGGCATCGTTGCCCAGCTGCGCCTTCATAATTTTAGTCTGGAATTTTGAATAAACACTGTATCTTTCAGCCTCTACATAACGGCGAAGCGGTCTTAAAAGTGTTTCGCCCTCATTACAGATACCGCCGCCTATACAGATAATCTCCGGCTGCAATGCGTTTACAATATTAATAATTCCGCAGGATATGTATTTTATATATCTGTCAACAACCTTGATACCGGCAATATCACCTCTGCGCATAGCATCAAAAGCAGTTCTGCCGGAAACCTTTCCCTCTTCCTTTGCAAGCTCATGCATTACGGATTCAGGATATTCCTCCATAGCCTTCTGAGTCTGGCGGATAAGCGCTGTAGCAGAAGCATATGCCTCCCAGCAGCCCTTACGTCCGCAGGTACATTCCTCGCCGTCATAGATAATAACCATATGACCGCATTCACCACCTGCATGGTTTACACCTGATACTATTTTACCATCAACAATAATACCACTGCCTACGCCTGTGCCGAGAGTAATTGCCACAAAATCCTTTGCACCGTTTCCACATCCTGCATAAGCCTCTCCGAGAGCGGCGCAGTTGGCGTCATTTTCAATGAATATAGGTTTATCGCCGAGTCTTTCTATAAGCATATTCTTTGCAGGAACATGGTCAAAATTAAGATTATTTGCATACTCTATAACCCCATCGGCATTAACTGTTCCGGGAGTTCCCATTCCTATAGAATCAATATCATCCATAGTTATTCCTGCTTTTTCAACCGCTTGGACGGATACCTTTGCAATATCGTCAAAAATCTCTTCAGGTGTACGAGGCATTGCGGTAGGGGTTTTTGATGTGGCAACAATGTTGTATTTGTCATCCACAACGGAGGCTACAATATTTGTTCCTCCCAAATCAATTCCGATAGTGTACATAGTATTTATATCCTTTCAGCATTAATATTAACAAAACTAAGAATTTTCCCAAATTTCAAGTTCTTTGTCGTTGGGCTCGATATCTTCCATACCGAGAGAGTGCATAAGCTCTTTTGCTCCGTTATAGCCCATCTTCTTCTGACGGTTATTCATTGCAGCAGTTTCAACTATAACGGCAAGGTTACGCCCGGGAGTAATGGGAACAGTGATAACAGGCACTTTGACATCAAGAATTTTCGTATATTCATTATCAAGACCAAGTCTATCATAAGCTTTGGTGGAATCCCAATCCTCAAGCTGTATTACCATATCAATTTTTTCCGTAGTCTTTACGGCGCCCATACCGAAAATACGCCTTGCATTAATTATTCCGATACCTCTGAGTTCAATAAAGTGGCGTATATTGCTGGGTGAGGAACCCTCCAGTGTTTTTTCCGACACCTTGCGTATTTCCACCGCGTCGTCAGCGATAAGACGGTGTCCTCTCTTTATAAGCTCTATGGCGGTTTCCGACTTACCTGCGCCGCTTTCTCCAACAATCAGCACACCTTCGCCGTAAACCTCAACAAGTACACCGTGGCGTGTAATTCTCGGCGCAAGCTCTCTGTTAAGAAAATTGATAAGCGCCGCGAGAAACGGTGAAGTTTCCTCCTGGGTTTTGAGAAGCGGAACCTGATATTCCTTACAGGCGTCAATAAAATATTCCGGCACTTTCAGTCCACGCGTAATAACCGCTGCCGCAGGCTGAAGTGAAAGCCAGTATCCGAGAGCGTTTTTTCTCTCTGCATCGGACATATTGTGCAAAAAGCCCATTTCAGTCCATCCGAGAATCTGTATTCTCAGCGAATCAAAATAATCGGTATAACCGGTAAGAACGATACCGGGACGGTTAACCTCACTTGTTATGATTTTAATATGCTCCGTATCTTTAGGAACATATACAACCTCAAGATTATGGTTGTCAATTATCTTTTTTAGAGTTACGGAATATTGCCCTGACATACACACCGACCACCAAATAATTATTCATTTACTATTATATATTATAATTGATGCATTATCAAGTAAATAATTGGTTAAATTCATTATAAATCCAACAAAAATGAATACAAAATATTTAATATTAATTTAATTTTACAAAGGGGGCAGGGTGTGGTATAATGATAAAAACAATTTTATTGCTCCGGAGGATATTTAGTGAAAGATAAACTGAAAATAGCTATCGGCACTGAGGCTTTTCCCCCAACAATGGACGGAATAAGCACCGTAGCCAAATGCTATGCCGATATAATTAACGAAAAACTCGGAGAAGCTGTAATCGTCACTCCGAAAAATCCAAATCAGGAAGATTACAAATATTCTTATCAGATTTACAGATATAAAAGCTTGTTTACTTTTGGCGAAGGTTATCCTGTTGGATGGCCTTTTAAAAGGCAGTTTTCAGAGGATATAATCAATATGGATTTTGACGTAATTCATTCCCACTGCCCTATCGCAACAAGTTATTTTTTCAGACGTATTAACAGGCTTCACAGAATACCTCATATTCTTACTTACCACACAAAATACGAATATGATTTTGAATCGAGAATACCCACTCCTCTTATTAAAAAAAGAGCCTACGGTATGCTTTTAAATAATATTAAGAGCGCTGACGAGGTATGGGTAACAAGCAAGGGCACAGCGGATTCTCTGCGTAAGGTCGGCTACGAGGGCAACTATGTAGTTATGCCCAACGGATGCGATTTGCCGAAGGCTGACAGCAGTGATGAAGAAATTGCAATGATTAGAAGAAAGCACAATCTGCCCCCCGATGTACCCGTACTGATTTTCGTAGGACGTATGATGTGGTATAAGAACATAAAAATCATTATGGACGCATTAAAGCTTCTGAAGGACAGAGGAATTGATTTCAGGATGCTTATGATTGGTATGGGTCCTGACGAATTTGCCATAAAAAAATACTGCAAAAAGCTTATGCTTGATGACAAGGTTATATTTACAGGTCAGATTCTTGATAGAAATGAATTACAGATATATTATTCTGCCTCGGATTTACTCGTATTTCCATCTATATTTGACACCAACGGCCTTGTTGTAAGAGAGGCGGCGGCTTCGGCAACTCCTGCGGTTCTTGTAGACGGCTCCTGCGCCTCCGAGGGAATAATTGACGGTGAAACCGGCTTTCTCTGTCTGGAGACGGCTCATTCTGTAGCAACTAAAATAGAAAAAATAATTGGCAACAAAATTTTGCTTAAACAGGTGGGAATTAAAGCAAGGGACGACATTTATATTTCCTGGGAAGAATCGGTTAAAAATGCATATGACAGATACCATATAGTTATTGATAAATTCAATTCCTCACCCCATGAAAAATACAAATATTAAAAGAAAAACGGAAGTTTTAGCTACTTCCGTTTTTTCTTTTAGAATTATCCGATTACTCCGAGATGTTCAAGAAGAATTTTTACTCCGATTAACACCAGTATTATACCGCCGGCAAGTTCTGCCTTGCTTTTGTATTTTGCGCCAAATTTGTGTCCTATAAACACGCCTGCCGCTGACAAAACAAATGTTGTTATTCCTATTATGGCAACCGCCATCCATATATTTGTTTTGATAATGGCAAAGGTTATACCCACTGCTAAAGCGTCAATACTTGTAGCTATTGCCAGCAAAAGAAGTTCTTTTATGCTGAAAGGCTTATCCTCTTTTTCATCGTCGTCGTGAAAAGAGTCGTAAATCATTTTTCCGCCGATGATGGCAAGCAGAAAAAAGGCAACCCAATGGTCAATGCTTTCAATATAATTTTTAAATGAACTGCCCAAAAACCAGCCGACAACAGGCATAAGCGCCTGAAATCCACCGAAAAAAAGTGCGATAAGTGCAGTTTGTCCTGCATTAATTTTTTTCTGCATTTTAAGTCCCTTGCAGATTGAAACCGCAAAGGCGTCCATTGACAATCCTACGGCAATCAGAAAAATCTCACCAAATCCCATATTCTTACCCCTTTACACAAAAAATGACCCGGGTACGGCTATAACCGTACCTGAGTCTTGTCATTTAATATAAGCCAGATTTATTATAAATCAGTATGTTGACTTATCACGCCTAAGCGCCGACTACTCCCTCAAGAAGTATAACGATATTATCACATTGTAAGAGCAATGTCAATATAATTAATCATTAAGCTTTGCAAGCTCCTCACGGAAAGACTCCGCACTATCAAACTCCTTATAAACAGAAGCAAATCTAACGTAGGCAACTTCGTCAATTTCCTTTAATTTTTCCATAATAAGCTCGCCGATTTTAGCAGAGGTAACCTCTCTGTCAACAGAGGACTGAAGGGAGGCTTCAATTTCCGATATTTTCTGCTCCAGCTCAGCAACGGTAACGTGACGCTTTTCGCAGGCACGCAGCATACCCTTTAATATCTTATTACGGTCAAACACCTCACGGGACCTGTCCTTTTTAATAACAATAATAGGCACGTCCTCAATAACCTCATATGTTGTAAAACGCTTGCCGCACTGCAAACACTCACGGCGGCGGCGGATGCGCTCGTTCTCGTCGGTGGGACGGGAGTCAATTACCTTGCTTTCGGTATAACCGCAGAAAGGACATTTCATAATTTTATCCTCCTTATCTTGGATAAAAATGATTATAACACAACATATAGAAAAATGCAAGCATTTTACTTTACACAATATATTGATTGGATTATTGGGTTTTCAAATTACTTTCCTTGTTATTGTAGATGAACATCCAAACTGCCATAGAACAAATTATAAAATAGCCCACAAATGACAAAGTATCAGGCACCTGACCGCCCAAAAAGAAATAACCCGATATGGCGGTGAAGATAACATTTGAATAATCATAAACGGAAATTTCCCTGCTGGGAGCAAAGGTATAAGCGGCAGTTATTGAGAACTGTCCTCCTGCAGCACATACGCCTACAAGCACAAGATATATAAGCTGTTTCGTTGTCATAGGGTGATAATTAAAAATAAGATACGGAGCTGTAAGCGCAACGGAAAAAAGTGAGAAGAAAAATACGGTAAATCTGCCGTTTTCGCCCTTGTTGCCCATATGGCGGACACAGGTATATGCCCCTCCGGCACAGAGTCCGCCTACAAAACCACACAGCGACGGTATTATTTCAACATTTGACATACTGGGTTTTATTACGAACATTGCACCGATAAACGCAATAAATATTGCCGCCGCCTGTTTCGGTTTAACTTTTTCTTTAAGAAAAATCGCAGAAAATATCAAAGTAAAAAACGGCGACATTTTATTTAAAATCGCCGCATCGGCAGTGTGCGCCATATGAGTAGTAGCGTAGAAATTGCCGAAAACGCCTAAAAGTCCGGCTCCGCTTCGCAATAAATGAAAAGGCAGACAACCCTTATGAGGCTTAAACTGTTCGTGATTTTTAAGCAGAACCGCCGTAGCACAAAATAAAGCAACAAGATTACGAAAAAACACTTTCTGGGGAGTGGGAACATCTCCGGAAAGGTTGATAAATGAACTCATACCGCTGAAACACAGCGATGAAATGAGTATGCATATAATTCCTTTGGTCTTGTTGCTTTTAATCATTGTATTAAATTCCTGCCAAATAATCCTTGCTCAGGGCAAGCTCTTTTTTTACATCATAGCCTTTAGAATAAATCTCTATTACATAACCGCCTTTATATCCGGCGCCGTCAAGAATATTTTTCATACGTGAAAAATCAAAATTTCCCCTTCCGGGAGGCATACAGTCATCTCCGGGACGGTTATCGCTTAAATGGACGTGAACTATCTCATTTTTAAATTCATTGAAAAAATCAAAGGGGTCATACCCTGCACGTATTGACTGCTTTACATCAAACACCATATGGTAATCATTGCCCAGATAATCACGCATACGCTTATTAAACTCTATGGACTGGCTGCGGAAAAGATTTACATTTTCCTGACAGACAGCAACGCCCTCCTGCCTGCCGATTTCTATAAGAGAAGCGAAGCGTTCAAAATAGTGTTCCTCCGGCAAAGGTCTTTTAAGCTTTGCGTGAGAGCCGTGAATTACGAGAATTTTTGCTCCCAGAATTGCAGCAGCGTGACAATGTTTTTTATACAAATCTACAAAATCATCATACCTGCGCTGATATTCACCAAAAATACAGTTATTTTCAAGAGCGGAGGAAAAGGGATGAACAGACAAAATCTCCGTACCGCCTGCATCCGCCGCTTTTTTCATTTCTTTTACAAAAGGCTCTTCAAGTTCAGATGACGTATTAAAAAATACCTCTGCCTGATGAAAACCTACTTCTATTACATTATCAAGTGCTTTTTCCGTAAACATAGGATAAAAGCATGATGTTGATGCTCCTGCTGTCATCAGCCTACCAGCTTTTCAATACAAGCGAGCCTTACGCTTACGCAGAGAATCTGAGCCGCTAAATCCAGTTCATCAACCGGCGGAAATGACGGAGCAATACGAATATTGCTATCATCAATGTCATTTGAATAAGGATATGTTGCACCTACGTTTGTTAAGGTAACGCCTGCCTCTTTACAGAGTTCGCCAACTCTTTTTGCACAACCGTTCATAACTTCAAGGCTGATAAAATATCCACCCTTAGGCTCAACCCAGCTTGCAATACCCTTGCCTGCAAGCTCCTCGTTAAGATGATTAATGACAATATCAAACTTAGGTTTAAGAATTGCGGCGTGCTTTTTCATATGATTCAAAACGCCCTGAGCATCGCCAAAAAATCTTACGTGACGAAGCTGGTTCATCTTGTCATAGCTGATAGTCTGTGCATTAAGACGCTTTTTGATTGAAGCAATATTATTATCGCTTGCAATAAGAGCAGAAACGCCTGCGCCGGGGAATGTAATTTTTGACGTTGAGCAAATCTCAATAACCATATCATCATTATCATATTCAGGAAGCACGTCAAAAATGTTTAAAAGCTTGTCGCCGTCTTCAACAATATCATGCACACAGTAAGCGTTATCCCAGATAATTCTGAAATCCTTTGCCGCAGGTTTAAGAGCGGCAATACGTTTTACGACCTCATCACTGTATGTGATACCTTGTGGGTTTGAATACTTAGGCACGCAGAACATACCTTTAACTGCGCTGTCCTTAACAAGCTCCTCAACAGCGTCCATATCGGGGCCCTGCTCAGTCATTGCAACATTTATCATTTTAATTCCGAAATATTCAAGGATAGTAAAGTGGCGGTCATATCCGGGTACAGGACAGAGAAATTTAATCTCTCCCTGCTGACACCAGGGCTTATCGCCTGCTCCGTGGGTATAACACTGGCTGATATAATCAAACATAAGAGTCAGGCTGGCATTGGGACCGATAATAACATTTTTTGTATCAACGCCCATTAAATCGGCAAACAGCTTTTTACAGCTGGGAATACCGTCAAGCAAGCCGTAATTACGTGTATCAACGCCGTCTTCAATATAATCTGAAATCTCATTTAATTCATTTGACAAATCAAGCTGGTCTCTGCCAGGCTTTCCTCTTGACATATCAAGCTTAAGCCCCATTGCTTTATATTCGTTATATCTTTTAAGCAGCTGCTCCTGCTCATTAAGCAATTCCTCTTTAGTCATTGTTTTGTATTCAGACATAATACTTAACCTCCGCAATTTATAGGGCATATTTTATCACTTTTTAAAAGATATTGCAATATCCCAGATAAAATTACCGGCACAGTTCTGCAAACCATCTGTTTTCCTCTAAAAAAAGGTAACTTTTTCTGCCGTCAATATAGCAGGTATATCTTATCCCGGCACCGCCGGATTTAAGAGAAGCCGCCGGCCGCACATCTGTAACACGGTCAATCTCAAACTCTCTTTCATCATATGTTATGCTAAGCGGAATTATATTGCCCTCGGTGTCAAAAAGCACCTTTACATTAGTATAGTACTTATTAGGATTATTGTATTGTGTTTCGCCAAAATTAATCATTTTTATCTCTCCTTATAATTATCCTGTAAATCCAATAGGGTGTATTGTATGCTCATCGTGGGGATTAAATCTACTTAAATCTGTATCTTTAAGCATTGACGCACGCTGTATGCAGTAATTTCCGAAACGCTGTTTCAAATTATCCACGGTGATTTCTATCTTTTCAAGCTTTTCGCGTTTTTCGGCTGTGCCGGATAAATCGAACTGCTCACAGTATTCAAAATCAAAATCGCTTACGCTTACCCCCAAAGAACGAATCGGAGCAGACCAGTCGTAATTCGCTTTAAAAAGCTCCATACCTATTTTAAGTATTTCACTGCTTATATCGGTGCAGGCAGGCGCCTTGCACTGACGGGTTATGGTATGCAGATTTTTATCACGCACGGAAATAGTAACCGTTCTGCCTTTAACACCCTGCTCACGCATACGGCGTGCAACGCTTTCGCACAATACAGTAAACACAGTTTTCACATCTTCGTCGTTTACCAAATCCCTGGGGGTTGTTGTGGAATTCCCAACACTTTTTATATCTCTTATCTCGTCCTTATGACAAACATGTGACGCATCAAGTCCGTTAGCGTATCTGTGAAGCATTTCGCCGTTTTTGCCTAAAATACTGCGCAAAAATTCTACATTTGTATTCGCAAGCTCGCCGATAGTATGAATACCGTATGATAAGAGTTTTTTTGTTGTTGCTCTGCCCACCATAAGCAAATCCGAACAGGGCAGCGGCCACACGATATCCTTATAATTTTCTCTCGTTATAACGGTAACGGCGTCAGGCTTTTTATAGTCAGAGCCTAATTTGGCAAATATTTTATTAAAGCTTACACCGATGCTTACGGTGATACCGAGTTCATCTTTTACACGCCGACGTATTATCTGCGCTATTGCCTCTCCTCCGCGCATATCACCTGTTACGTCAATCCAGTTTTCGTCAAGACCAAAAGGCTCTATATAATCGGAATAATCCTCATATATTCCCCTTGCCATTTTTGAAAAGCGCATATAAAGAGGAAAATTAGGCGGCACTATCACCAAATCGGGGCATTTCTGCCTTGCTTTCCACAAAGGCTCCCCTACCGTCAGCCCGTACTTTGAGGCAATTTCGTTTTTTGTAAGAATAATTCCGTGACGGCTTTCAGCAGTTCCTCCTACAGCCACAGGCTTATTGCGTATTTCAGGACGGTAAAGGCATTCCACCGAAGCGTAAAACTTATTACAATCAATATGAAGTATCGTTTTTTCCACTTTTATCACCTATTAGAACGTTTGTTCTAATTATACATTTAAACGCACAAAATGTCAACAGACAATTTTTTGGCACCTTTATTAATTAACACAAAGTAAAAAACGCCCGAGCACCGGTCAATCCGGCACTCAAGCGTTTTTGAATTATAAGCAATTAATTTTTATTGCGTGAACGTCTTTTCAAATTGTGACTTTCAGCGGCAAAATATTCCTTTGTTTCCTTACCTACAACGCCACTTAATGCAAACAGTGCAATAAGGTTTGGAAACGCCATAAGTCCGTTGAATATATCGGCGATATTCCATACTGCCTCAACAGTGAGATAGGGGCCGATAAATATGGCTAAAATATATATCCAGCGATATAACTTAATTCCCTTTCGGCTGCCTGTAATATATTCAAGGCATCTTTCCGAATAATAATTCCAGCCGAGGATTGTTGTAAATGCAAAAAATGCAAGACATATCATAAGCACAAACGCAGATATTTTTTCATTCCAGGGAAGTCCGGTCTGCCATGCGAGAGTGGTAATGCTTACGCCCTCAAAGCTTCCTTCAACAAAACTGTTCTGAGCGCCTGTTACAATAATTGAAAGACCTGTGAGAGTACAGATAACAATTGTATCGATAAATGTACCGGTCATTGTTACAAGACCCTGGCGCACTGTATCACTTGTTTTGGCAGCGGCAGCGGCAATAGGCGCCGAACCGAGACCTGCCTCATTTGAAAAGATACCTCTGCCGATACCCTTTTGCATAGCCATTTTAAGTGTAACGCCTGCTCCTGCACCGAGAACCGCTTTTGGAGCAAATGCGCTCTTAACAATAAGCGCAACCGCATCGGGAATATCTTTAATATGTGTAAATACGATTATAAGAACAAATAATACATATGTAATTGCCATAAACGGAACAATTACTTCGGAAACCTTAGCAATTCTCTTAATACCGCCGATGATTACAAGAGCGGCAAAAACTGTAACAAGCAAACCGCCTATAACAGTTGACCATGAATAGCTGTTTTCTCCGATTGAAAAAGCAATATGTGATTTTTCAGGGTCAAAGAAATTTTGCACGGCGGTGGTAATACCGTTAATCTGGGTAAATGTACCTATACCCATTAATCCTACGCAGATGCCGAAAAACGCAAAAAGCTTTGCAAGCCATTTCCACTTTTTACCCATACCTTTTTCTATATAATAGAAAGGTCCGCCGAGGAAATGCCCCTCGTCCTTTTTCTCTCTGTATTTAATGGCGAGAAAACCCTCGGTATATTTTGTAGCCATACCGAAAAACGCCGCTGCAATCATCCAAAAGACAGCGCCGGGGCCGCCAAGGCAGATTGCCGTTGCAACGCCTACAATATTACCCGTACCGATAGTGGCCGACAAAGCGGTGCAAAGTGCGCCGAAAGAAGTAACCTCTCCCTCTCCGCCTTCTTCGTTTTTAATCATAAATTTAAGAGCCTTGCCGAGATGCTTTACCTGTACAAAGCCTGTTCTAAAGGAAAGCCAGATTCCTGCTGCAAGAATAAGGACAATTAAAGTCCATCCCCATACAAATGAATCAATTTTTTCAATAATATCGTTTACCGATACTGCAAGATTAAAAATTTGCACATTAATCACCATAGCCTTTCTGGCTACAAATTTTGTTCATAAAAAAATCATTAATACCCTGTTGTAGCCTGACAAGGCGTTAATGGTGATTACAGCCATCTCAAAATTATTCCACAGGCAAATTTTGATGGCAATATAATCAGTTTAGTGTGATTTTTCACACTATAGCTCCTTTACAAAATAATAACTCGGACATTTTAGCATAATTTTGTTTATTAATCAAGAAAAAAATACATCAGACCGGCTTAATAATTCAATTATTAAAAATACTTAACATTTAACGCAGATTTAACATTAATCTAATTATATTTTAACTGCCTACATATAGTATTAAACCATAGAATATGTTAGGATGTGATTAGGTGAATATATTTTCAGTATTATCGCTGGTGGGAGGTCTTGCTCTTTTCCTTTTCGGAATGAATTATATGGGCGCCTCTCTTGAAAAAATGAGCGGCGGAAAATTAGAATCCGTCCTTGAAAAAATGACAAACAACAGAATAAAAGGCGTTCTGCTGGGCGCAGGAGTCACCGCGGTGATACAATCCTCATCGGCAGTAACTGTTATGGCGGTGGGTTTTGTTAACTCCGGCATAATGACTCTGCATCAGGCAATCGGCATAATTATGGGCGCAAACGTGGGCACAACGGTAACCGGCTGGCTTCTTTCACTGACAGGAATTGAGAGCACAAATTTATTATTAACATTGCTCAAGCCCTCTTCATTTACACCTGTTTTAACATTAATAGGCGTAATTTTATACGTATTTTGTAAAGGCGAAAAGAAGAAAAACACAGGCTCCATTCTAATAGGATTTTCTGTTCTTATGTACGGAATGGAGGCAATGAGCGGAGCTGTTGAACCTCTTAAAGACATACCGGAATTCACGAATCTGCTTACAATGTTTTCAAACCCGCTTCTCGGTGTGCTTGCAGGAACACTTCTGACGGCGGTTATTCAGTCATCATCAGCATCAGTGGGTATTCTTCAGGCTCTGGCGGCAACAGGTTCCATAACCGTATCGTCGGCATTTCCCATAATTCTAGGGCAGAATATAGGCACCTGCATAACAGCTATAATATCGTCGGTGGGAACAAGCAAAAATGCAAAAAGAACGGCGGTTGTTCACCTTGCATTCAACACCATAGGCGTAACTTTGGCAATGATACTTTTTTACGGTTTAAATGCTTTAATAGGACTGCCCTTTATACAGGAAACGGTAAATGCGGCTGACATAGCGATAATTCACACTGTATTTAACATATTTGCTACCGTAGTACTTTTCCCCTTCGGAAAACAGCTTGAAAAGCTAGCCTGCGTTGTTGTAAGAAACAGGCACGAGCAGGAACAGTCCTCTCTTATTGACGAAAGATTTTTAATTTCTCCATCATATGCACTTGACAAAGTTAAAGAAAAATGCGATAAAATGGGTGGGCTTGCAGAAGAAAACATTTCTCTTTGTATGGACTTTATAAAGGTATATTCCAAAAGCAAGGATGAAAAAATCAATCAAAACGAAAAAGAACTTGACAAATGCGAGGACGAGCTTGAAACTTATCTTGTAAAGATCAGCTCTATGAATTTAAACATAGATGATTCTGTTAAGCTGTCAAAACTCAACCACGCCATAGGCAATTTTGAGAGAATCGGCGACTACGGCGTAAATATACTGAAAATTAAGAGAAGAATGCACAAAGACAATATACATTTTTCAAAAGAGGCAAACCGTGAACTTGAAACAATGAGCCGTGCTGTAAGTGAAATTGTCAGAAATTCCGTAAAAGCTTTTATTGACGATGATATTGAACTTGCAATGAAAATTGAACCACTGGAGCAGGTTATTGACAACCTTAAAGCAGAGTTAAGAGCAAGGCACGCCAAAAGGCTTAAAGAGGACGAATGTTCAATAGAAAACGGACTGCTGTTTTTTGATGTAATAAATTCTTTTGAGCGGATTGCCGACCATTGTTCAAATCTTGCTGTATGTGTAATTGAGCTGTCACGCAGAAGCTATCAGACGCACTCGTATCTTAAAGAAGCAAAAAGCCATTCAAATCCGTCCTTTATGGACACATTTGAAGAATATCTTATTAAATATAAAGTAGGTTAAATTATGGGCAAAAACAATTTAATTTATATAGTTGAAGATGATGTAAGCATAAGAGAGCTTGAATCATATGCTCTGATAAATTCCGATTTTGAGGTAAAGGGGTTTGACAAATCAAAGCATTTTTTTGAGGCGCTTAAAAGATGTCAGCCTGCCCTCGTAATTCTTGACATAATGCTGCCGGAGGATGATGGTCTTAAAATACTGACTCAAATCAGGGAAACTCCCCAGTATAGCACTCTGCCGGTTATAATGGTAACGGCAAAGACTGGAGAGATTGACGCTGTAAAGGGTCTTGATATGGGTGCAGACGATTATATAACAAAGCCTTTCGGCGTAATGGAGCTTATAAGCAGAGTGAAAGCGGTATTAAGGCGTGTAAATACTACTCCGCAGGAAATTCTTGAATACGAAAATATAAGAATTGACGAGGGCAAGCACGACGTTACAGTTGATTCAAAGCACATAGAGCTTACCTATAAAGAATATGAAATACTTAAAATACTTATACGCAATAAAGGAATTGTGCTGACCCGTGACCGTTTAATGGAAACTATATGGGGTTATGATTTTGAACAAGGCAACAGAACCGTTGACGTACATATTCAGTCTTTGAGGAAAAAGCTGGGCAGTGCAGGCGAATGTATAAAAACAATAAGAAACGTAGGATATAAAATCGCAGACTGAGGTGATATTTATGGTAAACAAAACTTTCACAAAAATACTTAGTCTTGGAATTTGCATTGTACTTGTAACCAGTCTGTCAATAGTAGGGGTTTACTACTCATATTATGAAAAGCAGGCGCAGTCAAATTTAAAATCCATTGCGCAGATTGTAGCAGCGCAGCTTAACGAAAGCCCCAATTATGAAGCGGTAGAAAACAGTACTGGCAATGATACAAGACTTACGGTTATATCGTCAGACGGCACGGTGCTGGCGGACAGCATAGAAAAAACCTCCTCTATGGAAAATCACAGCGACCGTCCGGAATTTAAGGAAGCACTGAAAAACGGCGAGGCATCAACAATAAGAAAATCCGCAACCCTTGACGCCAACACGTATTATTTTGCAAAAAAGCTCGCCAGCGGCGACATACTGCGCGTGGCGGTAACAAGCCAGAGTATTTATATGATATTCTATAATTCGCTGATAATAATTGCCATCATAATGCTTGCGGTACTGATTATCTCTCTTGCACTAAGCTATGCAATTACAAAAAGTATTGTAAGGCCAATAACCGATTTGGGGCAGCATCTGGATGAAATAGACAATTATAAAACATACAGCGAGCTTAATCCTTTTGTTGACAGTATAAAAGAGCAAAAAAGAAAGCAGAAACTGCTGGACAAACAAAAAAAGCAGTTTACCGCTAACGTATCTCACGAACTAAAAACTCCTCTGACATCAATAGCAGGATATGCGGAGCTGATAGAAAACGGAATGGCAAAGCCCCAGGACATAAAGCCCTTTGCCCACACAATAAGAAAACAGGCTCTGCGCCTTGTCACTCTTTCGGAGGATATAATTCAGTTATCTCAGCTTGACGAAGCGGACGGAAAAATTGTTTTTGAAGATGTTGACCTTACAAGTGTTGCAGAATCCTGTGTATCTGCCCTTGAGATGAATGCAAAGACAAAGAATGTAACAATTACCTGCAAAGGTAAGCCCTGCTACATTAAAGCAAACCCCAGTCTTGCAGAGGAACTGATTTACAATCTGTGCGACAATGCAATACGTTACAACAAAGACGGCGGAAGCGTTGAAGTCAGCGTAAGCGACCTTTCAAACAGCGTGGTACTCAGCGTATCGGACACAGGAATAGGTATTGAGGAAAAATATCAGAGCCGTATATTTGAAAGATTTTTCAGAGTTGATAAATCAAGGAGCAAGGAAACCGGCGGTACCGGTTTAGGGCTCGCAATTGTAAAACATATAACGGAAGTTCACGGTGCACAGCTTAACATTCATTCAACCCCCGGCGTAGGCACAACAATACAAATTACATTTAAAAAGAATGTATAAAATAACCGGCTCGGATTTATCCGGGCCGGCTTTGCTTTAGTTATGTGTTTTAAAATAGTTTATCATCTCTCGTGTAAGGGATAGTCCGTCATCGTCAAAATCTATTTCATCGGCGGTAAACCACTTGCCTGCTTTAAGTTCGTTATTGTCAAGAGTGATATGACTGCTGCCGTCAACGGTACAAAAAAATCCATAAAGCATTGTAGAGGTAAATCCCCAGGGCTGACTTTTATAATATTTCAAATCCTTGACTTTTAGCCCAGTTTCCTCCATAACCTCACGGTGAACGGTCTCCTCAATAGTCTCCCCTATTTCATTAAAGCCTGCTACCAGCGCCCAATGTGCATTGGGTCTATTATATTTTGTCATACAAAGACGATTGCCGTCGGTGATAGCAACAATAACAGCAGGACAGATTTTAGGATAAACAATATTTGAACAATTATCACAGACAAGGGCGCGCTGTGTATCGCTGTGGTGCAGAGGATGCGAACATCTGCCGCAGTAAATATTATCCCTGTACCAATTATACAGATGAAAGGCTGTAATTCCTGCAAAAGCCTTATCCTTTGGCGAAGCACTGCGCAGAATTTTATAATCGTAATATCCGTAATCTCCGAACGGCTCGCTGTTTGAAAGAAAATATTTTTTATTTCCGACCTTAAAAAGGAAAATAAATTCTCCTTTAATCTCCTTAACAGTAGGAAAGGATATACTGCCATTTTTGCTTTTAATTAAAATATCTTTATCTTTAAAACATATTACGCTGTCGCCGTCCGACGGGCGATAAGGCTTATAGCTGTTATCAAATTTACTGTTAAAATCCTGAATCATATATATTTTTCTATAAACTGTGAAAGTTTATTTTCATACCCCTCTTTATCAATCATAATACTTTGTGCGTGCTCAGCTCCGTCAACAATAAATAAATCCTTAGGCGCAGTACACAAATCATAAAGTTCGTATCCCATTTTTGTAGGCACGAAATCATCCTTTGAGCCGTGGACAAAAAGCATAGGAACCTTGGAATTTTTTACACTGTCTCTAACATCGGTAAGTTCAAGGTCAAAGCCTGCAAAAACTCTGTTCATAGCATTGAAAATATGCAGAATACCGCCGGTATGCTTAATTCCCACGCCCTTGATAACGCTGTCAAATTCATCAAGAGCGCCTGTATATGCACAGTCGGAAACAATGAATTTAACCTGTTTCGGCACAGTTGATGCCATCTGGCACACCGTTGCACCGCCCATAGAAACGCCGTGGAGTATTATTTCAATATCATCACCGAAACGATTTACAAGATAATTCACCCATTCCGCAGTATCCTGGGATTCAAAATAATCGAAGCCAACATAACTACCCCCGGACTCCCCTGCCGCAGTATGGTCAAAGGACAGAAAATTAAATCCCTTATCATAATAATAACGCTGAAAATTAATGGGGTCGCCGTCATGGTCTGCCCTGTAACCGTGGGCAAATACAACAAAAACTTTGCTTGGATTTTGAGCTTTAAGCAGATATCCTTTTACAGTATAATTATGCGTAGTTTTTAAATCAATATTTTCAATATTCTGTGAATGAACCCACTGTGCATTTTTACTTGTATATTCACCGAACTCATTATAGTCATTTTCTGACTTTCTGTCGACTATGCGCTTGATTATTCCGTCAGGAATTTTTTCACTACCCATAATATCCAGATAACCGTGCACCGCCGCCGCACAAACCGCCGCTGCACCCACCGCCGATAATGCTAATATTTTCTTATTCATAAGCTATCACCTTATTAAAAAAACACCGCACCGAATACCGTACGTAATACGGCGAACAGTGCGGAGTTTATCATTATTATTTCTTTGTGGTTTCATCAGTATGATCATGATCGTGGGTGTGATCTGTAACTGCTTTTGTTGTAGGAACAGCCTTAACTTTCATCTCGCTGTATTTACCCGATTTAGGGTCTTTGGAAAGAATTTTCTTTCCGTCATAGCTGATATAATAGTTGCCTTTATCATCAAAGGTATATGTAATTTCACCGGTCTTTTTGTCTTTATGCTCTGTTTTAACCGTCGCTATAACATTAATATAATATTCTTTATCAATTTCAACACCGCTGCCGGCAACCATAAATGAACATTCTTCACGCTGCTTTTTTGTAAGTCCCAGCTCTTCATCCGAATAACTTTCAATAAGGCTTATGGCATCGTTTTCAGCAATTTTTGCATCATCGGTTGTTATAGCCGTTGTTGATTCCTTTGAAGCAGTTGTTTTATCAGCGTCCTTACCGCCTTTTGAACATGCGGCGAAAGCAGTGCAAACTGTTATAACGCAAAGTAAAACTGCAATAAGTTTTTTCATACTATTTAAACTCCGTTTCATACAAGTATTAGGCAATGAAGAGTAACTCAAGCCATGGTTTAAATTGGCTGGTTTGCCTATGCGTACATTATAGATTATAAAAATCACATTGTCAATGAGATTAACGAATAATTAGAAATATTGTAACATTTGCTTAATAATACAATTCAAGCAGTTTTTTCAAATTATTTTCGCCGAAAATCGCCACCGAATTATCGTAAAGCATTTGGGCGGCAATGCCGTTTCCGTTGCAGAGAGATGATGTAAAAGTGCCGTCATAAACTTTGCCGAAGCCGCAGGAAGGACTGCGCTCTTTAAGTACTGCGGCAGGGCAGTTGTTTTCCCGGGCAATATACAAAGTCTGCTCTGCCCCCTCTTTATATGCATCGGTTAAATCTCTGCCGTCCTTTGAAAAAACTCTGCCGTCTTTGATTTCACAGGGAGTTCTGGGAGTTGGCAAGCCGCCGAAACATTCGGGGCAGACCGGTATCAATTCAAACTTATCCGCCAAATTAATAACGTCCTGATTTTTATTATTTGTGCCGTTATATTTGCAGTTTTCACCCAAAAGACAGGCACTTACAATAATTTTTGTTTTCATTTTTTATCCCCCGTAAGTATAGGCGCTGACGTCAGAATAATAAATGTAATCCTTAACGCCGTTTGTATATTTCATATAAAATCTTGCACTTACGGTACCTTTCATTGACTTTGATCCGTAGAGTATTGATTTTTTATCGCTGTTGCCCTCTATTACTGCTTTTTTGACAACATAATTTTCCGGATTGGCGGTACCCACTTTATCAAGATAAAGCATAGCGTCACTCATATTTTTTCCGTAAATAAATCCGCATTCAGTTATTTGAAACTCTTTAGGCACAGCGATATAAGCAATAAAGTTTCGCCTGTATTCCTCCTCGGTGTCGGCCTCGTTTTTAAAAATATATGTACGGGGCAAAAGCTGTTTTAAATATTTTTCGTTTATTGTAAATTCCTGTGGAGTTTCAAGTTTGCCGAGATTTATAAGGCGTATATCTTTATAGCCTTTTACTTTTGCAAGATAGTAGTCTTTAACATTAACATATCCATTGCCGTCAAAATCGCCATACTGAACACTGATATCGGCACGGGTGTTAGCCTTATCCACCACTGCCGTGGCTTCGGCAACCGTAACCGAATGTGCCTTAAATTCAACACGATGCTGACCGCAGGGAACATTTTCACAGATAAAACCGCCTTTTTTATTTACCGCCGCTAATAAGACTCCGTCAACATAAACCTTGACATCCTCAAGATTATCTCCGTTCAGATTACATAATGTTCCGCTTAGATAATGCCCCGTATCACCACTGTGAGTAACGTATTCCTCGTACATATATTCACCGCAGTCCTTACAGTTATAGATAACCGTACCCTCCTGGCACAAAGGGCAAATATCGTTGCCAATAACGCATCCCCTTGTATGACCGCAGCCCAAAGAAGCAAAAGGCACCGAATACTTTTCGCAGTAATCCTTTGACGTTGAATCATCATAAGCGCTCATCTCAGGGAATGTATAAATTTTAAAACTATCCTGAATTTTATAACTGAACAGAGAATATTCACCGAACACAGTGTTTTTACTGTAATTCACCACTTTGGCAAGTCCGGAACAGGACATAAATGCAAAATCACCGATACGTGAGCATTTATTCAAAGTAAGAGATTTTATTGCCATACAGTTTCTGAAAGCGTAATCGCCTATATATCTGACATTTTCATCAAGAGTAAATGATGTAATGCTCTTTCTGCTGAGGTACCACGGTGTATAACTGTAAAGCATAGACTCGTTTTCGTTATATCCGTAGTCGTCCATATATCCTGTACCATATGTGAGACTCAGCGTTTTGATATTTGAACAGTTATACCATGTTGTACCGTCGCCGGCGGCAGACAGTGACAAAGGCATTGTAAGATTTGCAAGCTTGGTGGCATTATAAAATGAGTAGTTAGACACAGAAGAAATCTCATCACCTATTACGACAGTCTTTAAAGTAGGAAGATAAATATTCCACGGTATATCTTCCAGTCTGCTGTAATAATACATATCACCGCTTCCGTTAAAAGTAAGGGTGCGTGAATCGGAATCATATTTCCACGTCATATTATCTCCGCATATTCCGCTGTCAAGGGTAAAAAATGTTACAGAATATTTGCTGGCATAAGCATATGAAGTGGTATCGGTAAAGCCGTAAATGATTGTATCAGTTTTATGCGCTGAAGTATCAAAATAATATCCAAGACAGTATTTGCCGAAAGTTATATTATTACTGTCAGCTCTGAATTCCTTTAACGTATGACAGAGAATAAACGCATAATCGTATATTGTAATGTCGGAATGAACGCTTAACTCTGTTTTATCAAATCCGGGACACGCCATAACAATATTGCCGTTTAAATCATAAACTACATCCGACTCCACTTTGAAATTGGAATTAGGCACAATCTTAGACAGTCTGGGGGCGTTGACAAATGCCCATGATCGGATATTTTCAACAGAATCCGGCATAGTATAAACCGATGAAGTCAAACCGCCTGCATAGCAGACAAGAGTTTTTCCGTCGGCAGTATAAAGGCTGGAAGAAATAACACTGTAATTATTTCCCTCGCATTTAAAATAAGTAAGGTTTGAACATCCTGCAAAAGCAAAAGGATTAATACTTCCGACACTTTCTCCTATAACAGCATATTTTATTTCATCGGCATAACTGCTCCACGGTGCAGAATCTCTGATATAATCATACATATCGCCCGTGCCCGAAATTACAAGCTTGCCCGAATCGTAAAATGAATAGGTTAAATTGTCGCCGCACTTACCGCTGTCGGTAAGTTTAGGTTCAATATATGCTCCGATATATGAATTGCCGCAGACGCTGCAGGTATATACGGTATAGCCCTCCTCGATTTCGGTAGGCTCAATTATATCGGCTATATAGTTATGGTTGCAGCCCAGTGACACAAAATCAACACTGTTTGAAGAACAGTAACGCTCAGCCTCGGTATTATTATATCCGTAAACTGTTAAAGGGCTTATATTCTCAAAAGCATAAACGCCTATATGCTCTACTT
>CAYXLH010000013.1:0-29558 GCA_964465835.1 uncultured Bacteroides sp. | reverse complement strand
GTGCCTTACAATGACGAAAAGCGAAAAGATGCCGAAATCAAGCCGCTTTAGGCTTGTTCGTATTTATCTCGCTTGCTTAAATTGTCAAATCATTTTCTTCTTTAAGCTCAATGGCTTTGGCGAAAACCTTTTTAATCACCTTTAGAATTAACGCCATAAAAATCTCACCCATAGAAAGCACAAGCAAAAATATAATAATAAGCCCTGTTTTATCAATAAACGCGCCGGCTATTGCCGAAATTATACCCACAATACTTGCGTAAACACAAGCGTAGCTTATTATGTCAAGATATTTTGTTGTTGATGCTTCAAAAATTATATCACGCTTAACATTTGTCAGCAGTTTATCAATAAAAATAAGGGCAGCATAACCGGCAGGAACCACTGCAGTAAAGGAGAACAAAAGCAAATAATATTCCTTTTCAACTCCGTCAATCCACAAAACTCCGTGGGCGCCGAACAACTGAACAACCCAAAAGGCAACCGTTACCAGAGCCAATACCGCATAGCAGATTTTAATAATTATCTTTAACGCATTTGTCGTTTTATTGTTATACATATTTTTACCTCCAATGGTATAATTTAATTAAGTTATACTATACAGATTATCGTTTGTCAATAATTATTTTTTGTTTTTCAACATTTTATAAAAAATAAATCCGCCTGAACAAGTTCATTCAAGCGGATTAATTATTAATATTTATTGTCGGATTATACTATTCCCAGCATTGCACATCTGTAAGGAGCGAGGCGAAGGATGCCACCGGAGGAGCATTCGCCGAAATAGGAATAGGAATTATCCCATTCGTTTCCAACATAAAATTCTTTTTCATCGCTCCCTGCATTCACGGCAACAAGAATTTGAGAGCCGCCGTCGCACCGTTTATAAGCAATAGTATTGTAATCGCAGAAAACAGGAATAAATTCACCTTTTTCAAAGACTTTGCTGCTGTGACGGATTTCGCCAAGGCGTTTGTACCATGAAAGCAGTTCCCTGTTTGGATTATCCCAGTCCATACAGCATCTGTTAAAGGGGTCTTTAAGTCCCTGCATACCGATTTCGTCGCCGTAATAGACACAGGGAACCCCCGGCATAGTATATTGAATCAATGATGCAGCTTTCATAAGAGAAACACCCCTTAAATAATCACTGTCGGATAATTTATTATGCTGATACTGCCAATGCCTGCCATAGCCCTCACAGTCCTCGCCTGCAAGGCGGTTAATCGCACGCTGGGTATCATGGGTACCGATATGATTCATAAGCACATTTGTAACGCAGGGCGGATAATTTTCAATAATACCCATAACGCTGTCAAAAAACGCGTCGCCGTTTCCCAAACGGACAAAATTGAGTATAGCATTTGCAAAGGGATAGTTCATAACACTGTCAAGTTGCTGTCCTAACAGATAACGCCGCCTTTCGCCGTATGCAAATTTAGTGGTCGCATCCTCCCACACCTCGCCGATAATAACGGCGTCGCTGTTTTCTGCCTTTACAGCACAGCGCAAATCATCAAGAAAAACATCCGGCAGTTCATCTGCTACATCAAGACGCCAGCCTTTAATACCGCACCTTAACCATTTACGCAAAATTCCATCCTCACCGCAGATATAACGGCGGTAGCTTTCGTTTTCCTCATTAACTTCAGGCAAAAGCTTTATACCCCACCAGGACTCATAATCGTTTGGATAATCAATAAATTTATACCAGGAAAAATAGGGACTTTCCTTACTGTTATAAGCGCCTGTGCTGTCGTAATGATTATACAGATTAAAGTATTTACTATCACAGCCCGTATGACTGAAAACGCCGTCAAGAATTATGGAAATTCCATACTTTTCCTCAGCTTTCTTGCACAGGGATTTTAAATCCTTTTCATCACCCAAAAGCCAGTCAATTTTTTCATAATCGCCCGTATCGTAGCGGTGGTTTGAATGGGCGTCAAAAATAGGATTAAGGTATATACAAGTAACGCCCAAATCGGAAAGATAAGGCAGTTTTTTCTCAATGCCCTTTAAATCTCCGCCGAAATAGTCATTATTCCAAATACCGTTCATCTGCTCTTCATGCCAAAAAGGTTCCCTGCCCCATTCACGCATAACTCTTGATTTATCCACATTCTTTTTAGGTGTTTTGGAGTTATAAAATCTGTCGGGAAAAATCTGATAAATTATGCCGCCTTTAAGCCAGTCGGGAGTATCAAAACTTTTATCATACACGGTTTGCTGAAAATCACAGGCGTCAGGTGCAAAATCACCGATACCGTGTCCAACGTTACGCACAAAACTGCGTCCCCAGGGTGTATCAAGTTCAAAATGATACCAGTAAAGACCGGGAGTTGTGGCATAAAAATGCAATTCCCAGTATTCATGGTCATCACCGCACATACCTGCCCAGAACATTTTATAATAAACCGTTGACTGATTTTCCTTGCGCACGGCAAGTTCTGCGTTTGAGCATTTCATATTTCTCGGAATGACAATACGCAGTTTAACCTTTTCATCGGTTGCAATGGCACGAATCAGAGATTTATATTCTGTTTTTCTGCTGTCAAAAACTGTCATATCTGTTAACCGTAAAAAGGACGTTGGCGCAAAGCACAACATCCTCTTTATTTATTTAGATTTTTTAGATTTCTTTGAGGCTGACTTTTTAGGGGAATCGGTCTTCTTTGTTTCCTTTGTCTTTTTGTCAGTCTTTTTTGTAGTTTTCTTTGCGGGAGCTTTCTTTTCAGCCGGCTTTTTTGTGTTTTTAGGAGCCATAGGAGCGCTCTTTTTCTCGCTCTTTGGCACCTGTGTTTCAAATTTTACGGGCTGAGTATGCCAGATATAATTTGCATAGTCCATAATAGAACGGTCGGCAGAGAAAATACCTGCGCCGCTGATATTCATTAGCGACATTTTTGCAAAACGCTTCTTATCGGCATATGCCTTTGAAACTTCCGCCTGCGCCTTTTGATAATCGGCAAAATCAGCAAGAGCCATATACGGATCGCTGTTCATAAGAGAAGATACGATTTCGTCAAATCTCTTGCCGTTTACTCCATTTTGAATAAACTCAACAGCTTTTCTGAGAATCTCGTTATTATGGATATACTGCATAGGATTATATCCCGAGCGTTTAAGAGCATCTGCCTCCGGCGTTTTCATACCGAAGATAAAGATATTATCGTCGCCCACTGCGTCGTGAATTTCAACATTTGCGCCGTCAAGGGTTCCGAGAGTAACCGCACCGTTAAGCATAAGCTTCATATTACCTGTGCCCGACGCTTCTGTTCCGGCAAGAGAAATCTGCTCGGAAATATCAGCCGCAGGCATAAGTGATTCGGCACGGGATACGTTATAATCCTCAATAAATACAACTTTAAGCTTTGAGTTTACATCTGGATCGTTATTGATAACCTTTGAAAGAGCATCAATAAGTTCAATAATCTTCTTTGCCATATAATAACCGGGAGCGGCCTTTGAAGCAAAGATATACGTTTTAGGATAAAAGTCGGCATTGGGATTAGCCTTGAGCATCTGATACTCGGCAATGATGTTAAGGACATTCAACTGCTGACGCTTATACTCGTGCAGACGTTTAACCTGAACGTCAAATATAGAATCGGGATTGATATCAACGCCGTTTTTCTTCTTAACAATTTTTGCAAACTCAACCTTATTACCGTGCTTAATCTGCATAAGATTATCAAGCACTTTATCGTCATCAATGTAATCACGGAGCTTGAGAAGCTCATCTGATTTTGTGATAAACTTATCGCCGATAAGGCTTGTGATATACTTTGTAAGCTCAGGATTAGCCTGGCAAATCCAGCGGCGAAAAGCAATACCGTTTGTTACATTACAGAATTTATTTGGCGTAAGAGTATAAAAATCGTTAAAAACGGTGTCTTTAAGAATTTCACTGTGTAGAGCGGAAACGCCGTTAACGCTGTGAGATCCTGCTACGCAGAGGTTTGCCATACGGACAATACCGTTTGAAATGATTGCCATACGTTCAACTTTATCAGCATCCTGTGTTGCGCCCCATACATATGCTCTAAAACGGTTATCAATTTCTTTTGTAATTTGATAAATACGGGGAAGAAGACGGGAATAAAGTTCCTCGCTCCAGCATTCCAGTGCTTCTTTCATAACGGTGTGGTTTGTATATGCAACAGTGCGTGTTACTATTGACCACGCCTCATCCCAGCTATAGCCACATTCATCAAGCATAATACGCATAAGCTCGGGAATAGCCATTGTAGGGTGTGTATCGTTAATGTGAATAGCAACCTTATCCGGCAGATTATCAAGTGTGCCGTATTTAGTAAGGTGGCGCTGAATAATATCCTGGATTGAAGCGCTTACAAGGAAATACTGCTGACGGAGTCTGAGAGATTTACCCTCAGGAGAATTATCGGCAGGATAAAGTACCTTGGAAATAGCCTCAGCCATAGCAGACTGTTCCATAGCCTTAATATAAGATCCCTGATTGAACAAAGCCATATCAAGCTCGGGCTTTTTTGACGCCCAAAGACGTAAGCGGGCAACACCCTTGCCTTTGCCTGATACATACATATCATAAGGAATAGCGGTAACAACATTGCAGTCATTAAGCTTAACGTGGTGGTAATCACCGTCCCAGCTGTCTTCTACCCAGCCTTCAAACTTAACCTCACAGGCGCGTTCCTCACGGGGAACAAGCCATACGTCACCGCCCGGAAGCCAGAAATCCGGAAGCTCGGTCTGCCATCCATCGACAAGCTTTTGCTTAAAAATACCTGCCTCGTAACGGATTGAATAACCCATTGACTGAAAACCGTTTGTTGCAAGACCATCAAGATAACATGCGGCAAGTCTTCCTAAACCGCCGTTGCCGAGACCTGCATCCGGCTCCTGTGAATAAAGCTTGTCAAGCTTAACATTCATAGATGCAAGAGCCTTATCAAAAACATCGGTAAGACCTAAATTGTACAGATTATTCTTTAAGGACCTGCCCATAAGAAATTCCATACAAAGATAATATATTTGTTTGCTGTCCTGTCCGTTCGCAGTGTGACGGAAGTCACTGTTCATTGCAGAAAGGCGTTCTCTTATAATCATAGACACAGCTTTATAATACTGTTCATCGGTGGCGTCCTCAGGTGTAACGCCGAAGAAATGAGAAAGCTTATCTGTAATTAATTTCTTTGCTTGTAAAACAGAAAGTGCAGTTTTCATACAAATCCTCCAAAAATATTATAAGTTTAACTATTATTTGCAATAACATTTGTGTATTATACACTAAAATTATCCCGGTTGCAACCCTAATAAGAATAATATACATTCAAAAGGACAGCTTTTATTGCCATTTTTAGCTTTTTTTACCGCGTTTAAGGAATTTTTCAATAAGAAGTTGTGCAAGTTCTTTAATCGGCTTAAAGTTCAGTACTAGCATCAAACAGAACAGAACAGCCTCTATACCATACATAAGCAAGCCCGATTTAAAATGGAGCATTACTGCGCCCTGAATTATAAGCAGAACAAACTGGGAAATCAGCAAAAGCGGATTTATTGCAATTTTGATGTACTTTCTTGTATCAATTACCCTTGCAACAAATACTACCACAAAGGAAACAGCGGTTGCTATTGCCGCTCCGTTTGCACCCATTTTAGGTATCAATACCAAATTGAGCGCCACATTTGTAACTGCTCCTGCAAGGGCGGTAACCATACTCATCATATTCTTTTTCTCCGCCATATATACCGAGGCTAGGAAATTAACCATACAGGACATTGTTGTTCCTGCGATTAGAACAGGCACATACTCCCAGGAATCATAGTAAGACTTTGATACAAGAATTTTTGTTATAAGCTGGCAGGCAAGAATAAGCCCAGATGACACGGCAAAAATTCCGCCGGAATAAACTCTGAATATATTTGAGAAAAATTTAGCCTTGCCGTCGCTGTCATATTCATCAACCGCAGACAACTGCCAAGCATCAATAAATATTGATGAAAACATAATTACAAAATTAGGTATTTTTGAAGCGGCGGTATAAAGTCCGTTTGCAGAGGAATCAATGAAATAAGTAACCATATACCTGTCGGAAACATTGATAACCCACCACATAATAACCGTGGGCATCATCGGAATGGAATATTTAAGCATATCCCATTTGAGTTTTTTATCAACCTTACTTACCTTAACATAGCGCCAAAGCTTTGCCGTAACAAAGAAGAATATTACCGAGCAGGCGTCGCTGGCAATAATAGCTACGATATAACCGGTTACCCCCCATTTGAAAGGACCTAAAAACAAAATTGTAAACAAAAGATACGTCGCAGTAGCTATAATACCGTCAACAGCAAAAAGTTTAACATGACCGCAGCCTCTTACAAACTGCTGGCAAAGCTGGCGGCAGCTTGAAACAAACACAAAGGCATAAATAATCACTATATAATCGCCCAGTCTGAAGTCGTTTACAACAATAAGGCTTATGGGATAAGCAAAGAGAAGGAAAACCGCAAAGCCTTTTACGGTAGTTCTTATGCCCACAGTAAACACATCACGTTTATCCGCAGCCTTATCAAGAGCAAATCTCAGCGCAGCAGAATTAATTTGAAGTGCAACGATGGGGATAAGCACATTTACAGTCTGCTGAACAAGGTCAGCCGCACCATAATCCCCTGTGCCCATCATTCTTGTGACAAACGGCATCAGCAGGAATGAAAGAACCTTTGATGAGAATGTACCTATTGCAAAAATTATTGTATTTGTGGCAAGTTTTTTGTATTTATCCAAAATTTTAAACCTCGTGTATATTTTTTACAATCTATTATACTAATATTTCCATTTACCGTCTTTGAACTTCATTGTATTGGTAGAGCCGGTATATGCACAGCTACCCATATAAACCTTTTCTCCGCCGTCGCTTTTTTCACCGATAATAAAATCATAAGCGCCGCCATGGAAGAAAGCGAGGGTATTATCATTGCTGACGCCGCTTACGGACAAAAGCGTTTTCTTACTGCCGGAGTTCATATTAAGCTCTCTCATTCTGAATTTGGAATCTTTATATGAACTGTAATAAACTCTGTTTGAATTAATTATAACATAATCCTTTGTATTTACGTTTTTAAGTAGTGTAACCGTTTTGTCGGAACCGAACTTCTTTCTGCAAAGGTTGTATGACATATCCTCCTGCAGTTCATAATAATAGAAATATCCGTTTTCAAGTTCAAGGGAAACAATAGAAAGAACATCGCCAGTTTCCTTAAAAAACGCAACGTCTGTTTTGCCCTCGTTATCTATTGTAAGGTATTTTACATCGCCCATTGACGAGGATTCCGTAAAAAATATTCTCTGTAAAGAAATGCCTACAAAATCAAGAGTTAAATCTGCGCCAGCAGTATAAAGCGTTTTGCTTTGAAGCTCTTTAACATCCATAATACAAAGGCTGTTATCCTTTGTAATATAATACACATTGCTTGCATAAACATACAAAAATTTTACATTTTCGGCTATGGGTTTAGGGTCTGAACTGCCTTTTTTCATTTTGTACGCCTTGCCGTTGTCCTCATTAATAAAGTAGAAATAATCCCCTCTCAAATTAAGGGACGAAAGCTCACTGTCGCTTTTATAAACTCTTGTATAGCTTTCGGATTCAGGACCGAACCGGTAAATTCCCTTTCCTTTTTCAAGGTGGTAAATATAACTGCTGTCATAAACAACGGCGCCCTTGCCTTTACCCAAAAGACTGCCCAGAGAATTGCCCTGCTTTGACGTATCAAATTTAAAATTGTCAAATTCAAGATAATCCACCGTTTGAGTAGCCGTAGTGGTTGTGGTTGTTGTAGTTGTTGTGGTAGTGGTGGTTTCGCCTAAAATATCCTCTTTCACAAATATTTCAACCTGCTTTGGCACAAGGCTTGAAAAATCAAAATCAGGGGCGGCAATTTTTACGGTTACAACAAACGCCGTAAGCGCAAGTATGATTATTCCGATAAAAATAAGAAGTCCTTTAAAAAACTTTTTGGTTTTTTTCTTTTTCTTTCTTTTTTTTACGCCCTTTTCCCTGCGGCGTTCAACTTCATTTAAATTATAATCATCCGATAATTTCATTTTATATACCTATGTTAACAATAATAATCCGAACCAATGATTATTACCATTACTTTAACTTTATCTTATCTGACCATTTCCGTAAATAAGGTATTTAGCGGAAGTAAGCTGTTCAACGCCCATAGGGCCTCTTGCGTGGAGCTTTTGCGTGGAAATGCCTATTTCAGCGCCCAATCCAAATTCTCCGCCGTCGGTAAATCTTGTAGATGCATTAACATAAACCGATGAGGAATCAATACAATTAAGGAAAATTTCAGCATTTTTTTCATTTTCCGTAATTATAGCCTCGCTGTGACCTGTTGAATGAGTATTGATATGTTCAATAGCTTCATCAAGACTGTCAACGGTTTTTACGCTGATAATATAATCAAGATACTCTGTATAATAATCTTCATCATTTGCCGGAATTATCCCTGTGCAGGCTTTCTGCGTTCTTTCGTCGCCTCTGATTTCAACATTTTTTTCATCAAGGCGTGCTTTGATTACCGGCAGAGCCTTATCAATAATACCGCTGTGTATAACAAGGCTTTCGCAGGCATTGCAAACGCTGATACGTTGAGTTTTTGCGTTAAATATAATGTTTGCCGCCATTTCAACATCTGCGCTTTCGTCAACATAAATATGGCAGTTGCCGGAGCCGGTTTCAATAACGGGAACGGTAGAATTTTCAACAACGGATTTAATAAGATTTTTACCGCCTCTTGGTATAAGGCAATCAAGATATCCTTCAAGAGTCATCATCTCATTGGCAGAATTACGTGAAATATCCTGCACAAGCTGAATTACATCTTTCGGAAAACCAACCGCCTCAACTGCATTTCGCATTATTTCAGCAATGGCTGTATTGGAATTAATTGCCTCTTTTCCTCCGCGGAGAATAACTGCGTTTGCACTTTTAAGACACAGCGCCGCCGCATCCGCCGTAACATTGGGACGAGCCTCGTAAATTATACCGATTACACCTATGGGAACAGTGATTTTTTTAATCAGCAGTCCGTTATCCTTTTTATACTCGCTAAGGGTTTTGTTACACGGGTCATTCAGTAACGCCACCTGACGTACTCCGTCGGCGATACCGTCAATCCTGTCACCGTCAAGCATAAGCCTGTCAAGCAGACCGGCGTTTAAACCTGCGTTCTTTCCGTTTTCCAAATCAATTTTGTTGGCGGCAATTATTTTTTCTTTATTACTTACAAGCGCCTGTGCAATGGCTTCAAGAGCTTTATTTTTATCTTCACTGCTTACCTGCGCAAGAAATGTTTTAACTTTAAGTGCATTTTCGCCTAACTGTTTAACTGTCATTTTTTCACCTCAAATAATGTACCGACAGGTTTACCTTCAATAACTTTATATATGGAAGTAGGTTTTTTGCCGTTCATTATAACAACTTTAACGCCGGCATTTACTGCAATTTCAGCCGCATTGACTTTTGTGGCAAATCCGCCTGTACCTTTTTCCGAAGCGCCGCCGGCTATGGCTTTAATTTCTGGGGTAATCTCGTTTACAACGGAAATAAGCTTTGCGTTTTTATTTTCCCTGGGGTTGGAATCGTAAAGCCCGTCGGTATCGGTAAGCATAATGAGCATATCCGCGCCGATAAGCTTGGCAACTCTTGCGCTTAGGCAGTCGTTGTCGCCGTTGAGAAGCTCATCAACGGATACTGAATCGTTTTCGTTAACAATGGGGATTGAACCGTAATCAAGAAGCTGATTTACCGTATCAAGAAGATGCATTTTTTCATTTTTATCAGAAAAAGCTTCAGACGTAATAAGAAGCTGTGAAATTACCACTGAGTATTCCGAAAACATTTTATCATACAAAAACATCAATTCGCACTGACCGACTGCCGCCGATGCCTGTAATTCCTTGGTAGTATCAGGCCTAGCAAGCATACCCAGCTTTGAACAGCCTATACCAACAGCACCGGAGGATACAAGAACAATCTGATGCCCCATATTATGTAAATCTGACAAAACAGAGGCAATTTTTGCAAGACGTGCAATATTTGTTTTTCCCGTTTTGTGGGTAAGAGTTGATGTTCCCACCTTTATAACAATTTTCTTTACTTCATCATCAATTTCATTCATCACACAATACCCCATTTTTATAATCAAAAGTTATTATATCATAGTGTGCACCCAGTTTCAATTAAAAATAAATGAATTTACAGGGATATTCAGGCAATAATATTAACAAATTGAAAAAACGGCAGCTGTGATTTAATCATACGTACCGAATATACAAGGAGAATGTTCTATGACAAAAAGAAATTATGTAAGAATAATATCTTTCACATTATTTGTTCTGGCAGTTGTTGTAACTTTGGCGATAGTTAACACCGTCAATATGGCAAGATACAAAAATCAGCTTGAACTCAGTTATCAGCAGAGCCTGACTCAGCTGGCAGAAAGCCTTGACGGAGTAAAAACAAACTTAAACAAATCAATGTACTCAAATTCTGCAAATGAGCTTTACACCGTCAGCCGTGAACTTTATACGCAGTGCGCTGCTGCAAAAGATGCAGTTAGCTCGCTGCCTGTAGAACAAACAGGGCTGAACAACACGTACAAATTTTTAAGTCAGGCAAGCGATTATTCCCTTTATTTAAGCGATAAGCTAAAAAGAGGTGAAAAGCTCACCAAAGAGGAATACGACAATCTAGCCAAACTTCTCAGATACTCTGAAAAATTTTCAGATTCGGCAGAGGAAATGGTCAGTCTTGTTGAGGGCGGAGCACAAATTACAAACAAGCAAGTAAGAAGCACCAATTCAAATCTTACAGTAAGTGCAATATCAACCTCTTTCAGCAAAGGTGAGGATGCATTTTCCGATTATCCTACAATGCTGTACGACGGTCCTTTTTCTGATAAAGTTATAAACAAAACATCTGTATTTCTAAAAGGCAAAAAGGCCAAGACAAAAGAAGAATGTAAATCTGCAGCGGCAAAAGCTATCGGTGTTAATGAAAGTAAAATGGTATATGAATCCGATGACAAGGGCAAAATCCCGTGTTACACCTTTAAGTGCGGAAGATATACGGTAGCCGTTACAAAAGTAGGCGGATATATCAAATCAATTATTTATTCAGGCGTAATTTCAAATTCATCAATAACCACAAAAAATGCGGTTAATATTGCCGAAGATTATCTTGAATCCCTCGGTTATGAGAATATGAAAGAAAATTATTATTCAGTAAGCAATAATATATGCACGATAAATTTTGCATATACAAAAAGCAGCATCTGCTATTATGGCGATTTGGTTAAAGTAGGTATTTCAATGGAGGACGGCACACCTGTAACCCTTGATGCAGAAACCTATCTTACAAACCATGCCGAAAGAAAGCCATTTAAAGCAAAGATTTCTAAAACCGAGGCACAGAACAAAATCTCGCAGAACTTAACCGTTAAAAGCAGCAAACTCTGCGTAATTCCAAAGAACAACGGAAAAGAGGTTAATTGCTATGAATTTTTAACAAACAGCAGTAAAACCGGTGACGACGCTCTTGTTTATATCAATGCTGATACAGGAGATGAGGAAGATATTATGCTCCTGCTTTACTCTGACAACGGCACACTTGTAAAATAAATTACTGTATATTTAAACAGACAAAAATATCCGCTTCCTTAGCTTTAACGGGGAAGCGGATATTTAATTATATATATCACTTTTTTAATTCTTTTTTCGCCGGATTTTCAAGAACACTTCCGTTTTCGCTGAATCGGGAGCCGTGGCACGGACAATCCCAGCTATGCTCCGTTTTATTCCATTTAAGCGCACATCCCATATGGGTACAGCTTTTTTCGGAAAAAGTCAGCAGATTTTTCACTGCCTCTCCTGCGTTAACTGCAAGCTGAGCAGTCAGCATACTTCTTGAGGGATTAAACACATTTGCGTATTCATTTTCTTTACCGCATACAAGATCACTAAGAATTAACGCAGACGTCATTGAAGAGGTCATTCCCCATTTATTAAAACCCGACGCCACATACAAATCAGGCGTTAAAGCACAGTATCTGCCGATATAGGGCACCTTATCAAGGCTCATACAATCCTGCGCCGACCAATGATATTCTTCGGTAGCATAAGGATAATATTTATTTGCAAATTTACGCAGAATTTTATAATTCCCGCCGGAGTCGCCTGTTCTGTGGGCGCCGCCGCCCAGCAGCATATAATCGTTATAATTTCTGAAAGAAAGCCCGTAACCGCTTTCGTCCATATACATACCGCCCAGTTTCTGAGCGTTGCTCAAAGCAATTACATAAGAACGGTTCTGGTAAAGTTTAAGGGGATAACTGCCGTGAGTATTCACCATAGGAAAATGCGTAGCTACAATGATTTTATCCGCTTTTATATTGCCGGAAGGAGTTTTAGCTATATTTTTGTGAATCTTTGTAACAAAAGTATCTTCATAAATATTTAATTTCTGCGAAAGAGGAACAAGAAGTTTTAACGGATTAAACTGTGCCTGATTTATAAATTTTACAGCGCCGGCGGTATTAATGGGAAGCTGTACGTTATCGCAAAATTCGAAATCAGCGCCTATTTCATCCAGTGCATTTGCCTCTGTTTCAAGCAGTTCTCTGTCAGTGAGAGAATACACGTAATTATCTTTGGTTTCAAATTCGCAGCTGTAAATTTCACTTAGCTTTTTATATTCAAGAATTGAGCGCTGATTTATTCGGTAATATTTTTCGGCATATTCCTTGCCCCTGCGTGACAACAGTTCGTGATAAATCAATCCGTGCTGAGAGGTAATTTTTGCGGTGGTATTATGGGTGGTTCCCTGACAGATTTTTCCCTTTTCAACAACAACACAGTTAATCCCTTTTTCATTGAGAAAATATGCGCAAAGCAAGCCTGCAATACCTGCTCCGACTATCAGTACATCGGTGCTTATATCGCCGGTAAGTTTTTTATATCTTTTGTTTTTTGAATATGCGTCCCAAACTGACATAGGAGCAGAGAAATTATCCACAAAATCATCTCCTGTAATAATTACTTTGCCCCGCAAATCATAAATATAAACAAAAAATCCTTCACGAACATAGGAACGTGAAGGATTTTTTTATATTGTGCCGTCAATAACTTTTTTGTCGCTAGTTTCTTTGCTTTTATGAATATTATATTTTAACAAAAGTTTATCCATATCCATATCGTCAATTTGATTCATAAATTCAAATCGTCTTTGAGTAAGCTCAATAGGTGATTTATGGTTAAATCTGTACGCCTTTTTATAGCTTGATTCATAAACATCAAGACTGCCGGAAATTTTATCAAAGAAATCCAAACCTTTTTGGGTGTTAATTTTTAGGATTGAAACACCACCGCCGGCATTAATTTCAGGATGGGTCTTTTTAACTCCCCAAAAATCTCCGATAGTAAAATCACTCTGCTTTGTATTTCCGGTAAATTCGCAGTTATAACAGCTTGGTCTGTCGTCATACTTGCTTCTGAAAGCTCTTGTATAATTGTTGTGAACAATAGGTTCCCACTTAACAGTGCCATCCTCGAAATATACGGTAATACAGGAATTATCCCATGATATGCGCTTATCCCTGAATTTAACATCAACAACCTTTGATTTGTATTTTTTTTCAAGGGATTTAATATAGCCTTTAAATACTTTCGGGCTTGGCGTACCGTGGCATATAAATTCAGTAATAATCAAATTGTCATAATCTTTTTTTAGATACTTTTTAAGAGCGCTTACCTGGCAGGGATTTCCCACAAAAAGCACCAATACTCCTGTGTCAAGTTTTTCTTTAACACGTTCTTTTATATCGCCGACATAAGCAGCAACATATTTAGCGCCCCGGAATTTCTCGCAAACCTTAGGATCGTTTGATATATCGTAAACAGCACGCATATTTTCATCATATCTTACGCCGACAATATATCCACCCTCTGAAAGCACATAATTATACATTGCGCTGAAAGCACCACCGGAGGAACTTTCATTCAAAACTCCCCTATCCTTATTCACAGCGGCATAAACCTTGGCTTTCATCGCACTTTTATCGGATTTAAGAGGATTGTGATAAATACATTCCCTTTCACAGAGCTTGCAGTTAATGCACTTATCATTGTCAATAACAGGGTAAACAAATCCCTCGTCGTCAGGTTCCATAGTAATAGCGTCTTTCGGGCAAATGGATTTGCACAAACCGCATCCGCAGCACTCAAACTTATCGCCGGACAAAAAGTAATTGCTCTTTGACAAAACCTTGCCGCCGTTCAAAGCCTTATTTAAAAATTCAAAAGAACCAACACGCTCCTGTCTGATACGGCGGTCAACATCATCCCAGTCAATTTTAAGAGTTGACGGGTCGGGCATAATTCTAACATCTTCTATAAGGCGGTTTTCAAGTCCAACCATCTCAAGAAGATTTCGCATTCTCTCCGGACGTGTTTTATGGGGTACGGTAATAAACGGAATGTGATAAATAAGTGCCAATATTGTAAGGTGGAAAGAGTTTGATATTATCATCTGAGCATTCTCCACCATACTGATTAACTGCTCGGGACGCTCAAGATAATGATAATCAAGCTCGTTTTCAAATCTGCCCTGCTCTCTGTTATGAAGCACTGGAACGCCCATATTAATAGAAAACCAGTCCGCAAACTCGGTAACCTTAGGCTCTGCACCGATAAAATGAGCATAGATGTACTTTTTATTTTCGTACTTTGATTTCATTTTAAGGCTGTCAAAATCCGACTTGTCAAGAAGAAGAGTTGGGTCAATGGTAACCTCAACCTCTTTATCTGCAAGAGGTTGGAAAATATCAACCATTGATTTTTCACGGACAGAAATATAATCAAACTTTTTAAGATAATTTCTGTAAAGAGCCTCGTAATTTCTGTCAATATCGTCAGCACCCAAAGAGGCGGCGTAAGCAATTCTAACTGCACTGTTTTTGCCGAAATTAAGGAAATATGACGAATCAAAACCGTCTGTAAGCTCCGTATTCCAAATCTGGTCTGAACCGGCAATTAAAACGTCAAAATCAAAATTGCTCTTTTTAATATCCTTCAGAGTAAGGCATTTATTGGTAACATTAAGGGTATGGTTGATATACTCCTCAAAATTATTATATTTTGTTATTTGCCACTTATCTTTTGTTTTTGTTTTTAAATAAGCTTTAAGCGTTCTTACAGTACGCCTGATAAAAGATTTTGTGGGTTTTGTTTTATAGATTCTGTAAACCTTATCAATGGCATCAGGTCTGTAATTAATAATATAGGCGTCATATCCCAGATTCTGTAAATATTTTTGAGACGCATAAGCCTGAAGCAGTGCGCCGTAGTTATGGGCGCTGCCAAAAGTAATAATTCCCGCTTTCAATATCTTTTCACCTATTTGAATATATTTTCATACTGAGTTTTTATATTATTGTTATATTCCTGAGGGTCAAAATCCATCAGCTTAACCTTGCCCTGCATAAAAGCATTCATACCGTCATATATGCCCTGCTCGCTGTTTTCAACAAGAGTACCTCCATGGCTTAACATAAAGCCCCTTGGTCCGCTGATATCGGTTGAAATTACAGGTACGCCACAAGTCTGAGCCTCAAGAGCAACAAGTCCCAGTGCCTCATAAAATGAGGACAGTATAAACAAATCACACTGTTTTAACACAGCAAAAGGATTGCTTATATATCTTATTAAGATAACATTGAAACGGCAGTCCTTTGTTCTTATATAAGAATTTATCTCTTTCCACGTTTTGCCGTATCCGCCGATTATAAACAGATATGACTTAGGATTCTCAAGATAAAATCTGTTAAAGGCGTCAATAAGCCTTTTATGTCCTTTTTCGGGAGAAAATCTGCCGATATTGATAAATTTTATATAATCATCTCTTGCAAGAAGAGTATTCAGAACATTCAGACTTACATTGCTGACAGTTTTTTCATCATAAGCTACAGGCAGTTCCATTTTTGCCTTAATATTTTTATAATTATGGGCATTGTTTACAATAACAATATGGTCGTTGCCAGGGCTTAATTTAAGGCAGGATTCCTTAACGTCCTCGGTAACACAGACAACCCTGTCATAATTTTTATATGCGCTTTGAAGTGCAAGTTTTTTCTGATTGCCCTTGCTTGAAATTTCCTGGCACATATCGTTGTGTACAAATATTGCCTTTGGAATTTTAAGATGCTGATAAAGTCCTATAACACGGTACTCATATCCCATAAACTGAATTGCCCTGTCAAAATGAGAATAACCGTAAAATCTCACGGCTTCTCTCTCATAAAGCCTGTCCAGCTTTTTGTTGACCCACTTTGTATTAACACTGAATTTATAATACAAAGAATATGCAATAAGCTCTGAAAAAGAATATTTAAATCCGTTGATTAAAGGAAAGAAATTTACGTCGCTTGAAAATTTGCTGGGTCTTAACGGGTCACGTTTAACCGATTTTTCACGGAAGGAAACAAAAATATTTTCCTTTTTCAAATCAATTATTTCCGTAAGAGATATCAAAGATGAGGTAATTCCGTTCAATGCAAGCGAGCCTGAATAAATCAGTATATTGCTCTTATGGTTTGTGCGTGCGTTTTCGCATTTTACATAGTCAGACTGCTCACCCTTAACAACAAATTTTACAAGTTCGCTGTCGGCATTTGAATTATCGTAGGTACAGAATTTTTCATTAAACTCTGCACAGTCGTAATTAATGCCTGTTTTAAGCTCAGCCGCAAGTTCCCCGGGTGTAAAAACTTTAGGAAACGGAAAATCGTCCAAATCGTAATACATACCTCTGCCCGATGTGTAATCTTCAAGGTCATAGGTGTATAGGACAATTTTTTTGCCTGTATTTGCAAAGTCAAAAAATACGCTGGAATAGTCGCTGACAAGCACGTCCGCCGTATTCAGCACATCGTAGGTTTCATATCCCTGAGGAAATGCCCTGATATGCTTAAATGCAGAAAAATCAAGCTCTGTCTGAACAAGAATATGCATCTTTACAAAAAACACCTGATTATCGTCAAGCATTTTATCAAGAACACGCAAACTTTCAATAATACTTCTGAACTGCTTATCCTTATTTCTGTCGGTCATAATGCCTCGCCATGTAGGCATATAAACGCTGATATGCTTGTTTTCAAGCCCCAGTTCACACTTTAATTCATCTGCACGTTCTTTGTTGAAAAACACTGCGTTTCTCGGATAACCTGCTCTGAGAATTTTACCGTTTGAAAGCTTATCAATAAAATATGACGAGGTCATTTTATCTTTCATTTCGCCGTTAGGATAGACAAGATAATCCGCCATCATAAAATTACGCATTATGTTGCCCATGGCATATCTTCTGTCCGCAACATCATTACCCATATGTTTAAGAGGGGTGCCATGCCAGGTATTAGTATAAACCTGCTCCTTCTTTTTTATAAACAACAAAGGAAAAGATGTATCGTTAAACAAATATTTTGCAGTTGCCAGCACCTTTAGATACTGAAAGGACATTTCTTCAACCAAAATCACGTTGTCAATATTATAACGCTTAAATAATTTTTGAAATTTGGTAAAATTTTCCTTGGTAGCCGCTAAATAAACCGTATAATTTTTATACTCCGGCAGTGAAAACTGCTTTAAAATATAAAACATATTGCCAGCCACGTCTTCACCGTGCTTTGATTCAATTAAAACAGTATTTTTTTTAACGGCACATTTATAAAATCTGTTGATATAATATGCGTCCTGCAGTTTTTTAATAAATTTTCTTTTAAACTGCCGTATTCTTTTTTCTAATGATTTTTTCTTTTTTTTCTTCTTTTTTGCCATAGCAACATACGCTCCTCATACTGCACTGATTGGCTGTCTGATTATCATAAATATATCATCTTGTTAATAATATGTCCATAGTAATCATTGTTTTGGAATAAATTACAGTTTTGTTGCTTCGTATGAAACAAGGCGGTATTTTCCGTCCTTGTAATTTTCAATAACTGCTTTGCCCTTGCCTACTGAATATACGTATTCTGAATTTGCTGCCTGCTTTGGAGTATACTTATAATATTTCTTTGACAAAGCACCTTCGTCGTCATTCTTTCTGTAAATTTTAAATGAAACGTCATATGTACCGTCACCGTTGCTGACCATAGAATCGACCACCGCCATTGAATAATAGTGACCATATGTAAAATGAGCGGTATCGGAATAATAATCCATATTATCTATGCTTGACCAATACTCATCGGAATAATCGTCATAATCAGCCAAAGAGGTGCTCTGATTCATAATATCAACTCCGAAAAATCTTTCGGCATTTTTTGTTACAACAGAGCCGTCAAGAACAACTGTGCCGTCTGATACTTCAATTCCTCCGTTTTTATTGGCGTAATTGTGGCACAGGCAGAAATTGATAATATCCTCGTCGCTGTAATCTCCGTAGCGGTTAAAGGGGCTTAAATCCGTTTCTGCAAAGTTTGAGATAAACATATTAACATTACTTCTCTGTTCCGAGGACATACCGGGAATAAGGTTTTTATCCTCTTTGACCTTTTCGTCTTTTTTCTTTGTGGTTGCGTTTTTCCTCTTTGTTGTTTTCTCCGCCTTCTCTATCGTATCTTCCGCTTGCGTTGTGTCCGAAACGGAAGAAGTAATGCTTTCGTCAGGAGCATCCTTACCGGAGGTAAAATGAACCATTAATGCAATAGCTGCAATAAGAACAATAATAACCGCAACAACACTGCATATTATTACCGCTGTGGTCTTCTTTTTGTCGTCTTTATCATCATTATTATAATTATTGTAGTTATTATAATCATTGCCGCCCTGATAGTCGTTATTACCGTACTGATTCTGAGGATACAGATTTTCTGTTTCGTAACTGCTTTCATAGGTGACGGTATTCTGATTAAGCTGATTTGAAAAGTTCTGATTATCATAATTCTCACGTTTAATCAGCCTGCTTCCGCAGTTTCGACAAAATTCAAAGCTGTTGTCGTTTTCAGCATTACAGTATGGACATCTCATATTTTCTCCTCCGTAGATATTGATTAATCAACAAATTTTCCTGTAAAATCAGGTTCAACAATAGGCAGTCCCAAATCTTTAACAGTTTTCTTAACTCCATCTTCGCCGGGCTTTGTTTTTAATGGCGTACCCGAGAAATTAAGGTAGTATACAACCAAATCCTGAAGCTCGGGATTAGCGTTATTTGTTACTCTTACCTCGTTTTTATCAAGATTAAATTTAAAATTAAACTTTCTGATATGAGCGCTTTCAACAGGACGAATCCAAAGGTCAAGAGAGCCGTCGGAACGCCATGCAGCCTGTGAAAAAGCATGAAAATGCAAATCCGCCAAAGTTATATCAGTTTCAGCAGGAGAGCCGTTCATACTTGCCCTTATTGTGTTTGTATAATCCTTTTCAGTCCATGTAAACAAAAGCGAGTCTTCTTCAAAATTAAACTTAAATGAACTGATTTTACCGGGCTTATTGTAAAGCATCTGGGTCATTGAAATAGAAATAACAGAGGTAAATTCATTTGTCTTACAAGCAATAGTTCTGTTTTCAACGCTCTTTTCTTTTTGGAAATTTCTTTCGCTCTTAGGGAGCACAGGCATACTCAGTGATGACAAAACGCTGAGCAGTTCGTCATTTCCCTCTTTGTTTTCAGGTAAAGGCTCATTAAGGAAGCAATCAGGAAAATATTTCCAGAAAACTTCCATAACTTTATAGTCTTCTGCCTCGCCGCAATTAAGAACAACGAGAGCGTCGTACTCGGGGAACATAAAACAGCGCTGACCAAAAAGTCCGTCGGCTCTAAATGAGTTTGCAACAGGGTTTTTCCAGAACTGATATCCGTAACCGTTAACAATATCCCTTGCGCCGTCACGGACTGAATCAGTTTGCTTTGACAGCGCTTCCTTAACCCAGTTTTCGGGCACAAGCTGAGTACCGTCAATCCATTTTCCGTTATGAATATAGGGCAGGAAGAATTTAGCCAAATCTTCACTTCTCATATAACAACCCCAGCCACCGGCGGAATTGCCCATACCGTCGCTTTCCCAGAACGGTTTTTCTATTCCAAGAGGCTTAAACATCTTTTCATCAAGATAGTCAAGGGTACTTTTGCCGGTAACCTTTTTAACTATTGCGCTAAGCATAAATGTATTCTCGGATATGTAATTAAATTTAGAATTAGGGGGAAGCAAAAACGGTGCGTCAAAGAACAGCTTTATCCAGTCTGTACCGCCCTTATTTTCAAGCACGGTTATAAGCTTATCGCTGCGCATAGTAAGAAGCATCTTTACTGTTAAAGCTCTGTTGAGGGGATTTAATTTTGCCGCTTTATATTCCGGGAAATATTTGTAAACCTTATCGTCAACATTAATAAGTCCTTCGTCCACGGCAAATCCCACTGCAGTTGAAGTAAGGCTTTTACTCATTGAGTAAAGCACATGAGGATATTCCGCAGCATAAGGCGCAAAAAATCCCTGAGCGCACACCTTATCATGCCTTACTACGGTAAAGCTGTGCAGTCCCAGTTCCTTTTCCTGTATTTCTTTCAAAAATGCCGTAATGCTGCTGCTTTTTATACCGCATTTCTCCGGCGTAGTATGTACTAAATCAGTATTTTCAAGTATTTTCATAACAAATAAACACCTCTCTGTATGTATGTTAACACAACAAACAGTGTTTTTTCAAGAGTGATACACTATATTTTTCCTATAATTTATATAAATTGGTAATTTTTATGAACAGTTTTATATATTACTTGATTTTTTGTTATATTTATGTATAATAAAGAATGTAACCATTTTGTAATTTTTTATACACATTTGTAACCAAATAAACGAGGTTTACTATGAAAAAGAAGTTTATAAGCATTTTATCATCATTAATGGTAGTTATAACTATGATATCCCCCGTTACAATTACCGCACAGGCAGCCACAGTCGGCCAGATGAAAGACAAGGTAATTTCCGTGGCTAAGGCGGAAGTAGGATACACAGGTACTGGTTCATATTCAAAATACGGCGAATGGTACGGCTATCAGGGCGCATGGTGCACAACCTTTGTACTTTGGTGCTTTAACAAGGCAGGAAACTCCCTTGACGTAAAGCTTTATGGCAAAGTTGTTCCAAACGGCGGAAACTGTAATTCAATGATAAGCTGGTATCAAAATAAGGACAGATACCACAAGCGTTCTTCGGGTTATACACCTAAAAAAGGTGACCTTGTATTTTTTGACTGGAGCGGCAACGGCTCGGCACAGCACGTAGGAATTGTAAAATCCACCTCCGGTTCAACAGTATATACCATAGAGGGCAACTGCTCTGGTAAGGTAAAGGAGAGAAAATACACAACCTCCGGCTCAAAGCCATACAACAACATAAGCGCAATATTAGGTTACGGCTCGCCAAACTGGTCCTCTGTTGCCGATGGTTCAAAATCAGAAGAAAAGACAACAAAGAAAAAAACAACTGCCAAGAAAAAAACTACCACAAAAAAATCTGCCGTAAAAAAGAAATCCTCATCAAAAAAAGAAAAAAAGAAAACCACAACCAAAAAATCAGATAAAGAAAAAACCACCAAGGAAAAGGCTGCAAAATCAACAACTACCGAAAAATCTACTACAAAAAAAGACGCCGTTGCAAAGGATATGAAAATTCACGCAGCTACGCAGCAGCTCGAAGTAGGCGACAGTGTTCAGCTTGATTATACCATTGAACCAACAAACGCGCCGGCAGTTGTTAGCTTTTTCTGTGATGAGGAAAATGTTACCATTTCAAAAGGCGGAATGATAACAGCAAACGCTGAGGGCACTGCAACGGTAGTTGTATGTGCAAACGACGAAATTTACCGTCAGCTTGATTTTACGGTAACGGCGCAAAGCTCCGAAGTCACCCACCATTCCTCCAACAGCGGCTATGTGACTGTTGAGGATAATACAACCCAAAAACCTCCAGTAAAAAAACAGTCATCGGAACAAAAGCTCAAAGCAATGGGAATAAATGTAACCCAGTTGAAGGAGAACCGTGATTTATACATAATACCCGTTGCTATTATCAGCGTTGCCGGAACTGCAGCAATTCTGATTGCACTTATCAGGCAGATACACAGCGCAGTAAAACGTAAAAAGAACAGAACAGAAAACTAAAAATACACCTCCCCAAACGATATGCACCCCGAAAGCGTTTAACTTTCGGGGTGCATATCGTTTTATAATTTACTTTTTGGTAATTTTGCGGACATCATTTTTATCGCCCATAACCATAATATGCTGATTTGAGCAGAACACATAATCCGCATCACTGATTGCCTTAATTTTATTATCCCTATCATCACGGTAACCAATTACATTGATATTATGCATACGGCGCACATTCAGCTTTGCAAGGGTTTTGCCTATCCAGCTATCAGGAGCCTTAATTTCGTAAACTCCCACATCATCACTTAAATTGATGAAATCATATATGTTATTATTACTGTATGCAACAGATAATCTATAAGCAATATCCCTTTCAGGATATATTACTCTGTCTGCACCGTTTTTAAGCAAAAATTTTTCATGGATACGTGAATTTGCCTTGGCGATAACACATCTCGCATTAAGTTCCTTAAGATAGTCAACCATAACAAGACTGTCCTGAAAATCACCTGCACAGACAAAAACGAAATCGTAATCATCAACGCCCAGGGCTTCAAGATTACTTTTCATCGTATAATCACCTATCTCCGCAGTGGTTACACGGTGGCTGAACTGGTCAATCAGCTTTTCATTTTTATCAACAAGCATAACCTCGTTTCCCATATCACAGAGATCAATTGCAAGGTGGCGTCCGAATTTTCCTGCGCCGATAACAAGTATAGAATTCATATAACTGTTTCCTTTCAAAATTATCCTACCAAAACACTGCACAAGGGTTTTTGAGCGGTGGTTTTTGCACGCAATGATATAAACATCAAAGCAAAAATAAGGCTTGTAAGACGTCCTACATACATCAGAAAGATTATTACTAATTTTGACGCCGTGCACAGATGAGGAGTTATACCGGTAGTCATACCCACCGTACCTATTGCCGACGCACATTCAAACAAAACGTCTATAAGATTAAATCCGTTTTGAAAAAGGAGTATCAGAAATGTGGCGGTAACTACTTCTGCAAAATTTATCAATACAATGGATATTGCTTTTTTTATTGCAGCATTGTCCAGTCTGTGGCCGAAAGCGTTAACATCATTCTTGTTTTTAAGTGTGGAAATAACGCATAAAATCAGCACCGCAATGGTAGTTGTTTTCACACCGCCGGCGGTGGAACCACTGGAACCGCCGATAAACATAAGCATAATTGTAAGCATTTTTGAAGCAGATGTCAATTCTGATGTACTGACGCTGTTAAAACCAGCCGTTCTGGCAGTAACATTTGCGAAAAAAGCATTGAGCACTTTCTGCCACAAAGGCATATCTGCAATAGTTTTTTCGTTTGAATATTCAAAAAGCAAAAACAGTAAAGTGCAAACCGTAAGTATAACTGCAGTAATGGTGAGAACAAGTTTTGTATGAACGCTGAATTTCTTAAATTTAAAATTATTGTCACGTATATCCTGCCAGACTATAAATCCCAAACCGCCTATAATGATAAGCAATGAAACAGTGATAATTATAACCGGGTCATCATTAACGGTGGTCAGTGAAGACGACGGTACAAAACTTCCCATCAGGTCAAAGCCGGCATTACAAAATGCAGAAATACTTGTGAATACCGATAAATAAATACCTTTAGGTACGCCTGCCATAGGTATAAATCTTGTTGACAGTATGATTGCTCCTGCCGCTTCGCAGCAGAAGGTCAGCAGCAAAACCGACCTTACCAAATTCTTGCCGCCTCCGATATTCAAAGAACCGACCGCATCTTTGACAAGCATTTTTTCCTTTAAACTCATTCTTTTTTTTATAATGCCCGAAACGAAAGCAAGAACCGTTAAAAAGCCCAGTCCACCTATCTGTATTAAACACAGAATAACTATTTGACCGAACAGCGACCATGTGGTTGCCGTATCATAAGTTACAAGACCTGTTACGCAAGTGGCGGAAGTTGCCGTAAAAAAAGCATTAATAAAGCTTATTTTTTCGTCATTTGAGCTTATAGGCAGCATAAGCAGAGCTGTACCTATTAAGATTATCAACGCAAATCCTATAGCAACTATTTTCGGATAAGTCAGTGAATAATTTTTGTTTCTTTTTTCTCTCATTATTAATCATTCTCGGCAGGCTTGTAATTAGGTACAAACTGCATTAATTTTTCTCTTACGTTATCAACTGTTATAGAATGCAGGGAGGTCAGCATTTTCTCAAACTTTTCATCCTGTATTTCCATAGGCTGTGTTACATATATTTTTTCATTGGCTGTTTTCTGGCGTGTTGCCATTTCGGAATCCATAGCCAGTTCTTCATAAAGCTTTTCACCCGGGCGAAGACCGACAATCTCTATGCCTATCTCCTTTTCGGTAAAGCCGGAAAGACGAATAAGATTTTTTGCCAAATCCATAATTTTCACAGGCTCGCCCATATCAAGCACAAAAACTTCTCCGCCTTTAGCAAGACCGCCTGCCTGGCACACAAGCTGTGCCGCTTCCGGTATAGTCATAAAATATCTTGTAATATCGGGATGAGTTACTTTAACAGGTCCGCCTTGCTCTATCTGTTTTTTGAAAATAGGGATAACCGAGCCATGGGAGCCTAGCACATTTCCGAATCTTACTGCGGCGTAACTTGTATTCTCCGACTTTCTGTTCATATACTGAACAATTATTTCGGTAATACGCTTTGTACAACCCATAACATTTGTAGGATTAACCGCCTTGTCGGTAGATAGTATTACCATTTTCGGCACTTTAAATCTATCGGCGGTAACAGCAACATTATATGTTCCGAAAACATTATTCTTTACAGCTTCGCAAGGGCTGTCCTCCATAAGAGGAACATGCTTGTGCGCCGCTGCGTGAAATACAACATCTGGATGAAATTCTTCAAAAATTTCATTAAGCCTGTCCATATCACGCACGGAGCCTATACGCACATCAATATCAAAAGAATCACCATACCTGTCCTTGAGAGAATTTTGAAGTTCAAAGGCACAGTTTTCATAAATATCAAATATAATAATCCTCTCAGGATTGTATCTTGCTACCTGATTGCATATTTCAGAACCAATAGAACCTCCGCCGCCGGTAACAAGCACCGTTTTACCGATAAGATAACGGCACACTTTTTTATCCAGTTTAACTTCAGGGCGTGACAACAGGTCGGTTATCTCAACATTTCTTACACGCCTGTTTCCGCCCTCCTCAAACATATCCTCGACGGAAGGACTGATTTTAACTTTTGCGCTGGTTTTCATTGCCAGGTCAATTATCTCTTTCTGCCTTTGCTTAGGGGCAGAGGGCATACTGATAATAATTTCATCAATATTATATTTATTTACCACATTGATAATATCGTCACAGGCTGCAACTACCTTAACACCATTAATTCTCTTTTTGTATTTTGCAGGATTATCGTCAACTGCGGCAACCGGCCTGCCATGAACATAACCCTCATTGGTAAGGGAGTCAATTACAAAATTTCCCATAAATCCTGCACCTGCAATCAAAACCCTGGGTGTACGGCCATTTGATTCAGACTTAAAATAAAACGTAGAGTATTTTCTGTATATTCTGAAGCCTATTCTTATGGCGCATGTTGCCAACAGGATAAGAACAAAATACAGAAGATATGCATAAAACGCCAGTCTTCCGCCTATATGAAATATACTTTGATAAACAACCCTGTCAGCTACAAACAGTATAACCGCATTGACGGCACTGCTGAAAACGCATCTTAAAATCTCATCGGTTCCTACAAATTTCCATACACTTCGGTACAGTCCGAACAAATAATTTACAAAAACACTGACAAGACCCACTGCAAAAAAGTGAGGATAGGAAAAAAACACTTTTGAATAATCGGTGTTGGTAATATGCCCCTGCTGAGTAAGATAGCAGATTGAGGCATTTGCCAATGCAATAAATCCGAAATCTATCAAGGCGATAAAACATTTTTTCAAAAATGAAGTTAACTGATTATCCTTGTATTCAAGTGCAGCTTCATTTTCCTGAGAAGTTTTCTTCTTCATTATTCCAATCCTTTCGGTATAAATTTTATAACAACTTAAAGTCCTATTTTTTTAAGCTTTGAAACAAGGCGTACAAAGGCGCACCATATCAGCTGAAATACAATAACGCTTAATGCGCTGATTTGGGAATACGCACCTATCAGCGAAAGCACGGCAGTTACGGCTAAACCTAAAGCACTGCCAAAGGTTATAAGAAATGATATGATTTTATTTGAACTTACAAGTATTTCAGATGCACGCATAACTGAAACAAATCCTCTCGCAGTACCATTATGTACAACATAGGCAGGTGATTTTTCAACATTCATTTCGGAATATTTTTCAAATACTCTTGCCCCGGAACTGTTCATCACACGGATAAATCCATCAGGGAGAGAAAAAATCTGAGCAAGACTCTGTTCGTTAATATATGGATCACAGCTTTTTACAATAATAGTCATTCCGCTTTTTTCAAGCTTCTTAAGCTCTGATTTCATATCTGCGTCCGCACTGTAAGATACTACAAACATTGCTATAATATCGCCATCAACAGCCAAATACAACGCATGGCGCCCTTTTTTCGTAAATTTTTCTTCAAAGCTTTCCTTAGGAACCATTACACCATGGCGTATAAGAAGATTCCTGTTTCCTACCAAAACTTTCTTTTTATAAATCCATGCTGAGGTGCCCATTTTGTCCTCATAAATAATATCTTCCGCTTTCGGGAGTATTGACTGCTTACCGATGATTACGTCGTCAAACACATGAGCAAGAGGACTTTTGGTTTGAATTATCACCGCCGCCGCCTGAAGAATTGCATCGTCAACCTTTGCGCCGTGGAAAGTCTTGATTCCGTGAAGGTCGCAGCCGTTTTTACCGAAAAGATCAGCCGCTTCCATAACCATAAGGTTAGCATTATCCGCCATATATGCTCCCTCGTAGCCGCACACACGGGAACCCGACGCATTTAAACTGCGTGATACATCGCATAAAAGAGAGTTTGTAATATAAAGTGAAGAAAGCGGAACAGCGGCGCACATTGAACATACTGCCATATTAAATCCTGTATTAAAATTATCAATAAATCCAACTGCAATCATCAAAACAATATTAAGCCCAATCATAACAAGTCCGGTTTTGCCGGAAATTTTGTCAGCAGGCTCGTTTTTGCAGGATATTTCAAGAAAGTTTGTTGGGAAATCCGTCTTAACGCTGAACTTTATCAGCGGATCGCTGTTTATAAATCCCCTGCTGATTATAGATGCGTCAACCTTGTTCGCCATATTTTCAACAGTAAATTTATCTGCACCGTCGGTGATAAAATCAAAATTATCAATAATTCTGTTCATCATCTTCAGCTTTCCCGTTTGACTCATAAACAGAGCGAAAACTGCAGCAGGGGCAATTAATACGCCGTTATCAAGCCAAAGACTTTCATTAAATGCCATAACTGCGGTATGAGCAAGCACGGTAAGATTTACAAGAGAAACAGGCAGGTCGTAATTAATGCCCTGTTTAAATGTAAAACCGTGAATAATAACATTTGAATCAACAATCAAAGTAAGTATGTAAATCACAAGCACGGCTGTAAAAAACTGCATATGTCCTGACAATGCCGATGGAAAGTAAGCACTATCCTTAAAAATACTCATCAGCAAAAGAAGAATGCCGGACACTCCGGAAGCTATAAGCCTTATCTGAATGATTTTTCTCTGAGAAAACAGGCGGTTAATAATTACATCCTTTTCCTGTGTGCTGACATATTCTTCTTTAGCAAATGCTTTGTCGCCCAGCTCTTTATCCGTTTCGTCAGGGCCGAAAAGCCTGAATTTTCCTACTTTTTCTCTGCGCCGTTCCTCAAGCTGCTGTTCTGCCAGATTTTCGTCTATGGAATCAACATTCTCTATCTCATCGTCAAATCCTTCAAACTTCATCTGAACGCCGGTTTCTTCCTTAAATTCAGCATCGTAAAAACTCACTCTGTCAAGCTGGTCAACCGCCATAATGGTAGGAATTTCCTGCAAATCGGATTTTTTGTCAACACGGCTGTTACTGCTGATTGCAACAGGCTTTACAGGCTCGTCTTTTTCAAATATATCAGCGCCCGAGGATAAATCCGACGCAATTTTCATATCGCTGTCATCATCACTGTCCTTTGGCAGAATAATTCTTTTCGTTCTCTCGACAGCACTTTTAATTGTGCCAATCACCTTTGTCTTGCCGGCATTATTTTTGTTGTCGGATACAATTTTCATATCTCCGTCATCATCGCTGCTTTGAACATTATACTTCTTAGTATCATCATCGTTTCCTGCGTTTTCAGTAATATTTCTGCTGACATCGTTTATCACCTTTTCGGGCTCCACAGTAACTTCCTCAATAGTGTTTTTTGCCTTTTCGTCAAGGCTTTTTTCCGCCATTTTAAGATGATATTCAGTTTCCTGTTTAATCTTTTCAGCTTGTCTTATGATATCGTCTATTGAAAAATTCTCGTTCATTTCATCACCATATAAAATCACAAACCGAGGCGTTGTTTTCTAACTTCGTACATCAGTATTCCTGCCGCAACGGAGGCGTTAAGCGAATTAACCTGACCCATCATAGGCAGGCTGACCGCCGCGTCGCATTTTTCCTTAACCAGTCTGCCGACTCCCTTGCCCTCGTTACCTATAACAAGAACAGTACCATCGGTAAAATCGGCACGGCACCAAGGCTCCCCGTCCATATCGGCGGCATAAACCCACATATTTTGTTTTTTCAGGCTGTCTATGGTCTGAGCGATATTGCCGACTCTTGCAACACGCATATATTCAACTGCACCGCAAGAGGTTTTTGCAACGGTAAAATTAAGCCCCACGCTTCTGCGTTTAGGTATAATTATCCCGTGGGCGCCGCAGGCTTCGGCAGTACGGATTATAGCCCCTAAATTATGGCTGTCCTCAATTTCGTCACAGATTATAATAAAAGGCGGCTCTTCTTTTTCTTTGGCATATTCAAGTATTTCGTCAACAGTAGAATAGGAGTGAGCCGGCACATTGGCGGCAACGCCTTGATGATTAGCTCCGCCGCACATAAAATCAAGCTTTTTTTTGTCAACGTCCTTTATTACGATTTTATTTTCTCTGCACATAGATATTATTCTTTTAATTGAACCCTCATGCTCTCCTTTTGCAATGAGTACATTATCCACTTCTCTGCCGCTTTTGAGCAGTTCAATTACCGCATTTCTTCCTATTATAAGATTATCATTATTTTTAACGCCGTCGTTTTTCACAGATAAATCTCCCATATATATATTTATACATAATGATTATTATGAAATAATAGATGTTTTAAAAGACCAAAGA
>CAYXLH010000012.1:31164-31555 GCA_964465835.1 uncultured Bacteroides sp. | reverse complement strand
CAGAGCGCCTCAGAAGGTATATTTTAAGAAGGGCTGTCTTCCTGTTGCTCTTGACGAAGTTGGCACCATAATGGGCAAGAAGAAGGTATTTATCGTAACCGACAGCTTCCTTTACAACAACGGTTATACAAAGCCGATTACAGATAAGCTTGATTCAATGGGCATTGTTCATACAACATTCTTTGATGTTGCTCCAGACCCAACACTTGCCTGTGCAAAAGCCGGTGCAGCTCAGATGGCTGCATTCAAGCCTGACTGTATTATTGCAATCGGCGGCGGTTCTGCAATGGACGCGGCAAAGATTATGTGGGTAATGTATGAGCATCCCGAAGTTGATTTCCAGGATCTTGAAATGAGATTTATGGATATCCGCAAGAGAGTTTACACATTC
>CAYXLH010000012.1:0-31154 GCA_964465835.1 uncultured Bacteroides sp. | reverse complement strand
GGCTTACTTTATCGCAGTTCCCACATCAGCAGGTACAGGTTCTGAAGTAACTCCTTTTGCCGTTATCACAGACGAAAAGAGCGGTATCAAATATCCTCTTGCAGACTACGAGCTTATGCCTAAAATGGCAATCGTTGACGCAGATATGCATATGACTGCTCCTAAGGGACTTACCGCTGCATCAGGTATTGACGCAGTAACTCATGCACTTGAAGCATACGCTTCAATGATGGCAACCGAATATACAGACGGTCTTGCTATTGAAGCACTTAAAAATATCTTTGAATATCTTCCACGTGCATATGATAACGGACCTAACGATCCTGTTGCCAGAGAGAAGATGGCTAATGCCGCTTCAATGGCAGGTATGGCGTTTGCAAATGCATTTTTGGGTGTTTGTCACTCAATGGCTCATAAACTGGGTGCATTCCATCACCTTCCTCACGGTGTTGCAAATGCATTGATGATTAATTATGTGCTTGAATTCAACGCCGCAGAAGTTCCTGCGAAGATGGGTACATTCCCACAGTATGATTATCCTAAGACCCTCAGAAGATATGCTGAAGTTGCAGAGGCTCTGGGCATTGACGGCAAGAATGACGAAACCAAGCTCAAAAAGCTTATGGCTAAGATTGATGAGCTTAAAGAGAGAGTAGGTATCAAGAAGACTATCGCAGATTACGGTGTAAGCGAAGAAGACTTCCTTGCTACTCTTGACGAAATGGTTGAGCAGGCATTTGACGACCAGTGCACCGGTGCAAACCCAAGACTTCCGCTTATGAGCGAAATCAAGGATATGTATCTTCGTGCTTACTATGGCAAATAATTAAAATACGCAAAATCACCTCAGAAATTAGCTGAGGTGATTTTTTTGTTTATTTAACGTTTTAAATATGCTATTATAAAAAGGGGATAACCCTTAAATCTGTTTAAAGGAGTGGTGAAATGGATTTTAAAGAGGATAAATTTATGGTTGCACTGGCGCTGGTTGTAGTTGCTTTTGTAATTGCCCAGGCAGTTTTCTTTTTGGTGCGTGCGATTAAGCGTGCCCGGGAACTGGGAATTGAAAAAGCAACGATTAAGAGTACCATAGTATCATCAGGACTGTTTACCATAGCTCCGGCAATAGGCATTGTTGCAACAGTGCTTACGCTTTCGGCAGCGTTGGGATATGTTCTGCCATGGATAAGGCTTACCGTTATCGGCAATATTTCCTACGAGGTAACGGCGGCTACAAATGCTATAGAGGCTTACGGACTGACCGGCGGTATTGCAAATCCCATAACAGACAAGGAAGTTTTCGGCACAGTGGCGTGGGTTATGACCCTCGGCTCTATTATGCCCCTTATTCTTGTTCCGTTTTTGCTTAAAACGGTGCAGAAAAAAATCGGTAAAACCGTATCAAAAAACAGCAAGTGGTCCTCGGTAATGAGTGCGGCAGCTTTTATAGGACTGATTGCCGCATTTGTGGCTCGTGCCATAATTGGCAAAGGCGAGGTTGACGTTCAGGGTGACGGCGCAGGAGTTTTGTCAGTGGCGGCGCTGATTTTATCGGTGGTGCTTATGCTGATATTGCAGAAAACTGCAGTGGTCAAAGGCTGGAAATGGCTTGAATCCTTTGCAATGCCCTTTTCAATGATTGGAGCAATGGCGCTTGTAATGCTTTTGGCGCAGGTGCTTCCCGAATCAATAGCGTTTTTGGAATGGAGGGGCTGATATGAACAGTAAGTATATCAATAAAACTCATACATACGGCAGAATATGGATTTTTGTAACACTGGCTCTTTTTCTTTGTATTCCTGCATTTATATGTTGGCATCTCAATGTTTTTCCAAAGGCGGATATGGTGTTTAAGGGTCTTGCCACGGTTGCGGTAGTTTTCTATCCTACTGCGGTGCTTGAAGTTCTTACATATTCACCTTTGCTGGGAACCGGCGGAACATATCTGGGCTTTGTAACTGGCAACATTACAAATCTTAAACTTCCTGTTGCTCTTAACTCAATGGAGAGCGCAGAGGTTGAGCCTAACACCGAGGAGGGTGAGGTTATTTCAACAATTTCAATTGCCGTGTCCTCAATCGTGACAACAATAATTATTGCCGTGTGCGTGCTGGCGTTCAGACCGGTTCTGCACAATATCACTGACAAGGACAGCGTTTTTGCTCCTGCATTTCAGCAGGTTACACCTGCGCTTTTCGGTGCACTTTGTGCATCATATCTTGCGAAACACTGGAAAATATCAATTTTGCCCATTGCCGTGCTTGTGGTAATTCTTTTGTTCAGCGGAACTCTCGGCACAGGTGTACTTATTCCAATAGGTGTAGTTGTTTCGCTTTTGGGTGCTCATTTGATGTATAAGAAAGGATGGCTTGACTGATGGAAGTTTTTCTTATAGTTTTGGCGGTAATAGCGGTTTTAATAATAATCACCGCAGTAAAGGCAGCATTTTACAAGGCGAAGCCTGTTGAAATTACCCCTATGTCAAAGGAAAATGTTGACAGTGAAAGGGTTCAGAAGCATCTTTCACAGGCGATACAGATTAAAACAATATCAAATCCCGACGATGATAAGGTTGATTGGTCGGAATTTGATAGATTTCACGATTTTCTTGGCGACGCATATCCTCTCATTCACGAAAAGCTTAAACGTGAGAAAATTTCCCAGGCGTCATTGCTTTACACCTGGGAGGGTAAAAATAAGGATCTTGAGCCTATCGCCCTGCTTTCGCATCAGGACGTTGTGCCTGTGGCTGAAAGCACATATGACGACTGGAAGTATGACCCATTTGAGGGCTGTAATGATGGCGAATTTATCTGGGGCAGAGGTGCGGTTGATATGAAAAACCACCTTATCTGCGTTATGGAAGCGGTAGAAACTTTGCTGGAGGAAGGCTTTGAGCCTGAGCGCACCATTTATCTTTGTTTCGGGCATAACGAGGAGATTGTTGCCGGCAAAAACAACGGCGCCAACGATATAATGAAAACTCTCAAAGAAAGAGGAGTGCATCTCGATTCAACTCTTGACGAGGGCGGCGCAATTATTAAAGCCAATGTTAGAGGGCTGATTGAGGGCAATCTTGCCGGCGTCGGTATTGCAGAAAAGGGCTATGCCGATTATAAAATTACCGTAAAGGCAAAAGGCGGTCATTCCTCGCAGCCGCCCAAGCATACAGCTGCAGGCGCAATAAGCAATGTTGTGCGTGATTTGGAAAATCACCAGTTTAAGGCGAGAATGCTGCCGTCAGTATATAATCTGTTCAGCAGAGTGGGAAAGCATACCTCTTTACCTGCCAGAATGATTATGTGCAATTTGCGTTTCCTTAAACCTGTATTTTTTGCCGTTATGAAGAAGTTTCCACCGGCAGCAACATTTATAAGGACAACTACTGCCTGCACAATGCTGACTGGAAGTCCTGCATCAAATGTCCTTCCTCAGACGGCAAGCGTTACTGTTAATTTCAGGGAGCTTCCCGGCGACACTCTGGCAGATACTGAAGCGCACATAAGGAGTGTTGTTAAAAATAAGGATATTGATGTGGAATTTCTAAAGGGCAAAGAAGCATCCAAGGTTTCCTCCACTGATTCAAAATCCTTTAAAACAATTGAAAAGCTTGCTTTACAGATAAGCGATAAAAATATTGTTGCACCATTTCTTGTTATGGGAGGAACAGACTCTTATCATTACGAGGAGATCTGCGATAATATGTACAGGTTTTCACCCTTTACTCTTGATGCGTCAATAATGCTTACAACCCACGGAACAGATGAGCGTATTCCTGTTGACCAGCTTGATATTGGCGTAGAATTTTTCAAACGCTACATAAAGGAAATGAACAAATAATTCTTATTATAAAGATTAGACCCCCGATTTACGTTAATCGGGGGCCTAACTGTTTAATGTCAGTTATTTTTCATTAATTATCTCTTTATAAAATTCCACTGCACCGTCTATCATTTCACTGCCCGGCTCGTCAAAGGGGAATAGTACGCTGTAAACGTGCTGAAGGCTTTTGCCGTTGTATTTTTCATAATCTTTAAGCTCGGCTTTTATACTCTTGCTTTTCAGCAGTTCGGCTGTTTTTAAGGTCTGAGAGTGAGCAAGGGAATCTCCGCTGCTTGTAATCAGATATGTAGGCGGAAAATCAGGCGCATAATCTATAATTTCATCAAGATTCATATAATTGTATGTATCTTTTTTCTTGTAATCCTCACCCCAGCAAAGCTTGGTGTAAACGCTTATTGCACCCTCTTTCATAAAGGGAACAGGTGAGGTAAGAAGCAGTGCGCTTATGTCCAAATCAGCACTGACAGTACCGAATACCTCTCTCATTTCAGGGCTTTGCAGTAAAACGGCGGAGTAGGAAGCGAGCATACCTCCGGCAGAGTCGCCGGTAAGCATAGTATCATTGGTGCAGGGATATTTGCTTTTGTTTTCGCTTATCCATTTAAGTGCCTGCATAACGTCCTGAAGCTGCTCTTTAACAGTAACATCCGGCACAAGGCGGTAGCTGATGCTGAAAACAACAAAGCCTCTGTCTGCCAGTGCACGGCAGTAGTATTCGTTTAAATCCTTGGAACCGTACATCCAGCCGCCGCCGTGAATATCAATTATTACAGGTAGTTTATCGCCGGGATTCAAGGTGTTTGGATAAAATACATCAAGATTATGATAAAGATTTCCGTCGTCAATATAGGGTATATTCTTTATCGCCTGGGTGTCAGGCGGTGTTTGTTCCTCGTGTTTTTTAGCGTCGCCGTCGGCGCAGAAGTACCAAATCATCTCCATCATTTTTATAATTCTGTTTCGCCGTAATTTTTTTGTTGATTCATCTGAATAATTTATGCTGTCTGATACTACCGTTGCGCCCACGCATACCAAATCTTCGTCGGTGTCCTTTTGGGGGCGAGTAACGATTTCTATGAACACGGTAGATACAACTGCAATTACCAATACTGCTATTATAACAACTTTCAGTATAGTCAACATAGTTTTCTTTGCACCTTTCTTTTCTTTCTCTTTTACTGCCATAATCGTTCCTCCTGACGTTTATTGTGCCAGATTTTTATAGAATATATTGTAGATTATATTTCCTGTATAGTTTTTCATCATATGCATATATTCGTCTTTGGAAATTTGATTTCCGTAAATCAAAACCTCATAAATCACTCCCAGTTCGGTAACTCTTACACCGGAATCGTGAAATCCATTTTTTTCATAAAAGGCTTTGCGACGTTTTCTCTGTTCGTAATTTGTGCTGTCTGGGTTTACTTCCTCGATGCTGAGGATTAACCGTCTTCCCTTAAATTTTTGCTGTATCTCCCCGAGCATTTTACTGCCGTACCCTTTGTCACGGCAGTTTTCATCAACGGCAAGGTAAAAAACATATACTAAATCCTTATAGTATACATTATATACAAGACCGACAAACTGTTCTTTATCGTAGACGGCAAAGCAATCGGCGCATTTGTGTTTTGTCCTGTACTGTAAATAAACAAAGGGCGTTCTTTCCGCAAGAGGAAAGGCGGAAAAATACAGACGCCTTACAAGCTGTCTTGCAGTCTTTGATTTGTTTATGTCAAGAAATTTTATCATTTGCATTACTCCGTTATTTTTTGCCTTTTTCTGTCAGTCAGGCTGACGATTTTAACGCTTATTGCGTTGATGAGCTTGTTATAGGGCTTTGCCAAAAGCACAGTTAATATGATGCATACGGCAAGCACGAAAACAGATTTCAGTGTGTACATAAGATATGTGTCAGAGGTGATTTTTTCCGCTAAAAATTTGCCCAGCCTTTGAATGTTTATCTGGTCGTGAACAATCATTATGAAAAGCGAATTAAGTCCTAAATATGACAGCACTTTGCTGATAGGCTTAAATTTTGACAGAACAATGCTTATGAGAACTACACCGATTGTGCCGGCAAAGGAGCATATAATCATTTCGGGTATGTGAACAAAATCAAGGTTCTTAATATTGTTGATAACCGGCTGACCCATAAATGCGATTAATACAATCAGCGCCGCACCCATACAGAAGATGGGTATGGTGTTGATAATTTTTTTATTCATTTCAATAAGCCGCATTAATATTTTTTTGGAATAATATCCTGCCATAATATAAATCATAACGAAAAACGGTCTTATAACTGTTTCGCAGATTAAATAAACCAGGCGCATTATACCGGATTCGGGCAGGGTGCGCAAAGCCTTTGATATTATGAGAGCGGCAATCATTGAAATACAGGCTATGGCAATATTGAGCGCCGGCTTTTTGCCTTTGCCCAAAATATATACGCACAGGAATTTACCTCCTAAAAGTGCGGAGAAAAACCACAGCACATTTATACCCGACATTAAAACCGTTGCCGCAATGTCAATGGCAAAGACTTTATAATCAATATTTTTAAGAAGCAGTAATTCAACAAAAAATTCCAGTACAAGATAAATTCCGCTGCATAAAAAGTAATTTATCAGCAGTTTAAGATTTTTTTTGAAAAAATCATACACGTCAATTTTACTGTTAACATCTTTGATTACAACGCCTGACAAAAAGAAAAACAGAGGCATAACAAATGTTACAAACACGTTGTATAAAGGACTTTGTGCGGGAATAGAGTGCAAGATTACAACGCATATTATTCCTATGCCCTTTGAAATGTCTATCGCCTGTATTCTGTTGATTCGTTTTGTTTTTTCCATAAAATCACCATAAGTAAGCGCTGCAGCTTAAATTACATAAATTTGTTGAGTATTTTGATTTTTCCTTTTGTAACTCTGTTAACAAGCGCCGCCGCCTGCTTAAATTCTGCGGTCTTGAAAAATGCGGCAAAGAACAGCGTATTTGACAGCACTGCCGTAACAACAAGTCTCACGGCAATCGTTAAAATAAGTGATGAAAATTCAAACCGACAGCATATGATACACAAAGTGCAGATAAGGCATACCACAATAACGTAATAGGCAAGTTTTAACAGATATTTTTTTAGCCCTTTGTGGAATATTGTTGTAAACAGATTGTGAAAAATCCATGGCATACCAACAATCAGTGTGCTTAAGATTGTTGAAAGAATTATTCCGTATAAGCCCCAGAATTGCACCATAATAAGATTCATTATAAGGTTTGCACCGGCGGTTGCAAGGGGGCGGAATCTGTCCTGGTGCCATATTCCTGCTGAATCCTTGTAGGTGTTAAGCAATGCGTTTATCTCTTTTACAAAAAAGTAAACGCAGAAAGCTATTACATAGCCGTAAGACAGCATATTATCCTTGCCTGTCCACAGTTCCATAAAGGGCTGGTAAAGCGTTGCAAGACAGCACACGCAAAATCCCGAAAGCCAGGATATAATAAGGGTAAATTTCTTTAAATCGTTGTAATTTTTCTCCTCGCTTTCGGTAATTATACTGTTGCCTATTCCGGCGGTGCAGGAGGAAAAAATAATTGACACAAATCCAGAAATGGAGGTCAGTATGTAAAAATAGTTTTGATAGATAGCAAGAACGGTAAGTCCCAAAAATGCCGAAATAACTATGGTATCAACGGAATCAACTATTACTGCACCCACTTTAGAGGTGAATAAATCACGTACACGGCGATTTATTATCGCCACTTTTTCTTTTGACAGTTTGCCTTTTGCTTTGTACTGAGGGTACAAACGGTCAACTATTACCGCTGTAATTATATTTGTTGCAGCGTTTGTAGCAAGCATTACGATTATATACAAATAGTAGTTTTTTGTTGCAAGAAGAACTATTGCTTGTATTGCATACTGCGCTGTGACGGTGGCAAGCTGTATTTTTGAATTTATGTCCGAGCGCTGATGTGCTGTGAGCAGACTGTTTTTATAAGCAAAAAGCCAGTATGTCAAAACAGTTGCCGCTAAATTCATAAGATACAGCACATATACGTTCATATCCTTCGGGACGGTGCCGCTTATGAGTTTTGGTATTAAAGGCGTAATGGCACATCCGATAACAAGAATAACAAGACCGATTACACGGTAATATATTTTGTAAAGCCTCATTAGCGCACATATTGTACCGCTGTCATCCTCGGATATGGGCTTGTACATACTGAATACCATTGCTGAGCCGATTCCGAGTTCTGCCAGATTAAGCACTGACAGTACAGAAGTGAACAGGCTGTTTAAACCTAAATACTGCATACCCAGTGTATAAATCATCAGTGTTCGCATTACAAAAGGTATTGCAAGTTTATATGTTTTAAGTATTACGCCGAAAACTATGTTGCGTGCGGCGTTTTTACTTCGCTCTATTTTCATTAATTATCCCTGCCTAAGCAATTCAAATAAGTTTTTATAAAACGGTTTTTGTCACTTATTTAAAACAATTTTCAGTTTATTTATTGCAGTGGTTCTGTTTTCGTCAATTATACGGTGGGCATTGTCATATTGCGCATCTGTGATTTCGGGCGGAAGATTATTGTAATCTTCGGCAATTCTTTCACCCAGTTCAAGTTCTTTAAACAAGCCGTAAAGCCTGCCTGCCATATTGTTGAGCGTTCCCTCTCTGCAAAAAGCAGAAAACTGACGTCTGAAAATAATGCAAAATACGCTGGCGTGGAAAGAGTCGGTAAAAACATAATCGGCGTTTTTAATCAATTTTAAAAAGTCCTCAGGACCGGCGGTAAAATATTCAGGGTAATCTATACTGTTAAGACAGATTAAATCAAGCCCTTTGTCTTCAGCGAATTTTTGAGCGCAATTCATTCTTTTCGGTGAAACTGTACCCAGGAAGAAAGTAAGCGCATATCCGTTTTTAACGCAGAATTCTGATTTACACGCCATATCGCTCCAAACTTTAGAGTCTACTAAGAGAGTCGGGTCGGGAATTACGTCACATTCTTTGCCGGTTAGATTTTTTACTATTTCTTTTCCGCCTTCCTCGCGTACGGAAATATAGCTCATTCCGTCAAGATAATGGGCTGTCTGCGCAAGGTGTTTCTTATCAAGGCTGTCCGTTCCGAAGCTTGCAGCCAGTGAAATTCGTTTTTCTTTCGGAGCAAATTGAAGATAAGACACAGCATTACCCTGTTTAAACGAGGGATTCCATATCTGATCGCTGCCGGCTGAGAAAAGATCAAATTCCTCTTCAATACCTAAAGGCACATTTTTGCCGTCTATTAACCCCGGATAAAAATGGAGATATTTATTGTTAAAATTTTCAAAGTTAATTCTTCGCTTTTTGAGAAGTTCGTCCTTTTTCTGCTTTGATTGAGGCGAGTCTTTTTTCTTGATTTTATTGTTTAGCTCGTTAAGCGTCTTATTATTTTTTAAAATAGATTTGATTTGCTGTGTCGGGCTCTTTTTAAGGTATTTACGGTCTATGTATTCGGTGTCCTCATAAGGTATGTTTGCAATGGTCCGTGCTTCAAATCCCATATTTTTAAGAAGCAGTTCAACCGCTAAATTCTGCAATCTGTTTCCGTAATTAATATTATCATTGATTGTGATAATCCCGATTTTTTTCATATATATACCCCTATGATAAAATAAACATCCAATATATTGTATCTTTTATTGTATCACGTTTTTATCTCTATTGCAATTATTAAAAATATAATAAAAAAAGCTTTACAAATGGATTTCACTGTGCTATAATTTAGTAAATTGTAATAATGCGAGTAAGTATCTGTGACAGATACTTCTATAATTTATTAGGGGTGTTTAATGATGAAAAAGTTTATTTCAGTTGTCTTATCTATGATAATGGCTGTGTCAGTATGTGCAGTTTCCGTAATACCTGCAATGGCTGATACTGTTCTCAGCCCTTCAGATACTACAAAGAGAACTACTGTCAACGTAGAGGTTAACGGTTCTACAACTGATGATGTTAGTTATGAGAGAGATCCTGAAAATGATAAAGAAATTACCTTTACCTATGATGGCGACGGTAAGCTTATCGGCTGGGAATTCCCAGGTCTTGAAGAAGGCGTAGATTACGAAATCATTTCTCAGGAAGGCAATTCAATTACTATCAGACTTCTTGAAGATCTTGATAGTGTTACTGCTAATGCTATTGTTGATTTTAAAGGAAAAACAACTAAGGCTACAACAAAGAAAGGTGACAAATCAAAGTCTCCTGCAACAGGTGTTGTAACAGGATCAGGTTTTGCTGTGGCAGGTGCAGGCGTTGCTATCCTTGCTGCTCTCAAGAAAAAGAGCGACGATGCTGAATAATTAAAGCAAATTATAAAAGGCCCGTAATCCTTTGATTACAGGTCTTTTTTATGTTAAAAACTGATTTTATGTAATGGGCTGGTAATGATGTCGGACAATATTAACGAAAAAAATGCTGAAAATAATTCACAAAGCAAAAATAAAAAAATTGCAAAAGTAATACTTGTAATTATTGCAGTGCTGATGATAATATTCGGTTCTGTATCATTTGGAATATATTTGTATAATCAGTACAGCGCAGATACAGGTGACGAAGAACTATCAACTATGATTAATACTACGCAGGAAGCTTCCGGCGATGAGGAACAAGTTCAAAACCCTATTGATTTTGACGCACTTCAAGAGAAAAACGACGAGATTTATGCATGGATAAAAGTTCCCGGTACGAAGGTTGATTATCCTATTGTTCAAAGTGCAGACGATGATGAATTTTATTTGAAGCACGATGCCCTTACGAAAAAATGGCAGGCTAACGGCGCAGTTTACACCGAAATGTCAAATCATACTGATTTTTACGACCCTATTACAGTAATTTACGGTCACAACGGTTACAGTGACTCTATGTTTACAACGCTCCATAAGTTTGAGAAGAAATCATTTTTTGACGAACACGAGTATTTTTATATCTACACGCCTGATTCAAAACTGACATATCAGATAATTTCGGCGTTTAAATATGACGACAGGCATATAATGAACTCCTTTGATTTCAACGATATTACAGTTTTGGAAAATTTTCAGGCAAATTTGATTAATCCAAAATCTAATAATAAAAATGTCAGAGATAAGCTTGACAAAACTATTACAAGATTGGATAATATAGTAATCTTATCCACTTGTATAACAAATCAAAAGAGCAGCAGATATTTAGTTTGCGGGGTATTAATTAATAATGAAAAAACCAATTGATCCAAATTTAAATAATTTAAGCGACGAAGATTTTTTGCTGAGCGCAGATAAATTAAAGGACAAGCCGAATTTTTCTTTTGAAGATTCATCTATATTCAAAGAACCAGAGGAACCCCATTTTAAGGTAACCCAGGTTGACGAACATGGACTGACTCACAGAGATAATCCGGATATATATTCATCATCTTCCGGGCATTCGTCCGATCATCATTCATCTTCACATCACAGTTCAGGTCATCATCATTCTTCTTCGCACCATAGTTCAAGTCACCATCATCATTCTTCTTCACACCATAGCTCAAGCCGTCACAATTCAAAGAAGAAAAAAATGCCTTTGGCGGCACGTATCATCATTGCTGTTGCACTGATTTTACTTTTGATAATTATAATTGTGGGTGGAACCTTCTTTATACTTCAGCAGACGGGAAAAAAGGATATGCAGACCTCTGTTACCGAGGATACCGCGTATCAGGAAACAATAGAATATAAAGGACATACCTACGTATTTGACAAAGATGTTGTGTCCATGGCGTTTATAGGCGTTGATCAGAGAGATTTGGATAAGTCATCAAATAAACAGTTTGTAGGCGCTGCTGACGCAGATATCATTCTCGCTGTTGATACAAAGGATGCAACGGCAAAGGTTATTGCAATACCCCGTGATACTGTGGTAGATGTTGATACTTACAGTAAAAGCGGCGTCTTTCTGAACACCCAGAAAATGCAGTTATGTCTTGCCTACGCTTACGGAGACGGAAAAGCCAGAAGCTGTACCAATGTTACAAATTCAATCAGCCGTATATTGTATGATGTTCCGATTGATAAGTATTTTGCTCTTGATTTGAATGGAATAGCTCCGCTGAATGATGCTATCGGAGGTGTTACTGTAGAATCACTGTATGATTTTAATACCAGTGTGCTTAATGTAAGAAAGGGCGAAACGGTAACCCTTAAGGGCGATATGGCGGAAGCTTATGTCCGTACAAGAAGCCTTGATAATATAAACGCATCACTTAACCGTACCGAAAGACAGGTTCAGTATGTTAAGGCATATGTTTCCCAGGCAGTGCCTGCGGCAGTAAAGGATTTCGGCATAGTGTCCAGCCTTTATAATACCGCTTCCGAATACAGTCAGACAAATATTTCTGTTAATAACGTAACTTACCTCGCTTCACTTCTTCTATCAAAAGGTGTTACAGGATTTGACACCTATAAAATTGAGGGTGAAATGAAAGAGGCAAAGATGACTGAATTTCCCGATGCAGTGCATGCGGAATTTTATCCCGATGAGGATAATCTTATGGAAACTGTACTTGAAGTTTACTATGATAGAATAGACTAAATAAAAAGATACCCTGACAGTTTAGAACTGTCAGGGTATCTTTATAATTAAATATTAAGTTAATTAAAGGTTTGTACTGTAAATACCGGTTAACTGCTGAATACCAAGGGAAACAGCGGTTATTGCAACCCAGCAGCAGAATCCCAGTGCTATGGGCTTTCCGCCTTTTTTAACAAGGTTTACAATGTTTGTGTTAAGTCCTATTGCACACATTGCCATTGCAATGAAGAATTTTGCCAGCCATTTTGCCGCACCTACAAAGGTTTCGTTATAAAAGACGGTAAAACTGCTGTCAGGAAGTATACCAACAACTGTTGTTATAACAGATGCGGCGATGAAATAGAGAATGAAAAAGGGGAAGATGCTTTTAAATGATACTTTTGCACCGTCACCGCCTGCTTTCTTTGCTCTTCTTGTTCTGATAAAAGCCAGAACAAGAGTAATGGGTATAATGGCGAGAGTTCTTGTAAGCTTTACTGTTACAGCTGAGGAAAGTATGCCGGTTGTGCCGTAAATTCCCTCAGCGGTTGACGCAGCGGCAGTTACAGAAGATGTATCGTTTACTGCCGTACCTGCAAATATTGCAAAGCCCTCACTTCCCAATCCTATTTTATAGCCCAGGGTGGGGAAAATAAGAGCCGCTATTACGTTGAAAAGAAAAATTACTGAAATTGACTGTGCTACTTCCTCATCATCGGCGTCAATTACCGGTGCAGTAGCTGCTATTGCAGAGCCTCCGCAGATTGAGGAGCCGACGCCTACAAGACATGCAACTTTTTTGTCAATTTTCATTATCTTCATTAGAATCATTGCAACTATAAGCGAAATAAGAATAGTGCTGATGATTACCGGCAGACTTTGTGCACCTACTTTTGCAATCGTGCCTAAATTAAGGCTGAAGCCGAGAATAATTACTGCCCATTGCAAGATTTTTTTAGAAGTAAATGTAATTCCGCTTTTCATCATATTGCTTACGGAAAACTTAGGCACTATCAGCGTTATAACCATACCTATAATTATTGCAAAAACAGGTGCGCCTATAACTTCAAAACTGAAAGAGCCTATCTGAATTTCTGACAGTAATGTTGCCGCCGCTGCAATCAGAGCGCAGACGGCTATACCGGGGAGATTTCTTTTTAACTGTTTCATATATCTCATCCTCTATATAGACATTTTTAATTTTATACACAACTATTATACACAAAAAACCGGAGAAAACAATATGCTTTCGCCGGTTTTTTCTATTATTCCGAAAGTAACATTCTGTCGTTGTCAAGCTCTTCGCCGGAATTAACCTTGAACTTGGCAAGCAGATCTGCGGTTGTAAGATTCTTTTTCTCCTCACCGCTTACATCATAAATGATTTTGCCGTCATTCATCATAACAAGACGGTTGCCTATGTTAATGGCGTCTTTCATATTATGGGTAATCATAATTGTTGTAAGATTATTTTTGTTTATAATCTTTTCGGTAAGAGAGAGAACTTTGTGCGCCGTTTTCGGGTCAAGAGCGGCCGTGTGCTCGTCAAGAAGCAGAAGCTTAGGCTTGTTCAAAGTTGCCATAAGCAGGGTAAGAGCCTGACGCTGACCGCCGGACAAAAGCCCTACTTTTGAAGTAAGCCTGGTTTCAAGTCCCAGATCAAGTTCTTTGAGAATTTGTGTGTAGCGTTCTTTTTCCTTGCGCGTTACACCGAAAGCAAGTCCTCTTTTTTTGCCTCGTCTTGCGGCAAGAGCAAGGTTTTCAACTATCTGCATATCGGCAGCGGTACCGTTCATAGGGTCCTGAAAAACTCTTCCGATATATTTTGCTCTTTTGTGCTCAGGAAGTTTTGTAACATCAATTCCGTCAATAACAATTGAACCGCAGTCAACAGGATACACGCCTGCAACCATATTGAGTATTGTGGATTTACCTGCTCCGTTACCACCGATAACTGTTACAAAATCGCCCTCGTTGAGAACAAGGTCAACGCCGTTGAGGGCTTTTTTCTCATTTATAGTGCCGGGGTTGAAGGTTTTGTGAACGTTTTTAATCTCAAGCATATTCTTAAACCTCCTTTGTTTTCAAACGCTTATTAGCGATTTTTGATTTCCAGTAAGGCGCGCCCAGGAACAGTGCAACAACGATTGCCGAGAACAATTTAAGGTCGTTTGCATCAAGTCCCATTTTAAGTACAAGGGCAATTACAATATAATAGATAACGCTGCCGATTACTGCAGAAAGCAATTTGAGGGCAAAGTTTTTGAAAATTTTGCCGAAAATAACTTCACCGATAATAACTGCGGCAAGACCTATTACGATAGCGCCTCTGCCCATATTGATATCTGCGCTTCCGCTGAACTGAGCAAGAAGTGCGCCGGAAATTGCAACAAGTCCGTTAGAAATAACAAGCCCGATGATTTTTCTTGTGTCTGTGTTAATTCCGTTAGCCCTTGCCATATTTTGATTAGAACCTGTGGCACGGATTGAATGACCCATTTCTGTGCCAAAGAACCAGTAAAGTATGGCAATAATTACTGCTACAAATATAGCGGCAACAAGTATAGTATGCCAAATCTGAAGCATATTTGATGAAACAATAAGGTCAAAGTTACGCCAGCTTATTGTAACATTTGCACGTCCGCTCATTATACGCAGATTGATTGAATACAGTGCAAGCTGTGTAAGGATACCTGCAAGAATAGCCGGTATGCCGAATTTTGTATGCAGTATTCCCGTTGCAAGGCCTGCAAGACATCCGGCGATAAATGCAATCAACAGAGCGAGATAAATATTTGTCCCGTTTGTTGTAAGTACAACGAGAACAGCTCCGCCGGTGCCAAGAGTACCGTCAACAGTAAGATCCGCAAGGTCAAGAATTTTGTAAGTGATGTAAACGCCTATTGCCATAATACCCCAGATTATACCCTGGGCAATGGGAGAGGGCAGAGATTGTAAAAATTCTAACATAAGTATATATTCTCCTAAGCAACAAAAAAGCGATAAGGATAAATTTCTTATCGCTTTTTATTCTGTTTTTATTTTTGCTGTTTATTCAGCAGTCATATCAATGGCTTCATATCCCTCGGGTGCGGTGATACCGAGCTTTTCTATTCTGTCGGCAACATATTTCTTTGTAAGGTCTGTTGCGTACTGAATTTCCATATCTGCAGGGTTCTTGCCGTTTACAAGAATGTCATAAGCCATTTGGCCGGCAGCTTCGCCGATGCTATAATAGCTGATTGAAAGTGTTGCAATACCGCAGCCTTTGCATATACCCTCTTCACCGGTGATTACAGGAAGTTTTGCAGGCTCAAGAATGTTGTTGATAGCCTCTGTGTTTGAAGCGGCGGTGTTATCTGTAGGAATGAATACAGCATCGCATTTGTCGGTAACAATCTGCTGTGTAACAGCGGATACATCGTTGGTATCAACGAATGTGTATTCCTTGGTTGTCATACCGAGAGCCTTGATCTCCTTGGCGATAACGGTTGCCTGATACTTTGAATTTGTTTCTGCTGAGCAGTAAAGGATACCTACTGATTTTGCATCGGGAACAAGTTCTTTAATCATAGCGGCCTGATCCTTTAAAGGAGCAAGGTCAGAAGTGCCGGTTACGTTAAAGCCTGTTTTACCTGTCCAGTCCTTAATGCCGAGAGCTGATGCATAATCTGTGATGGATGTAGCAACAATCGGAATATCGGCAGTTGCCTGAGATGCGGTAGCCATAGCGTCTGTTGCGTTGGCCATAATTAAGTCAACCTGGTCTGCTACGAACTTTGAGTTGATAGTAGTGCAGTTTGTTTTTTCACCTGATGCGTTCTGCTCGTCAAATTCAAATGCTATTCCGTTTTCTTTGCCGAGAGCATTGAGCTTGTCTTTAAAGCCTTTTGTTGCCTCGTCAAGCGCCGGATGCTGAACCAGCTGGCAGATGCCTATTTTGTATGACGCTTTTGCAGCCTCAGATGCAGCGTCGGTTTCCTTGGTGTCTGTTTTGCCTGAACATCCTGCAAATACAGATGCTACCAATGCACCGGAAAGTGCAACTGCAGCAATCTTTTTGATTACTTTTTTCATAATATTTTACCTCACTTTAAACTAATAAAGAATTATCATGAGTTCAGTTTAACACATAAAAGCGTTAAAATCAACTGTTATTTTATATAACATTAATTACGCTTTTTTGTGGAAATTTACTAATAAACCGTATCAAACCCGTTCGGCACGGTCAATATTTTCTTTAATTACCTTGCAGGTGTGCGCCATCTGTTCTTTTTCAGTATCATTTAACGGCAGTTCAATAATGTCCTCTATGCCCTCTCTGCCGATTACGCAGGGAACTCCGCAGGCAACGCCGTCAAAGCCGTATTCGCCTTGAAGATAAACGGAAGCAGGAATAACCCTCTTTTCATCGTGTAAAATTGCTTTGCACATATCTGCACAGGCGGCGCCTATGCCAAATTCTGTGGAGCCTTTGCCGTTAATGATGTCATATCCTATATAATGTGTTCTTTCGAGTACGGTTTCCTCTGTAAGATTTCCGTACTTTTCAGGCTTATTCTGCTGAAGCTCTTTGTAGTTCTGACCTCCGATTGTGAGTGTGGAAAAGGGGATAAAAGCACTGTCGCCGTGTTCGCCCACAGCACATGAGGTAACGCTTTTTCTGTCAACGCCGGTAAGTTCCGATATTGTTCTTTTAAGTCTTGCGGTATCAAGGCTTGTACCGGTAGAAAAACATCTTTCTCTGGGCATATTTAAGTGTGCTCTTACATAGTTGCCCATAATATCGGCAGGGTTAGTAACAGATATGATAATTCCCCTGTAATCAATTGGTTTAAGATTTTCAACAACATTCTTAATCATAACGATAGAATCATCAAGAACGTCAAGTCGGGTTTGACCCGGTTTTCTGGGCATGCCTACCGAAATAAATATTATGTCGGCATCGGTACAGTCCTTGTAGCCGCCCACTTTAATTTTTGTTGTGGAGCCAGTAAACAGGCAGGCGTCCGCCACATCATAGCAGTTTGCCTGTGCTTTTGGCATATCCTTATCTATAAATACAATCTCGTCGGCGGTGCCCTGGAAGCAAAGCGCCATTGCTATGTGAGAACCTACATGGCCAGCACCTATTATTACAACTTTTCTTTTTTGCATTTTTATATCCTTTCTTAATTATTTTCATATCAGTAAATCTTTATGATGTGCAGACAATAAAAACTACTTTTTAAAACGATATCCTTTGCCCCAGATTGTGTGAATATAGTCGGAATTTTTGTCGGCGGCAAAAAGCTTATCTCTTATTCTGTTAACGTGGACGGTAACCGTTGATGTTTCGCCCATAGAATCGTACTGCCATATTTTTTCAAAAAGCTCTTCTTTGCCGAAAACGGTGTCGGGGTTTTCGGCAAGACAGGCAAGGAGGTCAAATTCTTTGTTGGTAAACACGATTTCGTTGTCGTTTACAAATACCCGGCGTGAATTCTTATCAATTTTAAGGTTGTTAATTCTGATTACAGAAGAAGACTCAGCAGGAGAGCCGGTAAGACGTTCGTACCTGCTTATGTGGGCAATAACTCTTGCCACAAGCTCCGATGGGCTGAATGGTTTTACAATGTAGTCATCGGCACCGAACCCGAGCCCCTTAATCTTGTCAAAATCATCTTTCTTTGCACTGACAATTATAATGGGTGTGTTGTTGTTTTTTCTGACCTGACGGCATATTTCAAGGCCGTCAACATTAGGCAGCATAATGTCAAGAATAATCAGGTTGAAGCCGCCTTTGAGAGCTAGTTTCAGTCCCTCTTCACCGTCCGAAGCCGTCGCTGTTTCAAAGCCATTTGCCTCAAGATAATCCTTTTCAAGATGGAGTATGTTTTCATCATCTTCAACAATCAATATTTTTTTCTTCATCCGTATCGCTCCTCTTATTAAGTGAAATATGTATTGTCAGGCCTTCGCCCTCTTTGCCCATTGCCCATATATGGCCGCCGTGAAGCTCAACAATCTGCTTGCAGACAAAAAGTCCTATTCCTGAACCTTCACCGGATTTACTCCTTGCTTTGTCGGCACGGTAAAAGCTGTCAAAGATTCTGTTTAGATTTTTTACATCAATACCCATTCCATTGTCTGATATGCTGATTATAACAGATTTTTCATAATTTTCAACAGACAGCTTTACTTCGCCTTTAATATCTTTTTTTGTGTACTTTACTGAGTTTGATACTATGTTTCGTATAACTCTTGCAAAACGGTCTGCATCCAGATCAACTGTTACATCGCCGTCGCAGCTGTCGGTAAAGGTAAAATCAAAACCCTGCTGTTCAAGTTCAAGGCTGATGTCCTCGGCGCATTCGCGCAGAAAACGATTAAGGTTTGTTGGTTGTGCATCCAGTTCCACCTGACCCAGTTCAAGTTTTGATACGGTCAGCAGGTGATCCAGCATCTTTTCCGTATCATTGGTGGCGGAATATATGGTCTGCAGATATCTCTGCTGCTTTTCGGGTGTGTCGGCAATGCCGTCCATAAGACCCTCAACATATCCCTTAACCGACGTCAGCGGAGTTCTTAAATCGTGGGCAATACCGGCAATCATCTCTTTACGTGACTGCTCCATCTGGTTTTTCTCTTCAAGGGAGTTTTTTAACTGCCTTGACATTTTATTAAAGGAGTCAACAGTCTGACCGATTTCATTGGTGCTCTTGTAGTCAATAACGTAGTCAAGGTTGCCGTTTGCAATTTCATCTGCGCCCTTAGCCAGTTTTTGCAGAGGTTTGCTGATAGTCCGTGAGGTTATGAAAGACAGTGCAATGATTGATATTACAAACAGCGCAACAATAATAATTATAAGAAGTCCCGTTTTGCCGAAAAGCAGGGAGCCTACGTCCTGGGGACTGTATTTTTTTGATGCATCGTTTACCGTATAATCTTCATTTGCGATAATTACTACATATTTTTCATTGTCTGTGTTTGCATGGCTTACAATAACTATGCCCTTTTCACCGAAATAATTTATATTTTCGTTGAAATCTATCGGTACTATGTTGTTTGCTTTTTCTATTACATTGTCCTTTTTTGCCGTGGAGTAAAAGGTTTTTCCGTTTTGTTCAATGTAAATTACCGAACCTAATTCTTCCAGAGGAGAAACAAATTCTTCAATGTTCTTAATTTTTTTGCTGTCGCTGTCATCGGATATAAGTTCGTTTGATATTGATGACATTGTCTGGCTCCACTGAATTTGGTTAAGAGTGGAGTATGTATTTGTGGTTACGGAGGAAAAATTAAAATAAGATGCAATGGTGCTTAAAAAAATTGAACTGAAAATAGTGAGAATTACAAGAGGAATAGCGATTGCCGCTGCTGTTGACAAAGTAATTCTTGTGGTTATTTTAAAATTTTTATAGCTTCGTTTTTTCTTGTTTTTACTCTGTTTCATAGTCATTGACCGATCTGCTTTTATGGAGCTTAGATTATTTAAATTATATTTTATAACAAAATAGACTATTTTACAAGCCGACAATATACAAATCAGTTTACAATTATAAATAAAACAAAAATAATAGATAAAATTTATTAATTTTGTTGACTAATTTTTATTTATGTTGTATTATTTATTCGGTATGTTAATTCTTTGTTAATATGTTGTTATGTATTCAAAGGGAGTGTGATTTTACGGCTATCTCAACTTTTAAAAGATACGAGAGGAAGTATCTTATTAAAAAAGATAAACTTGATGAAATTATGCCCGACCTACTTGAATATATGGAGCTGGATCCCTTTTGCCTTAACGGAAATGAGTACAGGATTTACAGTATTTATTACGATACAATAAATCACGACATTATCCGTCAGAACTCATCAAAGCCTGTGTATAAGGAGAAAATGAGGATACGCTCTTATTATGACCGTAAAGACCCGGAAGATAAGGTTTTTATGGAAATCAAGAAAAAGAGCGAAGGCGTGGGAAACAAGCGCAGGATTAAAATCAGACTTAAAGAGATTGAACCTTTTGTCAACGAAGGCATCCTGCCGGAAACGAAGGATTACCTGTCCTCGCAGGTTGCTAAGGAGCTGCAGTATTTTTTTAAAAACAACAAGGTTGCTCCTGCGCTGTACGTTCAGTATGACCGGCTGGCGCTTTTCGGCAAAGAGGACAAAAATTTCCGTATGACGTTTGACAGGAATGTACATATAAGAAGGTCAAATTTCGTTTTCGGCGAAAGTGACGAGGATGAATTCCTGCTTCCTGATGACGTTTATATTATGGAAATTAAAATACTCGGCGCTATGCCTTTGTGGCTTACAAGACTGCTGAGTGAAAACAATTTATTCAGCCGCGGATTTTCAAAATACGGCGTAAAATATAAGCGTGACGCACAGGAGCATAATCTTGAATATTATGTAACTGACGCAAACGGAAACCGGGTTGATTTTGACTACTTTCTTGACTAGGGTAAATCTGCCACGATAAACAGTGGTTAGGATTATTACCGTTACCCTAATTTTAAACGACGGAGGATTTATTAATGGAAGATTTTATGTATGCACTTACCAGCGGAGATTACGCAGCGCAGCTTTCAATAGCAAGTGTTATTGAGGTTGTTCTTTCCGCTTCTGTAATAGGGCTTGTAATAAGCCTTGTTTATCTTTTTACACATAAGAAAGAGGGGTATTCACAGGCATTTTGCGTATCGCTTATTTTGCTTGCTCCTATCGTTGGTATGGTAATTCTTGTAATCGGAAACAATGTTGCAACGGCATTCAGCCTGGCAGGCGCCTTTGCTCTTGTAAGATTCAGAAGTGCACCTGGTGACCCGAAGGATATTGCATTTGTATTTTTAAGCGTAACAATGGGCCTTACCTGCGGTTTGGGTTATGCGCTTTATGCCGCAATCGCAGCTCTTATCCTTTGCGTAATTATTGTTTTGCTTCACGTTACTAAGTATGCCGGCAAAAAGGGCAGTACATATGAACTTAAAATTACTGTTCCCGAAACGCTTAACTATGCAGGCGCATTTGACGAAACTCTCAAAAAGTACACAAAAAACTATCGTATGGTAAGAGTTAAGAGTGTTGATTTCGGCGCATTGTTTGAAATCAGCTACAGCGTTACTTTGAAAGACGATTCAAACATTCGCCAGATGATGGACGATTTGAGAGCGCTCAACGGCAATCTTAAAATTATGCTTTCTACTGAAGCAACTGCTGTAAGAAGCTTCCATTTTCAATAATATTTACTCTATGCAAACAGGAATGCCCCTATAATACGGCATTCCTTTTCGCAATTATTAGGACTGAAAAATCACTATAATTTGACTGAAAATTATTTTGGTCTACAAGATATAGAATCTTTTACAAACAGGGAGGACCCAATGAAATCTCTAAAAAAAATAATTGCCGTATTTACTGCGGTTTCGGTAATGGCGTGCTGTTTTGCAGGCTGTTCGGGAAAAGATGAGCCGGCGGCTGATACCACGGTCTCAACTACTGTTACAACTACCACACAGCAGGCTGTTTCCGCAGTTGATGTAAGCAAAAGTGCAGAACAGGAAATTATTTCATTCACCGGCACTGACAAAGACGGAAATACTCTTAATCTTGTGCCTGTTTTTGACAATGACGGAAAGACTATTATTGCAGGCTACATAACTTCTGTTACAAATCAGGCAAAGCAATTACTTAACGCTAATCAGTACAAATTGTTAAACTGTGTTGTAGGCGCTTCTTTGGCTGACGGAAAAATTGTTTTAGATACAGATAAGAACAAAAATCTTGTACAAATAGAGTCATATTCCGATATGCAGGGCAATCTTGTTTGTATAAGGGACACAAAGGACCTTAACAAAAATAAGAACACAGCCGAATTTATAAAAATTATCTCCGGTATTGACAGCAACAAGATTAAAATATATATGGCGTTTGCTGCTGCCGGTAAAAAATATCAGACAGTTACAATTTCGTCAGAAAACAAGAAGTTTTATATGACCGATAATGGCAAAAAGACAGAGGTAAAGGTTGTTAACGCCCTTAATACTGCCGTTTCAAGAACCGTATCAAAGGATGCAAATGATAACAAAAAGAAGTCAAAAACAACCACCACTAAAAAGAAAACAGACAAAAAAGGAAAAACAACCGCACCTTCAGACGGCTATATAAACATCAAACTTCTGAAAAACAGAGCGGCTGAATGTAACTCACCGAATGTTACTTTGAGTACGGGCAAGGTTGTTATTACCAAAGGCGGAAATTATAAATTTACCTCCTCAACAGACAACTGGCACGGACAGATTGAGTTAAGACTCAGCAATACGGAAAAAGCAGAACTTAGATTTGAAGATGTAAAAATTTCCAACGACTCGGAAAACATTCTGAGGATTATCGACACAAGCATTACAAGCGACAGAAGCTTTATTGAAGCAGAGGCGATGGCAGGAACAGCCGCAGACGATGCAATCAAAGAAGTTGCGGACAATGATAAGGCGCCCAATGTAGACATTTCGTTCCCAACAGGTACAAAAAGCATTTTTGAAACCTCGGTAAACAGCTACACAGGCGTTATCTATAATGAAGCTAAGCTTACCATTAAAGGCAACGGCAGTGCCCAAATCAATTCTACACGAAATGCGAATAACTGTATATGCTCAACCAAGAGCATTACCGTTAAAAATGTAAGGCTTTCTCTTACGACGGCGCAAAACGCTTCAACATCAAACCTTGCGGAATCCACAGGCTCTGCAAAGGGAATTTACTCTTACAGCAAAGTTATTATGGAAAGCGGAAGTCTTAATATTAAATCAAACGGCGACGCAATCAGATGTGATTCCTTTACGTCAAACGGCGGTACAACAACTGTCAAATCTTCCGCCTGCGATGGTATTGACGCAGATGACGCCATTGTTCTTTCCGGCGGAACGGTTAAATCCGTTGCTTTGCAGAAATCCTGCTTTAAGGTAAGACGGGTTAACAATACCGAAAAAGGATATGACAAGGGTATTCGTCCCGGTAAAGGCGACACATTTAAAATCACAAAAGGCACGGTAATAGGAGAAAGCAAGAAAATTACCACCGTGCAGAAGGCGTCAACCCAGGCAAGCATAACCTGCAAGGCGCAGAAAGCAGGAAAGGGAACAGCCGCTGCGGCGGAAGAAAGCAAAGTTCCTATTAAATTCAATATCAGCGGACTAAAAAAATCGGAAAACGAATGTATAAAATTCCTTTATTCCTCATCAGGCGTTAAAGCCGGCAAAAACTACACCGTTACCGGCGGTAAGGAACCGGGCAAAGTAACGTGGAACGGTAAAGTAGGAACGGCTGAAATTACGTCATCAAACACAAAATGATTAAAGCTGCAAAACATTGAAGCTGGAGGATATGTTAATGAAAAAGAAGTTCAAAGGCGTAATTGCCGCACTGGTTGCACTGGTAATTGTTGTTACAACAATTTGCATTGCACCCCTGACAGCGCAGGCAATCAGCACTCCTCAGGATTTAGAGAGCACCGCCGTTCAGTTTTGGGCTGACCCGGAAAACTGTGTGACTGAAAATGATTTGGCGTCATACACAGCCGGCACAAAAACTGCAATGACAGGTGCGGTAGGTGTTTTCGCCCGCAGTACATCATCAACAAACTACTATCTGTTTTTGCCCTCAGATGCGGATTGTACAAATCTTAAGGTTTGGTTTAACGCATCAAGCGCCACCGTTGACGGAACAGAGGTAATCAACGGACAGAAAACCGATGTGTTTTCTGCTATCAACGCAGGCGGAGTATCTCATACATACAGTATTGCTCTCGGTTCAAGGACATACAGTGTTACTGCTATGAAATCCGGCGAGGTAGGTGCAGTATATATTGATACAAGTACCGGCTCTATGAAATCCGTAAATACCTCTTCTGATAAAAGCGCTTATGAAACCGGAACGATTATGGTAGTTGATGCTGATGGTACAATTAATTATAATGGAACTCTTGAAAAGATTAACGGACGCGGAAACGGTACATGGGATACCTCAAAAGAGCCGTATAAATATAAAATGCCTTACAATATCAAGCTTGCCGTTTCAACAAGCCTCATGGGTCTGCCAAAGGCTAAAAAGTGGTGCCTGCTCGCCAATGTTATGGACGAAACGCTTATTAAAAATCAGCTCACATACGATTTTGCGGATTATATCGGCGTAAAATATCAGCCTCGCTGTAAGCCGGTAGATGTTTATATAAACCATCAGTATTACGGCTCATATCAGCTCAGCGAAAAGGTTGAAATTAAATCAAACCGTATAAATGTCAATGACGCTTATGAAAATCTTGAAATCGCTAACGGCACAACGGACCCAACAACAGGAATTACAACACCTGCCGATTTGACCGGCACGGCTGTTACCACATATAACCCCAACACCACGGGTACAAACACAACAAACCTTCCCGACCACTCGGTATCCTCAAAGAGATATTCAACAGGTCTGAACAATCCAACGGATATAACCGGCGGATACCTGTTTGAGCTTGAAATAAGTAACCGCTGGGTTGAGGAAAATGCCGGCTTCTGCGCTTATAACAGACAGGGCTGGGTAATTAAAAGCTGTGACTACGCCACAAAGGAAATGGTTGATTACAGCTACGATTTACTTTATGCAATGGGCTCTGCCGTTTACAACAAAGGTACGGTGCCAAGCGCATCAACCACCACTAACTGTTCTTCTCTTTCGCCTTTAACCGAAATACCTTACGGACCGAGAAGTATTACAAACCCTGCGCCTGCAAGGCAGTATCAGGGCAAAAAATGGAGCGATATTCTTGACGCAGATTCAGCAGTAAGATATTACTGGACCCAAGAATATTTTAAGAATATGGACTCCTCCACTTCTTCAACATATTTCTACAAAGACAGTGATTCTATTGACACAAAGGTATATGCAGGACCTATGTGGGATATGGATAACTCAATCGGTTATGACCGTGGTTCGGACAGCCGCTGGGGTCACAGCTGGACTTCAAGCACAGACTGGTTTACAAAGAATGCAAGACTTTACCGCTGGAGAAGTAAGGACTCCACCTCAACATATTCCACGGACAGACAGTCTCCGCTTAATTTTTACGGTGCGCTTGCTACTAACTGTACCGACTTCTGGCAGATGGCTCAGAACTACTGGTATTCACGTATAGAACCGGCAACAAAGATATTGCTTGGTGAGGCAACGGATCCCACCGGAGTACTTAAATCTACCGAATACTATGCGTCCACAGTAGAAAAATCTGCAAAAATGAACGCTCTGAGAATGAACATTACCGACTATGACGCCGCATCGGTTATCAGCGGAATGAACAACTGGTTCACAGAGCGTAACACATGGATTGACAAGCAGATTGCAAAGGTTGACATTAACAACTGTACAGTTGCTAATGTTGAAAATCAGACCTGCACAGGTTCTCCTGTTGAACCGGCACTTACAGTTACATATAACGGCGCAGTTCTTGAAGAGGGCGTTGATTATACAGTTGAATATTCAAACAATATTTCAGCAGGCAAAAATGCTGTCGCAACTCTTACTGGTCACGGCCTTTACGAGGGCACAAAGACGGTTAACTTTACAATTTCCACCGGCGCACTTGTTAACGCTACCGCAGTTATTCCTGAAAACGCTTACGCAGGAGATACCGTCAGCGTAAATGTTTATGACAAAAATTCAGCTTTGATAACTAATTACATTAATTATCAGTGGTATAAGGACGGCACTGCAATAGACGGTGCAACCGAAGCATCATACACTGTTGGCGCTGCTGATGCAGGAAGTGTTCTTAAAGTAAAGATAACAGGCGACGGAGTGAACTTCTCAACCCTTGGCCCTGAATCAAACGGATGTACCGTACTGGCAGGCGAAAGGCCTACCGGATATTCAAAGACCATTGCCTCCTGGAACTATGATTACACTGCTAACAGCGCAGCGCTTGTAAACGCTGACACCACAGGCACATCATATTATTATATGGCTACCGGCGGTGAAAGAGCAGATAGTGCACAGTTATCGGCGTCTGTAAATGCTAAAGACACTGCTGAAATTAAATGGTCGGGCAGTGCGGATATATTTGTAAATGATAGCACATCTCTGGCAAATGACCAATCCCCTGTAATGGGAACAAGCAAGACAAATAATCTTGCTTGGGGCGAATATCCTTATTTTGAGACTACCGTTTCAACTTTGGGATTTGAAAATATCAAGTATTCTGCAAAATTGGGCGGCACAAAGAAAGGTCCGAGAGACTGGAAAGTTCAGTATTCTCTTGACGGAATAAATTACACTGATGTTGACGGTGCAGTATATACAATCACTGCCAACAAGGCAATGCAGCAGGCATTTGCAGATGTTCAGCTTCCTGCTGAGTGTGATAATCAGAGCAAGATTTATATAAGAGCAGTTGTTTGTGCCGACATTGCAATTAACGGTGCAAATGCAATTATCAGCTCAACAAGCGGTGATGCCTCTATAAACAATGTTAAGATTACAGGTGCATCTACTGCCGTAGTTACAAAGCTTGAAGCACCGGTTATCTCCTCTTCCTCTGATATCGGTGACAGCACCGCAATTTATGACAGCGAAAAGGTTATTATTACCGACAGCAACGGCGGAGCTGACGTATATTACAGTATAAACGGCTCTGAAGAAAAGCTTTATGACGGTGAGTTCAGTCCATTTGACAGTTCTACTGCCAAGAGAGGCGACACAGTGACTATCACCGCTTATGCTAAATTTAATGACATTGTTTCCGAATCAACTACAGCACAGTTTACTTTTGCAGGCGTTAATATTTCTCAGTACAGTTTTGACGATTATTCCAAGAATGTATATAACGGTGCAGTATTTTCCAACGGAGGTGTTTACGGCGAAAGCGGAAGGATGACCGCTTATACTGACGGTAAGAGCCAGTACGTACCTTTGTGGAATATGGATAACGGTGCATATTCCGTTGCACCTGATGACGGCGCGCTTTGGAGTGCAGATTCAGGCTTTAGATTTGAAATTTCCACAGCAGGATATGATAATGTAGGTTTTACCTGTAAGGCTTATACAACAAGTTCAGGTCCTAACAGCGTTTCACTCCAGTACAGCCTTGACGGCAGCGAATGGAAAACTGTCAGCGAAAATGTACAGTTAAGCGCAAACGCAGTTCTTGAACAGGCATTTTACAATGTACAGCTTCCTGCTGAATGTTCTAATTTGGCAAAACTTTATATTAGACTTGCCACTACCGAAAATCTTACTCACGGCAGTGCAACTGTTGCACAGACAACCCTTCACAATAATCTTTCAAAGGGTAATCTGTATGTTAATGATGTTGTAATCAGCGGTGAGGACAACGGCACTTACAAAATGCCATATACAAATAAGAGCAGTAATTATTTCGGCGCAACCGGTACAATTACATACCACAGCCCAAGCAATGTTGCTATGCAGTACAGTGTGGTTGACTATAACGGAAATATCGTTGAATCAGGTGCATATCCCGAACTAGGAATTGCTCTCGGCAGTGCAGCAGGCTTCAGTCAGTACAACACAAAGCCTTATACAGTTTCTGTATGGGCAGGCGACGATGACGACAGAAGCCTTGTAAATACACGCAAGTATTATTATAAAGGCACTACGGTTACGGAATTTAACTATAACGATTCCACAAGACCTCTTACAAGCTATCTTAATGCAGATTCAACCCAGGCGCTGAACACTGCAGGAACCAACGAAGGCAGGCTTTCAATGTTCCCGGATTCAAAAACTGCGGCGGCATTGAGTTATACAAACACATACGGAGTTAAGGTTTCCTGGGCGGCAGACAATATCTTTACTGCCACAAAGAATCTGGACGTTCCGCAATCCAATGGCTACTGGCTTATTGAAACAAGCAGTATAGGTTATACCAACCTTACTCTTAACCTTGACCAGCTGTCATCAAATAAAGGGCCGAGAGACTGGGGAATTGCTTATTCTACTGACGGCAGCGAATTTACTTATGTTGCAAATTCCAATGTCCGTGCAATCAGCAATGATTCCTCCTCAAACGGAGCAGTTGAGACATACAACAATTTTGCACTTCCTTCTGAATGTGACAATCAGGAAAAACTTTATATCAAGATATTCATTAACGGCGGTGAGTCTATTGACGGCAACGAGCTTGACACGGTAATCAAGGGTAACACCGGTATTGATAATGTTGAACTTTCCGGTATTGCCATGCCTAAGAAAGTAAATGTTACGGTAACACCTGTTGCACTTGAAAAGCCAACAGACACATCAGGTACATACGCTGTTGACGCTAAGGTGATAATTAACGGCACTGATTACACTACAGAAAACGGCAGTGCTTCAATATCTCTTAATGATGGCGAAGAATATACTGCACAGGTATCCGTTAACGGCACCTTTGTAAATACCGCTACCTTTACTGCCGCAGAAGGCGCCGCAGTAAGCGTACCTGTCGTATGTCTTGATATGAACGGTGATAATATTATCAATGTAAAGGACTATGCTATTATTGATAAGACAATCAAAGACGCTGATCAGAAGGCTAAGTTTAAGTCAATATTCCCGAGCTTTTTGGGTACAAGGGGCGTTGACTTCACATACATAAGCTAAAACACATATCATAATATTTTTAAAGAAACTGAGAGGGCAAAGCAATGAAAAAGAAAGTAACGGCATTTTTACTGTCCGTATTGGTTATTATTTCGTGCTTTGCCTTTAGTTCGTTTAATGCCTATGCCGAGTCAAAAACCATTAATATACTTGATTTGGATTATTCAATAAAGACCAATGGTTCCGAAGATATGGCGCTGTTTTTGTTTACACCTGATGAGTCGGGCACATATTCGCTTTTGTCATATAACGTGGCGAAGTCAAACTGCTATCTTATGACAAAAACAGTAAATGAAGACGGTTCCAAAGTTCTTAAACAATTGGCTTTTTCTAACGGAAATGAGAAGTACGCAGAGGACGGACAAAGAAATCAATATCAGTTTCGTCTTACATATCATCTTGAAAAAGGCACTACGTATTACTATTACTGTGGCTGGAACTCCGAAAATACTACTTCGGGCACAATGAATGTGCGAATGAGATGCGACAGTTATGATGACAATGCAATTGACCATATTGAACTGGAATGCAATGTAAAACTTCAGGCGTTTTCCAGCGGAAATTGGCAGAAAGACTACAACGAAAATATATTTTACTTTTATTCTATTTCAAGAATTGCCGCCAATATGAATGTTATTCTTGTTTATAAAAACGGCAAGAGAGTTTCTTCAGGTGTTGGCAATGATACCGTTGACGGTCATCAGATTTCATACAAATATGACCAGATGACTACCCATTGGTATCCTGAGAATAGTGATGAATACAGCGGAAGCAATACCCTTACCGTATGCGTTGTTGATAAAACTGCTGAATTTAATGTTCCTATAGAGAGTGTGGCAATGTATACCGTTAGTGGTAAAGTTGTTGATTATTATGATAATAAACCGATAGAGAATGCCTCAATTACGGTAAACGGTCTTATTGTTGCAAAAACCGATTCACAGGGCGATTTTGCCTATGCTGCTCCTTCGGGATTATATAATGCGCAAGTTACTGCCGGCAATGCCATACCACGTAATATAAGTTATGTAGTAGAAACGGCAGCAGGAAAAAATGATTTCAGAAATAATCCTGTGCCTATTGTAACGGGTGATTACATCAATGACGGCGTAATTAATGTTAAGGATTACGCTTATATTGATAAAAATTTAACCGGCGAGCAGAAAGTTTATGCCAAGAACAGGTTTAAATTTACATATACGTTTACAACGTCTGTCTATAAACCTTTAAGAATTTCTGACAGATAAATTAGGTGCTTAAAATATTTTAATAAATAATACAAAAAATATTAAAAAAAGTTAAAAAATCTATTGACATTTATCAAATAGTGTGATACTATTCATATGTGGACTGATGTAGCTAAAGTTCACACTTAAGGAGCACAGCCAAACAAAAGGCTAAAGAAAAAATAAAGGACCGTGAGGGTCCTTTATTTTTTTTGCCTATAAGTTTGTAAATTATAGTTTAACCTATGAGCTCTCTCTGATGAGGAGAAATACAGAGCATAGCTGTTTTACAGCCTCTTGATGTTTTGCGTTGTCTACCTTTAACAAGAGTGGTTAAAATCATTTAGGTTCAGCCTTCGTCTATCAAATCATTTTCTTTAAGAAGTTTAACAAAATTTTCCACATCACGGCGTGCAGTTTCTTCGTCAATATCATACTCAGCAGTAACTGCTTTTACTGCATCATCAATGGTAATATCAATTAAAAAACAGTCCCAGAAAAAAGCGCCTGTTTCATTGAGAGTTACCATTCCGTTGAATTCCAGAGCCTTCTTTCCAACGGGAACGACTATTTCCGACCCTGCAATATTGCGTTTGGCGAAGCCTTCTTTTATCTTCATTACATCACCTTATTATCTAAATTATACAAATATTATACCAAAGGCATACCTTAAAATCAATAATATCCCAAAATATGATAAAAAAATAACATTTGCTCTTGATTGAGTTTTTATTATTGGTTATAATAATGGTTGATAATTTAATAATTATTTAGATACGGTCTGAATGGCAGAATATTTTTGCCGCAGATCTATTGAAAGGAGTTAATAAAATGGTCTATTCAAATGAAGTAGAACAGATGTGTACCGTTAAAAAGG
>CAYXLH010000011.1:328-32476 GCA_964465835.1 uncultured Bacteroides sp. | reverse complement strand
GACGACAGTTTCTGGAAAAAATATGTCTGTGACGACATTTCCTCCACTGTAGAATATATTAAAAATCTTATAAGCGAGTGCAGAACTTCTCTTAAGCCCGATGACGAACTGTTTGAAAAGTATTCGTCAATGCTTGATGATGATTTGGCACAGATTGAATCTGTAAAAAACGCCATTTCAAGCGATTGGAACGTGCTTTGCAAATGTGTTAATTCAATTAAATTTAAAACAATGCCCTCAAAACGCAGTTATGTTTCTCCTGCAAAAGAGATAATTTCTTCTGCACGTGGCAGATATAAGGATTTAATAAAGAAAAATATTCTACCTTACTTTACTTTGAACTCTACGGATTATACCGACGACTGTAAAATTCTTTATCCTGTTGTAAAAATGCTTATTGAGATTGTTAAGCAGTATAACGACGAAATGATGAAGATTAAAAAAGAGAAGAATGCTTACTCTTTTTCCGATATAGAGCATTTTGCTATTGAACTTTTGTTTTATAAAGATGAATCCGGTCAATTTATAAGAACTCCTTTGGCAAAGGATTACGAGAATAATTTTGAATACATACTTGTTGACGAATATCAGGACACAAACAGGGCGCAGGATACTCTCTTTGAAATGCTCTCAAACGGAAGAAACCGTTTTATGGTAGGCGATGTAAAACAGAGTATTTACCGTTTCCGTCTTGCTATGCCCGGAATATTTAATGAAAAGAAAAAATCTTTCAAAGCGTATGATAAGTCATCCGATAATGCAAATCAAAAAATTATCCTTGATAAAAATTTTCGCTCACGTAATGGTATTTGCGATTATACTGATTTTCTCTTTTCCATTCTTATGAACGAGAAAGTGGGAGAGCTTGACTATAATACAGATGAATTTTTAAATTATGGTGCAGACTATCCCGATACTAATGTGCCCTGTGCCCAGGTTAAAATTATAGAATGTCCCGGTGATGAGGACAGCACAGAGTATGAAGCACGCCAGGCGGCTCAGCTGATATTGAGTAAAATCAGCGCAAAAGAGCAGATTAAAGACGGTGACATAACACGAGATATACGTTTTGGTGATATTGCGGTTCTTTTCAGGGCGGCAAAAAGTAAAATGCCTGTTTTTGCAAAGATTTTCAGGGAGTATTCAATTCCTGTTACCGCAAATAATAAAACAAATCTTTTTGAAAATAACGAGGTGTCAATACTTATTTCTCTTTTGAGAACAGTTGACAATCCATCAAAGGATATTCCGCTTCTGGCAACACTTATGTCACCGTTTTACGGATATACTGCCGATGATATAGCTGCGGCGAGAGTAAAAACAAAAGATTCAAACCTCTATACAGCCGTTTGCAATGACAGGGAAAATTTCTCTGCATTTCTCAGAGATTTAGACAAATACAGAAAATATGCCTGCTCAATGTCTGTTGAATCTTTTATTAGACAAATTATTGCCGATACATCATTTTTTGCCATTATTTCCGCAATGGATAACGCCGAGCAAAGACGGTTAAATGTGCTTAAAGTAGTTGATATGGCGGCGTCTTTTGACAACGGAGATACTGTGGGATTAACCTCTTTTATCCGCTATATTGACAGGATAATTGAATCAGGCTCTAATGTTGAAAGTGCAAGCCTTACTCAAAGCAAAAATGACAGCGTGCAGTTAATGAGTATACATCAGTCTAAGGGTCTTGAATTTCCCGTATGCATTCTCGCATGCGCCGGCAGTAAGTACAATAATTCGGATTTGAATAATCTTGTACAGCTTCACCCGGAAAAGGGAATAGGGCTTAAAGTGCATAACGAGAAGGGGCTTTACAGATACGATTCTCTGCAGTATGCCTGCATTCGTAATATGAATAAAATTTCTTCAATGAGCGAAAATCTGCGTGTGCTTTACGTAGCTGTAACGAGAGCAAAGGAGCAGTTTATCTCTCTAATCACTGTAAATGACGCCGAAAAGAAGTACGCTAAGCTTGCTGATAAAATATTCAAATCTGCGCTAAGTCCTGCCGAAAGTAGAGATATTACAGGAGACGGTGATTTTCTTCTGATATGTTCAATGCTTCACCGTGACGGAGCTAAGCTTCGCAATTTTACAAACAAATATATTGAACCGTTGAACTGCAGTTTTGATTTGTCTGTTGAAATTATTAATGGAGAACAGAAAAGCAATGCGGCACAGGAGGAAGAGTATCTGATTGATGAAAATATTATAAATAAAATAGATAATGTTTTATCCTATAAATATGACAGAAGCGAGCTTTCTCACTATGCTTCAAAACGCACGGCGTCATCTCTTGATGAAAAGGAACAGGGATATGAATTTTTCGCTTCTTCAAAGCCCGCATTTTTGAGCAAATCGGGTATGAGTGCTGCTCAGAAAGGTACGGCAATGCATACCTTTATGCAGTTTTGTGATTATGCTTTGGCAAAATCCGATTTGCCGGCGGAAATTCAGCGGCTTACAAACTCGGGTTATATCACCGAAAAACAGGCACAGTCCCTTGATAGAGAAAAGCTAAATGCTTTCTTTAACGGTGACTTTGCTAAGCGTATGTTTGACAGTCATCATATTTACAGGGAGCTTAAAGTATCATCCTTTGTGCCTGCAAATGAGCTTGAAGATACTGATTATACGGATAAAGTGCTTGTACAGGGAATTGCCGACTGCGTGTTTGAAGAAGACGATGGGCTTGTGCTTGTGGATTACAAAACCGACAGAGTATCAAATCAGCAGGAACTACTTGACAGATATAAAAATCAGGTGGCATTTTATCGCAGTGCCGTGTCAAAAACTCTTGATAAACCTGTTAAAGAGGCAGTTTTATACTCCTTCCATCTGCAAAAAGTATGTTTTTACAATTTTTTATAAAAAACACTTGCATTTTTGGTGTGCTTCTGTTATAATGGCTTAGCAATTGAGATAGAACCAGTGAGGTGAAAGAAATGAAAGACGGAATTCATCCTAACTATGATACATGCACAGTAAGATGTGCTTGCGGCGCAACATACGAGACTAAGAGCACAAAAGGCGATATGAAGGTTGATATCTGTTCAAAGTGCCATCCTTTCTTTACCGGCAAGCAGAAGCTTGTTGATACAGGCGGACGTGTTGACAGATTCAACAAGAGATTTGCTAAAAAAGCATAATCAAAAAGAATTAATTTGGGAGCACAGCAACAAAATTGCTATGAAAAAGGCAGGCAGCGGATTAATTTCTGCTGCTTGTTCTTTTATATAAATCTATTCGGAGTAGGGTATGCAGGATTATAAAACCGTTGAAAAAGAAGCTTGCGACAGCTTCATTGAAAAAAAGTCAAGGTTTATAGGATATGTAAAACCTGTTGTTACTCAGCAGGAGGCAGTGGATTTTATTAACAGTATAAAATCACGCCATTGGGACGCAAAACATAATGTGTATGCATATGTTCTGAGAGAAAATAATATTCAGCGTTACAGTGATGACGGTGAGCCTTCGGGTACCGCAGGAGTCCCTGTACTTGATGTTCTGCTGAAGGAAGAACTTGTTGACGTGTGTGTTGTTGCAACACGGTATTTCGGTGGAACTCTTTTAGGTACCGGCGGACTTGTTAGGGCATATTCTCATACTTCAAAAATCGCTGTGGAATCCGGCAATATCATAACTATGTCAAAGTGCAGTGTTATGGAGCTTTCTGTTGATTATAATTTCTACGAGAGAGCAAATATTCTTCTCAGCGATTTTACGGCTAATATAATAGATACTCAGTTTACAGACAGGATTAGCATAACTTTTTCTGTTAAAGAGAGCTGCGTTTCTCTTTTGAAGGAAAAAATTACCGATATCAGCAACGGCAGATATAATCTTGTTTTTATTGAATCAAAATTTGATAAAGCGTAAAAAAATACTTCCTTTTTTGGGGAAGTATTTTTTGTTCAAAAAAGTTTTTTAAAAAATTTTGAAAAATGCGAAAGGTTTTTGCTCTCTAATGGTACTAGCATACAGAAGGGTATAAAAAAGCCGAAATGTGACGAGAGGAGGTGTTTGATTTGCCTGATAATAAAAAGAATGCTGACGCACTATTGCAAAAAGCTTATGAGGAAAACTATATAAGTGTTTACCGTTATGCTCTGTCAAAGCTGAAAAACGATACGCACAGCGTTGACGATGTGGTACAGGAAACCTTTATTGTTCTTTACAAGAAATTCCTTGCCGGCGAAGAAATTGCATATATAAAAGCCTTTCTTTTCAAAACTGCCGATAATTTCGTTAAAAAGAAGTATCTTGAAATTGAAAAGAAAAATAAAACAGTCAGCATTGATGAGGTACTTGAAATTCCCTCACAGGATGAGGATATTGATGACAGGCTTACTTTTGAGGAATACTCAAGGCAAATCAGTGAAGCACTTTCGGACAGTGATGCAAAACTGTTTTCGCTAAGATACATAGAGGAATTAAAAGTTGAAGAGGTTGCAAAGAGAATGAATTTGTCGATTTCAGCAACAACCTCAAAATTATTCCGCTTACGGAATAAATTAATGAAAATGATTTCAAATTATATTGACAACAATTAAGAAAGGAGAGATTTTATGGCACGCATCAATATTAACAAACGTGTTCTTGATAACGTAAAGCAAGATGATATTGCCGCCGTTCTTAATCAGTTAATTGATGACGAACTGGCTAAAGATGTGGATAAGATTGATACTGATTTTGTTGATGAGTGCGTAAATGCCTTGCTTGAAGTTGAACAGCAGGAAGATGATAATTTCCGTGTGCTTGTTCCTTTGATGAGCAGTGAAAAATTCCTCAGGAAAATCACATCAACAGGATTTTCATTTAAAAGACTTAATGCTTTTGCAAAAACTGCAGTTATCGCAGCTATTATTGCAGGCTCAACATATACGGCAAACGCCGCAGTCGCAGCAATCACTGGGGTTGATATTCTCGGTGATGTCGGCGATGCAATACAGGATAAATTTGAAGACTGGGGCTTAATAAAGGGCGGAATTGAACAGATAGAGGGCGAAGACGATGATGACGACGTTCCTGCTTCTGTTGTAACAACTGAATCCACTACTACCACCCAAACAACGAAGCCAAGTGAAACTACTACGAAGCAAACTACCGCAAAGGCTTCAACAAGCACAACCAAGAAGCATATAGAGCAGATTGAGGGCGAGGATGATGACGATACAACATCTGCAACTAAACCTACTACTACAAAACGCTCGGCACCCAATACAACCGTTAAACCGATAACCGAACCTGATAAGCCGCAGGAACCGGAAAAACCGTATCTGACAGCGCTTGAGGCGGAATTTGACAACTTCAAGGTTGATTATATTTACGGCGAAGAACTGGATTACAGCGGACTTAGTCTTACCTGTGTATATTCCGACGGTTCAAGAAAACCGCTTTCACTTTCTGAATGTGATTATACTCAGTCGGTTAATATGAACACTACGGCGAATTACACGCTTAAAATAATTTACGAAACCTGCGTGGTTACGATTGATATTACTGTTCGCCCCGATGAGGATACACGAGGCGCTGAAATCTGCAAAAATGATTTGTACGATTATCTGCTTACAGACAACGGCGCATATATCACAAAATACAGAGGTTACGATACTGAAATTAATCTTGATGAAGTTGACTCAAATCCTGTATTTGCAATCGGTGAGGGCGTGTTTAAGAACAGTGATGTAACAAGAATTACCGCACAGAATGTTCAAAAAATATTCCCGTCAGCATTTGAAAATTCTGTTGATTTGACAGAATGTTACACACCTCTTGCAGAATGTATCGGCGACCGGGCATTTGCAGGATGTACAAAACTTGACGAGGCCGTTTACAGTGAAAGCCTTTATAAGCTGGGCAAGGGCGCATATAAAAATACTGCGGTTGAACAGCTTGTTATTGGCAAGTGCGTAAGAGAAATTCCCGATGAACTTTGCAAAGAATGTCCTAATCTTAAAAAGGTGGAGCTTTTGGGTGATGTTACGGAAATCGGCGCAGACGCATTCAGTGATTGTACAGCTCTTGAAACGGTTACAGGTACAAAAAATCTTATTAAGGTCGGCGCATTTGCTTTTGATAACGACGAATTGGTTAACTTTGACAGTTTCCCTGGGAAACTTGAAAGCGTTGGAGAAAGTGCATTTAATTTCTGCCGAAACCTTGAAATCGGTGAATTACCTGATACAATAAAAGAGATAGGCGATATGTCCTTTGCTTACTGCTCAAAACTTAAGTCTATTACAATTCAGAACGGTATTACGGTAATTCCTTACGGATGCTTCAGAGCAACGGGAGCTACTGAAATTACACTTAGCGAGGGCGTTGAAGAAATTAAGGGTTATGCATTTATGAGCACAATGCCAAGAGAGATAAACCTGCCGGTATCACTTGAAAAAATTGATACCTACGGTTTGTATTCCGTAACGCTTCGTGATGTTCACTTTGCAGGAAGACTTGTAAGCTCAATCAGCGATAATGCATTTTATGCCGGCAGACGGGTTAAGTTTTATGTATATAACGGAACGGTTCCTATGGAATATGCTGAGAAAAATAACATTGCATACGAATTAATAAAAGAAGAACATAAACATCCTCTTGAAGATGACAACCCTGATAACGACAGGGTTGAGCAGATTCAGGGCGAAGACGATTAGAAAGGAGAGAGCCTCAATGAAAAAGACGAACGGAATCATATCATTATTTCTCAGTATGCTGATGATACTCAGCGCAGTTCCTTTCAGCGCATATGCTGAGGACTGCGTTATTACACAAGACGCAACAGGTAAAAATGATATCTGCTCCTGGACTTATACTGCTGAAACTAAAACCCTTTATGTAGACGGTGTGAACATTGTTCCGCTTGAGGGTGATGAACAGTTTAGGCTTCCGGCGTTTGATGAAACCGTCGCTGAGGATGGAACTGTTACACGTAATTGGTGTACATATGATTTTGAAAATCTTGTGTTCAGCAAGAATGTGGAAACCATTGACGGCGTTTGGCTGTCCGCAGATAATATTTATCCTAATATTACAACGGTAAAATTTGAGGATGGTTCTAAACTTAAATCCTTAGGCGACCAAATATTTGACTGTGCTTATAATCTTACTGAAGCTGAACTGCCTTATGGATTGGAAACAATCGGTGAGTATTGCTTTCATACTACCGGGCTTAATAAAATTGAAATTCCCGATACCGTTTATAAAATCGGTATGTTTGCTTTCGCTGATACTTTTGCAGAGAGTATCAAACTTCCGTCCTATGACGGATCTGAAACTTTTGAAATCGCCGCCGGTGCTTTTAAAGATAACAGCGAACTGACCAGCCTTGATTTGGGTACAACAATTAAGAAAATACCTGACAATGCTTTTAAAAGCAGTGTGATGAATGCTCCTATTGATTTGGTAATTCCTGAAAGTGTGGAATCAATAGGCAATTACGCTTTCAGCGGTTGTTCCGGTTTATCCTCTATAACCTTTGGCAAAAATGTGTATTCAATCGGAAAATACGCATTTGAAAGGTGCGGATTAGGCGGTAAGCTTGTTCTTCCTGAGAGTATTCAGGATATTGGCGATTATGCTTTCCGTATCAATAATTACACAGAAATTCAAATTCCCGATAAGGATATTTCTATCGGAAAATACGCTTTTTACAAAAATCAATTTACAAGCGTAACATTTCCTGCACACCTTAGCGCTATTGGCAACGGTGCTTTTAGCTGTGAGACACTTACAAGCGTAAAGTTTGAATCGGCAATGGTTGACGGTGTTGAGATAGGTTTAACTTCCTTGGGCGATTCAGCCTTTGAAAATACTAAAATATCCTCCATTGAACTTCCGTCAACGCTTGAAGAAATAGGTTATCACTGTTTTTATGATGCAGATAATCTTACTGAAATAGATTTGTCAAATACTAAAGTAACAGATATAGGTCAGTATGCTTTTTATGACTGTGGTGCACTTAAAACAGTGAAGCTTCCTGATACATTAAAAGTAATTGGTACAGGCGCCTTCTATTTCTGTGAAAAATTAACTACGATGCCTTTGCCTGAGGGCCTTGAAAGAATAGAATCAACTGCTTTCAGATACTGTAAGTCTTATGATACTGATTTTCCGGACAGCCTTTATTATGTAGGTAATTCTGCTTTTGAAAGAGCAGGGCTTACAAGCGTTAACTTTAATACTAAGAGAGAGGATGTATATATAGGTCCATATGCATTTGACGGTTGTTCCAAGCTTACTCACGTAGGTCTGCCTGAAAACCTTACCATTATAAATGATTCATCTTTCAGAAGTTCAGGCCTTTTGACAGTTATAATTCCTAAGAAGGTAACAACCATTTGTCAAGAAGCTTTTCGTATGTGTTCTAAACTCACTTCTGTTAAATTTGCAAGTCAGGAAAATTTAACAAATATCGATGGATTGGCATTTGATAACTGTACCTCTTTGCAGTCAATTCCTTTGCCTGAATCATTACAAAAAATCGGAAAGAGTGCATTTTCAACAGGCAGCAAAAATATAGATTATCTGATAATCCCCAAAAATGTAACATATATTGGTTCACAAGCCTTCAGCGGCGGAAGTCTGGGCAGAGTTTATGTTCTTAATCCTGATTTATCAATTCCGTCCGATATGATATATAACTATACTGCCGCTAATGTTACAATTATCGGCTATTCCGGCTCTACGGCTGAAAAATATGCTAATTCTAAGAAATTTGCATTTGAAACATTGGGCGATATTCCGGAACAAGGATTTGAAGACTTTTTTGATACACAGGGTCAGTGGAAGAACGGTACCTGGGATATAACTTTAAATAGCGGTTATATTTGCTTAAATATTAATGGTACCGGCACTCTTGAAAATGATTTCTGGATTGACGACGAGCATCACTATACGGCGGAAGAATTAATCAAACACTTTGGTATTAACGGTATTGCTATCGGCGAAGGTATCACCTGCGTGCCTTATGAATTTTTCTACTTTAATAAGCTGCAGGTAAGCGAAACTGCGCCGGGCGGTTATGCAAAAACATATAATAATTCCCAGATTAAGTATCTGGTGCTTCCCACAAGTCTTGAAACTATCGGCGTAAGAGCTTTTTGCGGTCTTAATATTTCATCGCTGACAATTCCGGAAAATGTAAAGGTTATCGGTGAATGGGCTTTTGCAAATACAAACCTTTCACTTGGTCTTAAAATCAGCGGCGATTCAAAAATTAACAGCTACGCATTTGCCTATACGAATATTAATGATTTGTTTTTTATTGACGGCAGTGCACAGATAGGCGATTATGCCTTTGCATACAGTACAAATTTGGGTAAAAACAAAGCTGCTGCAATAAATGCAAAAGGTACCATCGGCAAATATGCCTTTTACGGTACAAGCCTTGCTAAAGGCATTATTCTCGGTGAAGGAATAACAGAGATTGGCGAAAGTGCGTTTAACGGCACATTAATTTCATCAGTTAAAATTCCTGAATCTGTAACAAGTATAGGCAAAAAGGCGTTTGCAAACTGTCCAAATCTTATCTCTGTTACAATTCCTGCCGAAACGACTTCAATTTACTATGACAGAAATGCTGCTGCCGACAGTGCTATCGGATTTAATGACAACGGTGAAATGTCAAATGTAAAACTGATGTTTTACGGTGTAATTGGCACGGCAGCAGATGAATATGCAAATAATTTAGGCTTTATGTTCCACGCCGATACATCAGTTTCCGCTGATGAAGAAGGATATATTTACAACGAAGTCACAAAAACAAATAACACTTGGGTTTATTACAGCAACTCAAAAACTCTTTATATTAACGGTGAAAAATCGACCCTCCACGGTACATACTTTTATTACAAGGACGGCGAACAGGTTCAAAAAGGCGATTTAGACGTTGAAAAGCTTATTATCGGCTCCGGTTTCACCGAAGTTGTCGGTATGCTTGATACAAGTATTTTTGAAGTGTTTAATCCTACTTATGTTACGATTCCTGCTACTGTCAGAAGAATAGGCGATAAAGTATTTACAAATTGTACCAATCTTAAATCAATTTCAATTCCAAGTTCTGTAACTACTATTGAGCAAAACGCTTTTGCTAACTGCAAATCACTTCAGTCGGTAAAATTCAGTACAGGAGTAAAAACTATTGCACCGAGTATGTTTAAAAATTGCTCACAGTTAAGATTTGTTGATTTCGGCGGCGTTGAGATTATTTCCGAATACGCTTTCCAAAACTGTGTAAATCTTCAGCAGATTGTCATTCCCGACAGTGTTAAAACAATTCGTTTAAAGGCGTTTTATAAATGTGCAAGCGTTCAGAGCGTTACATTGGGCAGCGGACTTGATACTGTCGGTAACTATGCGTTTGGATATCTTCCTCTCTGTGAAAGAATTACAATTAATTCCGATTTTGAAAATCTTTCCACCGCTGGTTCCGTTGCAAACAAAAATATATTCTACAGATCCGGTATAAGTACAACAGGTATGGAAGTAATTTTCGGAAATGATGCAACCGTCGCCAATATGGCTTATTTTAGCGGTGAAAATGTTACAAAGATTACTTTTTCAAAGAATGTTTCAAGTTATAAAGGCATTGTTTCTTTGCCTAAACTTAAAACTATAAACGTAAGTGTAGAAAATCCTGATTTCTATTCTTACGAAAACTGCCTTTACAGTTCAGATAACGTGCTTGTTCTTGTTCCGACAAAGCTGCAACTTGTTACCATTAAAGACACAACCACAGCAATCGGTGAGAGTGCATTTGCGATTTCAACAGTGCAAAGTATTACCATTCCCGATTCTGTAACATCTATAGGTACAAAAGCATTTTATAACTGTGAAAATCTTAAAAAGCTATATATCCCCGAATCAGTTAAATCTATCGGAGAATCGGCTTTTGAAAACTGCTATAAGCTTCGTATTCTTGACGTGCCTGAACCTGTAGAATCAATCGGCAGAAATGCATTTAAAAATTGTATAAATCTTTCAAGCGTAATTCTTCCAGACACGCTTAAAACAATTGGCATAGACGCTTTTAACGGTTGTGACGCACTTAAAGGAATTGTTATCCCTGAAAATGTTGAAAGTATTGATGTAGGTGCATTTGCTTACTGTGACTCACTTGAAGAAATTTACGTTTGGGATGCGTCGGTTGGATATAATCTTTTCCTTAAAACACCGAATGTAAATGTTTATACAATGGCAGGAAGCGATATTTACGCTTACGCAAGAGCAAATAATATTCCTTACACTGCATATACCGATAGAGATGTATTTTACGATATATGTGCAATGAAGCTTGATATTTATGCAGGATATGTGGGAATTTGTGCGGACGGTCACGGCGAGATTCAGTATCTTAATGTATATGAAGCAGACTGTGAGCATGACGGTTATATTATCGGTGTATGCGAATTCTGCAGTGAAATTCTTGAAGAAAAGCATATTGACGCATGCGGTCATAATTACACGCTTACCGCAGAGGTTGCTCCTACTGCAAGCACAAAGGGCGTTAAGGCTTACACATGTACTAACTGTGGAAAATCCTACTGTGAATATACCGACCCAACAAGCAGCGATTATGTTGCAGGAACGCACAATGTTTCGGGTTCTGTTGTAATTGCTGAGACAAAAGAGGCTAAAAATGGCAGAAATTCTCTTGCCGGCGTAAATGTTGTGATTGACGGAAATACCGTATCAACAACCGATGAGGACGGTAATTTCAGCTTTGATATTGAAACAGGTACTTATGAAGCTACTCTACAATACGCATTTGGCTTTGACCGAAGAATTTATATTGTGGTTGAGGACAGTGACGTTAAATATCAAAACATTCCGATTATAGGATGCGATTTTAACAAAGACGGTGCTGTTGACGACAGGGATTATGAATTGTTCAGAATTGTTATCAGCGCATCAAAGAATGACCCGTCGTATCTGAGCTATGTCGATATGAACAACGACGGATATATAAACGTAAAGGATATGGCGATAATTAAGGCCTGTATGGGCATTGACAGCAACAGTTATATCTATGAACAGATAACTGTAAAAAAGTGATTAACATAGGGTATCTTTCCCGTTAATATCCCGTGTTAATATATAGCAATTAATCAAAAGAAAGAGCCGGTTTTTCCGGCTCTTTCGCTTTTATGAATAAAACTTATTTAATTTTCGGACTTACCGTAATTACATTGATTTCAGGATGATTAAACAAACGAAAAGGAAATTCTGCGTTGCCGAGCCCTCTGCTGACAATAAGCATAGGTCTTTCGCCGAAAAAACCTCTTGCATATTTCGGAAAAATTCCCTGACCTGGTGAAAATACCGGGCCTATGACTGGCAGTATAAACTGACCGCCGTGAGCATGACCTGAAAGCTGTAAATCAAAATCGTACTGTTTGTAATATAACTCATTGATTTTTTCAAAGTTTTCGGGGTAGTGTGACAATACAATTTTAAAGCCGTTTGTCTGATTTAATTTTTCAAAATATTCGCTCATATCACGATATTCAAAGGTTCCGTTTTTCCGTGCCTTATAGTCGCTGAAATCAGCCATATTTTCATCAAGTCCGAGAAGTATTACGTTACTAGAGTTTACGTCAGTCTCGGCAATATCGTCAAGAAGAACATTAAAACCGGCGTCTTTCAGGCTCTGCATTACTTCTTCAAAATTTTTCAGACGCCTTTCGTGATTTCCTGTTATATAATACACCGGCGCAATGCTGACAAGCTCCTTGCCAAAGTTTATCATTTTGTCAAAGTTTCTGCCCTTATCGTTGATGTAATCGCCTGTGATAACAATTATATCAGGTTTGATTTCTTTAAGCTTTTTAAGTACCTTATTAAATGGCTTTGAGTGCAAATCCGAAAGCTGCGCTATTTTAACTCTGCTGTTAACACTGTTGCTCTTTATCTTGTATTTAGTTATGTCAATTATGTTGTTTTGCAGGTATAAAAATACGCCCACAGCAACGATGATAATAAATATAATTAATGGAGTTTTCATAAATTAACCTCTTTTTTAACTATAATAATATATTAAAATATACTTCGTCAAGATATATTTATCTTGTTTGTTTAAAATAAATAAAGGATTTCTGAGAAAAAAACAGTATAAAATTATGATAATTATGTTTATTTAAGGTAAAGATATTTTGGAAAAGTATTATGGAGTGTAAAATAAGAGAAATCACAGAAGAAAACGAAAAAAGAATATTATCTCCCCGTGCCTGTTTTGCCTGCGATTCAAAAGGCAGATTAAGGCAGGAGGATGAGTGTGATATACGCACCTGCTTTCAGCGTGACAGGGACCGCATTATTCATTCTCAGTCATTCAGACGGCTTAAGCATAAGACGCAGGTTTTTTTGTCGCCCAGCGGCGACCATTACAGAACACGTCTTACTCACACTCTTGAAGTGTCGCAGATTGCCCGAACTATTGCACGTGCACTCCAGTTAAACGAGGATTTGACAGAGGCTATAGCTTTAGGCCACGATTTAGGGCATACTCCTTTCGGTCACGCAGGAGAGCGTGCTTTGGACAAACTTTGCCCGTCGGGATTTAAACATTATGAGCAAAGTGTAAGAGTTGTTGACAAGCTTGAAAAAAACGGCAGAGGGCTTAATCTTACCGAAGAGGTGCGAAACGGGATTTTGTGTCATACAAGAGGCGAGGACGCTTTTACACTGGAAGGGCAGATTATCCGTATAGCCGATAAAATCGCATATATAAACCACGATATTGACGACGCTGTACGAGCAGAAGTTATGGCGGAGGAGGATATTCCGCTTGATTTGCGTATGTCACTTGGAATGAGCAAGAGCCAGCGTATTAATAATATGGTACAGAATGTTATTGAAAACAGCGAAGACAAAATACTTATGAGCGAAGATTACTGGCAGATGTTCAATGAACTTCATGATTTTATGTTTGTTGCAGTTTACAAAAATCCTGTGTGCAAAGGTGAAGAAGTCAAAGCAGTTGCAATGCTTGAACAGCTCTATTCTCATTATGTTTCAAATCCACAGGATTTACCCGGGGAATTTCAGAAAATTGCCGAAACCGATACTCTTGAACGTGCGGTTTGTGATTATATTGCCGGTATGAGCGATACATATTCGTTAAAAATATTTAATCAGCTTTTTGTTCCTATGTTCTGGATAGAATAATTTTATTAAGGAGATGATATTATGGCTTTGCCTGACAGCTTTTTGCAGGATTTAAAAATTAAAACAGATATTGAAGACGTAATATCCTCCTATGTTTCGTTAAAACGCAGAGGCTCTACTCTTGTGGGTTTGTGCCCGTTTCACAATGAAAAAACGCCGTCATTTACCGTTTATCCTGCTACACAATCCTTTTACTGTTTCGGATGCGGTGCCGGCGGCGACGCAATAGGCTTTATGCGCAAAATTGAAAATCTTGATTATATCGACGCTGTTAAGACTCTTGCCCAGCGTGCAGGACTTCAAATGCCTGATGATGGTTATGATGATTCTCTGGCAAAAAAACGTCGCCGTATTCTTGAGATAAACAGAGCGGCTGCAAGATTTTTTCATTCATATATGATGAGCGAAAAAGGGAAAACAGGTCTTGATTATTTTCTCGGCAGAGGGTTGAGTAAAAAGACTATTACAAAATTTGGTTTGGGATATGCCCCTGATTCCTGGGATGCTCTGCTGAAAGAACTAAAATCTCAAGGCTTTTCTGTTTCTGAAATGGCAGAGGCGGGACTTGTAAAAAAAGGAAATAAAAGCTATTACGATATTTTCCGAAACAGAGTTATGACGCCGATTATTGATGTCAGGGGTAATGTTATTGCTTTTGGCGGCAGAGTTCTTGATGACAGCAAACCTAAATATATTAATACCTCCGATACTCTTGTTTACAAAAAGACGAATGAATTATTTGCACTTAACCTTGCTAAGGACAGCGCAAGCGATACCATTATCCTATGTGAGGGTTATATGGATGTAATCGCAATGCATCAGGCGGGTTTTACAAATGCAGTTGCAGGATGTGGAACAGCGCTCACAAACGAGCAGGTGCGTCTTATCAGCCGTTATGCAAAAGAGGTTATACTTGCCTATGACGCCGACGAGGCTGGGCAGAAAGCCCTTGCAAAAGCAATTAAACTGTTTGACGAGACAGATGTTAAAGTAAGAATACCGAATCTTACAGGCGGCAAAGACCCTGATGAGATTATAAAAAAATACGGCAGGGATAAGTTTAAAGGAATGCTTGAAGGCGCATTCGGCGAAATTGAGTTTGAATTGATAAATTTACGCCAAAAGCATAATCTGCTTACAACCCAAGGGAAAATTGATTTTCTTAACGACGCTATCAAGGTTTTGTACAAGACAAGCCCTATTGAACAGGATTTGTACGTATCACGTCTTGCGGAAGAATTAGGCGTTGAGAAACGAAGTATAAACGCTCAGCTTAGTAATTATTCAAAAAGAACAAGAACAAAGACAAATAGGGCTGTTTCAAAAAATATTGTTAATAACAGTATTAAGCAGAATAATTACCAAAGCAGGGAGCTTGATATACCCATAAGGCTTATAAAGGCACAGGAAAGGCTTATTTCACTATTGCTTTTATATCCCGACTGTCTTAAACTATGTGATGATTTTGATGAAAGCAGTTTAAAGTCGGATTTTATTAAAAAATTGTATTCTTTAATTACAACACGGTTGAAAAACGGAATGTCCGTTGATATTTCTGATTTTTCTGAGCATTTGTCTGTTGACGAAATGGGCAGATTATCGGGAATTTCCGCCAGAGGTAAAAACAGTATGGATCCTAAAAAGGAATTTACAGACTGTTTGCAAGTAATCAGAGAAGAAAGAGAAAAGAAAAAGAATTCTTCAGTTGCTGATTTAAGCGACGACGATTTCAGAAAACTTATTCAAAATACATAATTTGAGGAGAATAAAGTTATGGACAAAAAGAAAAACACAAATTCAACACCGATTACAGCAGAGGAAAAAAAGCAGAATGCCTTTAAAAAACTTGTTGAAAAGGGAAAGGCAGCCGGTCATCTTACTGCACAGGAAATTGATAATCTTATTGTTGAGCTTGATTTGGACGTTGATGAGCTTGAAAAGCTTAATGAACAGATTGATGCTGCTAACATTAATATTATTGACGACTTCTCTGCTGAAACTCTTGACGGAATTACCCTTGAAGTTGATTTGCCTAAAGAAACCGACGCCGCTGATACCGTTGCCGTAAATGATAACGCAGCAATGGATGACCCTGTTAAGGTTTATCTTAAAGAAATAGGACGAGTACCGCTTCTTACTCCCGAGGAAGAAATTGAACTTGCTATTCGTATCGGAGAGAATGATCCGGTTGCTAAAAAACGTCTTGCTGAAGCAAACCTCCGACTTGTTGTAAGTATTGCTAAAAGATATGTCGGCAGAGGTATGCAGTTCCTTGATCTTATTCAGGAGGGAAATCTCGGTCTTATTAAAGCCGTAGATAAATTTGATTATACAAAGGGATTTAAGTTTTCTACCTATGCAACCTGGTGGATAAGACAGGCAATTACAAGAGCTATTGCCGATCAGGCAAGAACCATTAGAATACCTGTCCATATGGTTGAAACAATCAATAAAGTAAAAAAAGCTAATTCACAGCTTCTTCATCAGAATGGTCGTGAGCCTACTCCTGAGGAAATCGGTGAATTCCTTGAAATGCCTGTTGATAAGGTGCGCGAAATTCTTCGTGTGGCACAGGAGCCTGTATCTCTCGAAACACCTATTGGCGAAGAAGAGGATTCACATCTAGGTGACTTTATTCCTGATGATGATGCTCTTGCTCCTGCTGATGCCGCTTCTATGAGTTTGCTTAAAGAACAGCTTGCAGAGGTACTTAAAACATTAACTCCGAGAGAGGAAAAGGTCCTTTCACTAAGATTCGGACTTGAAGACGGAAACCCGAAAACTCTTGAGGAAGTAGGACGTGAATTTAACGTAACCCGTGAGCGTATCCGTCAGATCGAGGCAAAGGCTCTGCGTAAGCTTCGCCATCCCAGCAGAAGTAAAAAATTAAAGGACTTTTTGGATTAATGACACAGGAAAAAATTAACAGAATTAACGAGCTCGCCCATAAAGCCAAAACAGAACAGGGACTTACGCAGGAAGAAAAGAAAGAGCAAGCTGTTCTGCGCCGTGAGTATATAGATTCGGTAAAAGCAAGCCTTGTGGGTCAGCTTGAAAACACATATATCGTTGATGAAAAAGGCAACAAAAGAAAAGTGGAAAGAAAAAAGTAATGTCAAAATTAATAATTATTGAAGGGCTTGACGGCAGCGGAAAATCTACGCAGACGGCACTGCTTGAAAAATATTTTACCGACATAGAAGTTGATTTTAAAAAAGTTAAACTTCCCGATTATGACAGTAAGTCAAGTACCCTTGTTAAAATGTATTTAAATGGCGATTTCGGCAGTGCTGCCGGTGATGTTAACGCCTATGCTGCCGGTGCCTTTTATGCCGTTGACAGATTTGCCTCTTATAAACTGAATTGGCAGAAAGATTATGAAAAGGGTACTCTTATTCTCTCTGACAGATATGCTACCTCAAATTCTATTTATCAAATGGAAAAGCTTGATAAGTCCGAATGGGATTCATACCTTGACTGGAGTGCGGATTTTGAATATGAAAAAATCGGTATACCTAGACCTGATTTGGTAATCTATCTTGATATGCCTGTTGAAATTTCACAAAAAATGATGACCTCACGATATAACGGCGACGAAAACAAAAAAGACGTTCACGAGGCAGATGTTGAATTTTTAAATAACTGCCGTAATTCAGCTTTGTATGCCGCAAAAAAGCAGGGCTGGAAAGTTGTTGAATGCTCAGACGGAGAAAATCCCTATTCAATAAAAAATATACATAATAAAATAGTCAGCATAGTAAAAGAGGAAATATTAAATGCTTGATTTTAAAAATCCCCAGCTTGATGATATGGATTGGGTAAATAACTGTCTTAAACACGCAAACAGTATGAACTGCGAATATACATTCGGAAATTTGTATATTTGGTCTGTACCTTACTCTACACAGATTTGCAGATATAAAGATTTTATGATTTGCAGGTGGGGCAGGGGCAGTGACATTTCTTATTCGCTTCCTATCGGCGAAGGCGATTTTACTGATGCGGTAAATCAGATTATTGCTGATGCTGAAAGCCTTAATGTAACACCTAGAATTTACGGCGTAACAGAGGGTTATTTATCACTTCTTAAAGAGGCGTTTACAGGTAAGTTCACTTATGAGTTTGACAACGGAAACAACGACTATATTTACCTTACTTCAAAAATGGCGTCATTAAGCGGAAAAAAATACCATTCAAAGCGCAATCATATTACTAATTTTAAAAAGAATAATCCCGACTGGCAGTTTGAGGAAATTAATTCATCAAATATAGATGAGTGCATTGCCTATCACAGCCAATGGATTGAAAATAAAGACGACAATGACGAGGACTATTCATTTGAATTTGAGGCAGTGCTGCGTGCATTTGCAAATTATGATAATCTCAATTTTAAAGGCGGTATTATAAGAGCAGGCGGCAAAATAATAGCCTATACCCTTGGTGAAGAACAGATGAATGGTAAATGCTTTGTCACTCATTTTGAAAAGGCGGACGCTTGTGTTCAGGGCGCATATCCTATAATTAATCAGGAATTTACTAAAAATTGCCTCGAAAAATATGAGTATGTAAACCGAGAAGAAGATTTGGGACTTGAGGGACTTCGTAAGGCAAAACAGTCATATTATCCCGAAATTTGGCTTACAAAATGTGTGGCGGTGTACAATGACGATTAATTTTACAAACGATACCGAACAGATAATATCTCTGTGGCAGGAGGCATTCGGCGACAGCAGAGAGGAAATAATGTTTTTTGTTAACAACGCAAAAAATACAAAGTGCCTTGCCTGTTTTAAAGATGAAGTTTTAGCGTCAATGATGTTTCTTGTTCAGTGCAGTATCAAAGGTGAAAACGGCTCGTACGTATATGCCGCCTGTACAGATAAGCGTTACAGAGGGCAGGGCTGTATGAGTGCTCTTTTGAAATACGCAAAGGATAATACCGACGGATTTGTATGTCTTATTCCTGCGGACGAGGAGCTTATTGATTATTACTGTCCGAGAGGTTTCGCTAAATCTGCTGATATAAAGGATTTGCAGTTTGAGCAATGCGATGAAATAAAGGAATATCTTTTTGAGGGATGTACCCTTGAAAAGCCTTTTGTTATGATAAATTAATATCAAACACAATGCCGTTAAGGCGGAAAGGTTGTGAAAATATGGTATATATTTTTTTGGCGGACGGATTTGAAATTATAGAGGCAATGTCACCTTTAGATATGCTAAAAAGAGCAAATATTGACGTAAAAACCGTAGGCGTTACAGGTAAAGTTGTTACTTCCTCCTGCGGTGTGCAAGTGGTGTCCGATATGGAGATATCGGAGTTTGATTTCTATGATGTTGAAGCCATCGTCCTGCCGGGAGGAATGCCGGGAACAATTAATCTTGAAAACAGCGAGAGCGTGCAGAAGGCAATAGACAACGCAGTAAATATCAACATTCCCGTATGTGCTATCTGTGCAGCGCCGTCTGTTTTAGGTCATAAAGGATTATTATCAGGTAAGAAAGCAGTATGCTTCCCGGGTTTTGAGAACGCTCTTGTGGGTGCAGAATTATCGGATAAATATGTAGTAACTGACGGTAATTTTATTACTGCTAAAGGCGCCGGCGTTTCCGTTGATTTCGGACTTGCCATTATTGAAAAGCTTAAAGACGCTGAAACTGCCAAAGAAGTAAGAAAGACCATACAATGTACACCAAAAAACAGTTAAGACAAATTATAAAAAATAAGCGCAGTAGCATTGCCGGTAAAGACATTATCGATAAAAAAATCACCGACCTTTTTATCTCGTTTGATTTGTATAAAAATGCCGGTACAATTTTGTGCTACGCTTCGCTGAAAGATGAAATTAATACTGATTTAATTATTAAAACTGCCATTGATGACGGTAAAAAAGTTGCACTGCCGTGTTGTGAAAACAGCGATGGAGCAATGAATTTTTACATAATAAAAGGCTTTGACGATTTACAGAGCGGTCTTTTCGGCGTAAGGGAGCCGGATGTTAAAAAATGTAAAGCACTTGATGATTTTTCGGATTCTGTTATTGTAGTTCCGGGCTTGTGCTTTGACAGGCGCGGTTATCGTGTGGGATACGGAAAAGGCTACTATGACAGATATTTACAAAATCTTAATTTATATTCAGTAGGATTGTGCTATAATAATTTTATTATTGACAAAATACCTGCCGGTATTTATGATAAGAATGTTGACTTCATTGTCAGTGAATACTCAATAACAGTATGTAATGACGGAGGAAAAAATGGATAACAGAAATTCTAATAATCAAAACAGAGATATATATTTTTCCAATGAAATAGAAAAAAGTTCAAACACCGTAAAAAACACCTATATAAAAAATCCTCAAAATAAAAAAGGTTCTGCCAAAGCAAAAAAAACAAAGGGAGCAGGTTCAACCTACCTGTTTTTTATAATTGTTATAGCCGTGTCACTGGTGGTGTCGGTTTATGCAATATTCTGTATGAATGACGTTCTGGCTATCACTAAAACTAAATCTTCTGTTACGATTTCTCTTACAGAGGAGGTTAAGTCCTCTGACGAAGCTATTAATATCCTTTCTGATAACGGTTTAATCAGATGTAAAAATTTTTGTAAGCTTTTTGCTAACTACAGAAATCATTATGTAGGCGGACCTTACGAGGCAGGCGTGTATTATCTGAATGGTAAAATGGGTCTGGAAGGTATGCTTATTACACTTCAGGGCGCTAATTTTACTGACGAAACAGTATCAGTTACTTTCCCGGAGGGCTATACGACACCTCAGATTATTGATAAACTTGTTGATAACGATGTGTGCGATAAATCCGCTCTTCTTTCTGTTATTCAATCTACGGAATATACCTATTCTCTTGTTACCGACCTTAAAGCGTCGGAAAAAGTGCCTTACCGTCTTGAGGGATATCTTTTCCCTGATACCTATGAATTTTATGTAGGCGAGAGTGCGTCATCAACAATACGTAAATTCCTTGAAAACGGTGATAAGAAATTTACCGAGAAATTTAGAAAAAGAGCTAAAAAATTAGGTCTTTCAACTAACGAGGTTCTAACCATAGCGTCTATAATTCAGAAAGAAGCTGCAAACGAGGATCAAATGAAAACTATTTCTGCTGTTATTCATAACAGACTTGATGATACAGTCAATTTCCCGACTCTCGGTTGTCAGTCCACCTCTGACTATATCAATAATTATGTAAAGCCGTCTCTTTCATCAACATCGGCTCATACCGCTGATTACTATATGGCTTATTACAGCACAAACAATACCTCAACAGTTGTCGGACTTCCTGCCGGACCTATCTGTAATCCAGGTACTGATGCAATAGAAGCTGCATTATATCCTAAAGATACGGATGCAATGTTCTTTTTCCACGATACAGACGGTAATATATACACAGCTAGAACAAACAGTGAGTTTAAGTCAAAAGTGGCTAAATACGCCCCTTACTTGGAATATTGATATGCATAACATAGAATTATTATCTCCCGCAGGAGACATGGAACGCCTTGTTCTTGCAGTTAAATTCGGCGCCGATGCAGTATACCTTGGCGGTGAACAGTTCGGCATGAGAACAAATCCGTCAAATTTTAATGATAAACAGTTGAAAGAAGCGGTAGAGTTTGTCCATTCAAACAACAAAAAGGTTTACCTGACCTGTAACACTCTGCCGAGAAATAACGAAATAGGCGCAATGCCCGACTATCTTAAATATGCTGCTGATATCGGTGTTGATGCGTTAATCATTGCCGATATGGGCGTTCTGTCGCTGGCTAAAAAATACGCCCCCAATGTTGACGTTCATATTTCAACTCAGGCAGGTATTGTAAATTATGTCGCTGCCAACGCCTTTTACGAAATGGGTGCAAAGCGAATTGTTACCGCAAGGGAATTATCCCTTGATGAGATTAAAACAATCCGTGATAAAACTAATCCCGATTTGGAAATTGAGGTGTTCGTCCACGGCGCAATGTGTATGTCTTTCAGCGGCAGATGCATCCTTTCAGATTATATGGTAGGCAGAGATGCTAACAGGGGAGATTGCGCTCAACCTTGCCGGTGGAAATATCATCTTGTTGAGGAAACACGCCCCGGTCAGTTCTTTCCGGTTAATCAGGATGATAAAGGAACTTATATTTTCAATTCCCGTGACTTGTGTATGATAGAGCATATACCGGAGCTTGACAGTGCCGGTATTGATTCATTTAAAATTGAGGGCAGGGCAAAGAGCGAGTATTACACCGCAATTGTAACTTACGCCTACCGCAATGCTATTGATGAATATTTAAAAAATCGCACACCTGATTTTAAACCGTCAAAGTGGATTCTTGACGAGATGGAAAAAATGAGTCATCGTGAATATACCACCGGGTTTAATTTCGGTCCTATCGTTAACGGACAGGTTCTTGATACCGGCGGATATATACGCAACTGGGACGTTTGCGCTCTTTTTAAATCTTATGAAAACGGTAGATTAACTGTGTCCCAGCGTAACAGATTCTATCAGGGCGATGTGCTTGAAGTAGTAGAACCTTTTAAAAAGCCTTATACAATCACCGTTGCAGAGCTTTATAACGAGGATGACGGCGAATTTACCGAGGTTGCCAATAAAGCCACAGATACTTATTCATTCAGATGTGATGTTCCTGTTTCATCGGATGCAATTTTAAGAGTACAGCGTAAATAAACTCAATAAATATCACCCTTTTGTAAATACTACAAAGGGGTGTTTTTTATGAAAAAACGTATTGTAAGTTTTACTGTTGCAGTAACGCTGATTATAACCGGAATTGCCGGAAGGCTTGGTTATATTATGTTCAGCGGTTCTTATACCGTATCCGATTCTTACAATTCCTATGCCCTTGTCCTTGCACGAAAAAATCCGTTGCTCTACTATTCAAACGGCGAAAAAATGACGTATAATAAACCCAAATATATTGCCGTTTTCCGCCCTAACAGCGAAACACTTTATGAAATTAATAAGGTCTATCCGCATAACGAAGCAAAGGAAATAACCAATGAACTTTCAAAAGGATATCCGGTAACACGCGTGATTGATAAAAATTTAAAAAATAAATTTTCATATGTTAAAGTATATAAGATTTATGATACAGATAACACATGCAGCCAGCTGGTTAATAAAGCTTCGTCTGGAATGTATAAATACCTCGACGGTGACGATAAACTGAAAATCAATTTTACCGTTGATGCTAAAGGACGTATCCTTGCCGGTGACGAAGGAACCCTCATAGACGAAGGCTACTCGTCCCATAAAGGGTTAACTCTTACCATTGATGAGAATATTCAGCAAACCGTCTGTGATGCCTGCAAAAGTCTGAATAGCGGATGCGCCATTGTAATGGATATTTCCGACGGCAGTATCCTCGCCTGTGTAAATAAGCCCGACGATACCTATATTAATAAATGCTTCACTTTGTACAGCGCAGGCTCTGTGTTCAAAATTGTTGCTGCCGCTTCAGCTCTTGAAAATTCTGTAAATCCCCAATATACCTGCTCAGGCTCAATAAAAGTTGGCGATACCGTTTTTTCCTGTCAGAATGATAAAAAGCACGGCGCCCAAACGTTAAAACAGGCCCTCGCCAATTCCTGCAACTGTTATTTTGTGAATCTTGCGCTTACTTTGGGTGAGAATAAAATATTAAAAACTGCAAAGGAGCTTGGCTATTCTTCTAAAACATATATTTATGGCTCATGGAATGTTAATAACGCTTCTCTTCCTGCTAAAGATGAATTGACGTCTCCTGGTCATCTTGCGCTTCTCGGTTTCGGCCAGGGCAGTCTTACCGTAACGCCTCTTCAAATATGCTCAACTCTTTGTACCATTGCCAACGACGGCGCAATGCCAACTACTCATCTGGTAAAAAACACAATAGATGAAAACGGCACTGCACATCGTGTTGACTACGGTATACCCGAGCCTGTTATTACTAAAAGCACCGCAGACAGTATGCTCACATTCCTGCGTTACGTCGTTACAAACGGTACCGCCTCCAATGCCGAAAGTAATGATAAAAAGTCAGCAGGAAAAACTGCCACCGCACAGACAGGTCAGTATTCTTCCGGCAGAGAACTCCTTAATACCTGGTTCGCAGGCATATATCCCTACGACAACCCTAAATATGCAATAGTCATTATGAAAGAAAATGGAACAAGCGGCGCAGGGGACTGCTGTCCGATTTTTCGTTCAATAGTTGAAAATCTTGATAATTAGTGCTATCATAGTAAAAAATTAATTTTTGGAGGAGAACATGCAAAGATCAAAAATAAAAACATTACTCGTTTTTAAATTCTTAAACGAGTATTCCGATGAGGAAAATCCGCTTTCAAGCTCCGACATAATTGACCTTCTGCAAAAAGAGGGTATGTTCTGCGAGCGTAAATCAATTTATGCCGATATAGACTCACTTAGGAAAATCGGTTACAACATCGTATCTGTCAACGCCCCTAAAAGGGGATTTTTTATGGCAGAGCGGAAATTTCAGTTAGCCGAGGTGCGCCTGTTAACTGACGCCGTGTCATCCGCCGGTTTTATCACCCCGGATAAAACAAAGGTTTTGCTTGATAAGCTTGAATCTCTCGTTTCAGCAAACCAGGCAAAAAAACTTGTGTCACAGGTCTATGTGGATTCAAATGCAAAGTGCGACAATGAAGAAATCTATTATGTTATTGACGCACTCCACGAGGCAATTATCAATAAAAAAATGGTTAAGTTTACATATAAACGCAGAACCATTGATAAAGAAGCACGCAAAGCTTATACCGAAAAATCTTTCAAGGTGTCGCCTTATGCACTGATATGGAAAGAAGACCATTATTATTTGGTTTGCAATAATGAAAAGTATGACAATCTTATGAATCTTCGCCTTGATAGAATACGCAAAATTTCTATGACCGATGATGACTGTCGTCCCGTATGTCAGGTCAGCGAGTATAAAGATACCTTTGATGCCGCCGATTATGCGTCAAAAATGTTTAATATGTTTTCCGGCACCAGTGAACAGGTAAAGCTTTTATGCTCCCTTGATTTAAGGGAGGAAATTATGGACAGGTTCGGAGCGAAAATTCCCCTTACTGCCGTTGATACCGACCATTTTGAAACCACTGTGCCTGTTGCCGTGTCCGATGGGCTTGTTTCATGGATAATGCAGTACGGAAATAAAATTAAGGTTGTTGAGCCTGAGACCCTTGCACAGCAGGTTAAAAAGAAAGCGCAGTCTATCGCCGCATTATACTGATTTATAAAATATGGTATAATTACCTTGGGATTCAATAAAACGGACAGGTTTATCCTGTCCGTTTTTCATATATTTATCTATTTTATACATTATATTAGTCCATTTATTCTGTGAATACACTGCCTATAGCATAACTTGTAAAAATATTTACAAAAAATTCATAAACGCTCTTGACTTTAATAAAAAGGTAGTATATTATATAGGAGAATAAAAGGGAGAGTGTGCAGTTTTGTAAATTTAAAAACTCTCCAGATGAATGTTTTATCCTGTTGATGTAGTCAGTAAATCTTGGATAATTTCGTTTATCTATGATATTAGGGGGATTAGTTATGAAAAAACATCTTTCAAAACTTGTTTGTGTAGTATTATCTATTGTTATGGTAATTACTGCATTCCCAATCTATACTATGGCACAAAATGTGTGGGAACAGGTTGCTTATCAAAACTTTAGTACTAACGGTACCAATGCGCTTAACAGCAATTCTTGGGTTGCTGAATCCTATTCGGGCAGTTCAAACAGACCGTTTTCTCTTACCGATTCTGCAAGCGGTATGAGCTGGCGCGGTGTTGAGTGGAATGTCAGCAATACAATGACAAGTAACTCAAATGGTACATTTGTTAATGACGGCTATATTTATTTATCAGATTATACCGGTACACCTGCAACTCCTGTTACCGGTGCTGACGGATTTAAAATTGATGTTGAATTCTCAACAACTAACAATATAGGCGATTCTACAAAATTTCCTTTGCTTATGCTTGGTTCTACCGTAACCAGAGGTAAGGAAACTACTAAAATGAATACAAGCAATTACGTCTTTGCTCAGGACTGGGACGGACCGATTTATGTTAACGGTTCATCTGTACGTTCAACAAATACTGATGGATATAATCTTACCTGCGCTAACAGCCGTGTTAAAGCAGGCGCAGTATATCATTATGTTGTATCATACAACAGAGGATATCTTCGTGTTCATCTTGCTGACGCTGACGGTAATCCTGTAGAAAATCTTTACGGCGGAAAGGTTACTATTGATACAAATAATATCAAGAGCCTTATTCTTGGCGATGATGACGGCGGCGATTATGTAAAGAATACAACATATAAGAGCATAACTTTTTATACAAATAAAGAAAATAAAACTGAAGATGCTTCTAAGGATTCCAGCCGTGGTAAATACCTCTTTGCATATTTCACCGGTCAGGACAACAGTGACGGAGAAAAAATTCGTCTTGCTGTATCAGACGATGGTCTTAACTGGGAAGCTTTAAACGGTAACAATGCTATTCTTGATAATACGCCGTCTGCATTTTATCCTTCTAACGGCGCAAGTACAGGTAAAGCTGCTTCTGGCGCAGCACGTGACCCGTTCATTATTCAAAAGAGAAATCCGGACGGTTCAATTGCACCTGGCTACTATGTCCTTGCAACAGACTTAAAGGTTAACGGCAGTGACTATACTAACTCCAAGCTTCTTGTTTGGTCTATTGACAATTTTACAGATCTTGATACCGTTAAGCCATGGTGCCTTGAAACTACGGGTTGGTTCGGCCTTTCAAGCGGCGCAGACTTCTATGCTTGGGCTCCCGAAGCAATATGGGATTCTGCCAAAAATATGTTTATGATGTATTGGTCAACCCCCGGCGATAACGGCAGCGGTGCAACAAACGGTTACGATAACATTTGCCTGCATTATGCATATACAAGCGATTTTAAAACTTTCTATGATAGTAAGGGCAGAGAGTTCGGCAAAGGCGGCAAAGCTGAAAAACTGATTAACCCTCACTTTGGCACAGGCACCGGCAATAACAAAAACATAGACGGTAACATTACCTATGACGGTGAGCTCTACTATCTCTATTTTAAGAGAGAGGCAGAAGAGCAGATTTATTATGCAACATCTGAATTTGCTAACGGTCCTTATTCTCATGCTACTAAATTTTCAGATAGTAGTGTTACCAGCGGCTGTGAAGGATGCGAAGTTTATCAGTTAAATGATGGTACCTACATTCTTATGATGGACCATTACAATAATAATGGTACATTTCTTACCTATCCCGGTACTTCACTTGACAGTTTTTCAACTACAACTACTGCATCAAATATTAATCACCTGTCACCTCGTCACGGTGCTGTTACTTATATTACCGACCAGGAATATAATGACCTTACCGCTAAATACGGTAAGTCAACCTATGATAATACCGGTTTGCTTGATGGCACTGCAGTTAATGATACGCTTGTTGCCCGTTACTTTACCGGCAATGATGTAACTGCCGATGCAACCGGTCATGGTTATAATCTTACTAACGCAGGCACAGGCGCATCATCTACTGTTAATAATGGTTATACTGCCGCTGCATTTACATCGAACGGTGCAACCTCCGGCAATAATCAGGACAGCGGTTCGTATATGTACATCAATCTTAATAAGATGTATTCAGATTATAACCTTAACGCCAAAGACGGTGTAACCTTTGACTGGTACGGTTCTGCTACTTCTGCAAATGCGGGCAGATTCTTTGACGTATCAAATGCGAATATTGGTGAGCTTACATGGGATACAAGATATAATAAGCCTTATGCTTACTACTCTTCTACAAGAGAATTTGGTGCTAGTGCATCTATTTGTCAGGGTTATAATGTTTCTTCTAATTCAGATTGGCATCATTATACTGTATCTATCGTTAATGGATATATGAATGTATTTGTTGATGGCATTCTTCAAAGAAATGTATATTCAGCAGGTTCTCTCAGCAAGGCAGGTTCACCTCTTGCCGGTTCTCTTGACGGAAGTGGTAAAGGACACTTAATCAATAACGATTGGTTTACAAATGTATTCGGTTCCGGATATCTTAGATTCGGTACCTCAGTATTTAGCGGTGATAACCTCTTTGACGGTTATATCTCTGATTTCCGTATCTATAACAGAGCGCTCAGTTATGATGATATTACCGCTTCTATCAACGGTCTTAAAGATTCTGACGGCGGTAAAGAAGTTACCGATTCTGTTACACCTGATTTCTATGACCCGATGGAAGATAAAGATACCAACGGCGACGGTACAAATGATAAGACAAAGTATGATGCAACTGTAAATGATGATACTTACGGTAATGTTCTTGGTATCAACGGAGGAGTTGCAACTCATAACCCAACCGGCGGTTATACCGGCAGAGGCTCCAATGATGGCTATACAATTACAACATACTTTAATACCGGAAATGATCTTACCGGCTCAACAATTTTCTGCATAGGCAGAAATAATAGCGAAGACGCAAATAATCTTCAGTACTTTGAACTTATTGATGATGGTCGTTTGTATTATAACTGGAAACTGAATGGTACAGATTCTTTCATTGATGTATCCGATGCTTTTGGCGATACAGCTCTTAAGACTAATACCTGGTATCACATTACTGTACAGGTTGTTCCAAACGGAGCATATGATTATATTTATGTTTACCTTAACGGCAGTCTTGTTAAAAAGATAGATACTTTCAATAACACCTATAATAAGGGTCTTGTTAACGGCAGGTCTGTTCACGAATATATGTCAAACAGCCATAATGTATTTTATGGTACCGGCTGCGGATATTGGAACAATGCAACAGACGGCTATGTAGATGAGTTTAAGATTTATAACGGCTACTATAATGCTGAAGATCTCTTTGTTAAGGATTCAAATGCTATTGCAGATAAACTTATCAAAATTGCTAAGCAGGCTTATACAGATGCTATGGCAGCCATTACTGACAAACCTTTAACAAATATGTCAGCTGCATATGATATTTATGATAAGGTTTGCCGATATGAGGACGCTATAGCTCACGGTCGTGATAAAAACGGCGATCCTATTACTCCGGACCCTGCTTATATAGTTAAACTTTATAACGATCTTCTTAATGCAATTGGCAATATGAAACCGTATGATGGTCCTGCAACCATTAATGGTTTAACATCGGCGCAAAATGGCGGTCTTGGTACAGTTGACGCTGCTTATGCAAGTAACCTTTTGTCAATCCCCGATTTGAAAACTTCAATTAAGCATGATTCTTCTACTGCAACAAGTATGGAGGGTGAAAGTGCTGTATATAAAAACGGTAGTGGCAATACTTCGGTTGCAGGTCAAACTCGTGTTGCTTTAGGTGGTTTTGTATGGCTTTATAGAGGCAATCAGGACGCACTTAAAGCTCCCACTACTCATGGCTGGTTCTCCAAAGGCAAGCGTGGTACTTCGGTTTATGCAAGGAATATGTATATTAGCTCAGGAGATATTTCACTCAATAAAAGATGGAGCTATATAGGTAAAGGCAACGGTGAATCCACAGAGATGTGGTCTGATCCTACTTCTGATAACGGTACCGGCTATTATAGTGATCAAACTGATGTTGACTATCGGATTGCACATTCAACATTTGGCGTTGTTTCTGAAAATAATACTTGGTATAATTTCTCTAATGTACTTACATTTACTGGCGGCAGCAAGATGACGGATGATGCATATATTTATCAGTTTACTCCTTCAACTGCAGGTACGTTATATGGAACATGGACTGGAGGAAATGGTAGTTGGACTGTTCCTACACAGAAACTTTCTGACATCTACGTAGTTAACTATCTTCCTGTTCAGAATGCTTTGAACAATACTGACAGACTTGATATTCTTAAAAAGATTGCTGATTATACACCTTCGTCAATGAAGGCTCTTACAGACGCTTATGACGCTCTTACTTCTCTCGATTACATCGGTATGGTTAATAACGTACCTGCCAATGCTGATAAGCTTGCCGATACTATGAAAAATGGTGTAATACAGCTTGAGGGCGTTGATATTACTGCTATTGAGAAAAAGGCTGATTACTCCAATATTCTTACTACTGTAAATAATAATAAGGATTTTTATGAATCTTCTGTTCAGCCTGACGGTTCCGGCGTTAATGAAGAGGGCAAAAAATACACCACATCTTCCTGGACTGCATACTCAAATGCATACAATAAGGTAACAGAGCACTTTACCCAGATGAATCCTAATACTGATGACTACGGAGCAAAGAACTCACCGTATGTATCAGACCAGGGTACACTTACCAGACTTGAAAGCAACATTAATGCCGCTAAAAAGGTACTTGTTGAAGTTGCTGATTATTCCGAATCTGAGAATGCTGTAAGCGCTTCTTCACAGAATACAGCTACTATGACAATCGGCAATGGTTCATCTTATGCAGACCAGAATTATTCTTTGAAATCTTGGAAGACATTTAATGACGCATATGATGCTGCAAAGGTATGGGCAGATAAATCTACAGAATACAAGAACGACACAGAAAAGTTCGAGGTAACCTTTGTTTATAATGATTACGGTCCGTACATCGCATTTGATAAGGACGGCAATATCGTTGATGCAAGCAGAGATGAATCCTTAATAGACCATTACACCTATTGGGGCGAATTCTTCACTAACAAGGGTGACCCGAATCCTTCTGAATTTGAAGATGGTTTCTGGGTTAACGTAAACGGAAGATATTATAACGTTGAAGGACGCAGATATTATGCTTCTGAAGTTAATACAAACAGAACTTCAGCACGTCAGGATGCAATTATCAGTGCTGGTCAGAACGTAGCAACTCAGCGTGATAATCTTGTTCAGTGTGCAGATTATGATGCATATGATTCAGCCACAAATCTTCTTAAATACTATGATGTCGGCGCATTCAATGACAGTTATCTTGCTTCTGCTGATTCTGTTTACAAAACAGTTCAGCACCAGGGTCTCAGCAGTGCTGTTGTAGCATATCAAAATGGTGTTGGCTCCGCTTCTAAGCAGACAGTTACAACTCCTTCGCTTGACGATGTTACTTCAGAAGAATGCACGGCTTATGTAAATTTTGATGGTGCAATCTGGTATAACACTGATGCAAATCAGCAGAGCTCTCTGGATGCAGCGACTACTAAAATTCTTTCTGCTATAGAAGACAGCTCAACTGTTAACAGAAGAAAATGTACTGTTACATTCAACGTATATAATGATGACGAAAGCACAGTATATTCAACAGAAACTTCCACACATGTTTACGGCGATACAGTAACATTTAATGTTCCCGAAGGACTTCATAATTACAAGTGGATTGTTACTTACAGTGACGGCACTAAGCAGACAATTCCTGCGGCAGACGCCTATAACCTTTATATTCAGCAGGATGGTACAACAACAGTAAGTGCTTATTGTTCATCAGAGCAAGCAGACGATCAGGTAAAGGTTAGAATACTTAACCTCTACGGCAACACTGTACAGGAATTCAATTTGAATAAATCTGATACACTTGATCTTCAGCAGAATAAGTATATTATCAATGGAACTGAGTATGCTGTTAATGATATGCCGTATTACAGACATTCCGGATGGTTGGTTAACGATGCGAGTGCAAATTACGGAGTAGTATCATTCACTGATGATGTAAATCTTGTTGTTCTTCAGCCTAAGTTTGATAAAGCAGGAGATACTTATACCGTATCTATTGACGGCAAGAGCGTTCTTTCAAATGACTCACAGCCTCAGCCTCTGTACTATGATACATTTGCTACTGCTAAATGTCCGCAGAGCTGTTATGCGATAGCTCTTCGCAATACTGACGGAACGTATTCAATCGTCAAGTACAATTCACGTACTGATAATTCCTATTCATTCTTAGCTGTTGGCGATATGGCT
>CAYXLH010000011.1:0-318 GCA_964465835.1 uncultured Bacteroides sp. | reverse complement strand
ATTCAGTAGCTAGAGATACTACAACAGGTCAGTACACCATCAATGGTGAAACAGTTACCGACGCTGAAATGATTAGAAAGCTTGATGCTAAACTTCCTTACGCTACTAGCGTGTTACACACAAAAGACAAATATACAATTTATACTCAATATACTCAGTATGCTTCTGGTATAAATCAGACAACCGGTGTTTGTGGTGTAGTAACTGAAAAGGGTACTCTTTATACAACTGATCCAACAGTTGGAACTGATCCAGAAAAGTTTGTAATGGGCGGCGAAAATGTTAGATTTGTTGCTAACAAGGATGCAACTTCAACTA
>CAYXLH010000010.1:14440-33006 GCA_964465835.1 uncultured Bacteroides sp. | reverse complement strand
CAAACTGAGTTACACCTCGGTATATAACTGCGGATTTTATATATGTAAAACTCCCGAAGGAGTGTTACGCAGGAGCAATTACACTCAATGCTTAGATATTCTATAATATAAACATTAATTTGTCAAGAAAAATGTTTAAAAAAATGATAATATGTGCTAAAATTGACTTATTAATAAAAATTTTCAACCGAAAGGAATAAATATTATGCAATGGGAATTCAATTTACCTGTTAAACTTGAATTCGGAACAGGTATCAGAAAAAACATAAAACAGTTTATTGATGAGATAGGCGGTAAAAACGGCGTACTTATATGCTCCAAAAGCTTTGCAAAAAACGGTACAGCTCAGGAATTTATTAAGTTAAGCGGCGGTACGCTGAAAGCTGTTTTCAGCGACATACGTCCTAATCCCACCACAGATAATGTAAACGACTGCGTTAAGCTTATGCGCCGGCAGAATGCTGATTTTGCGGTTGCTTTAGGCGGCGGCTCTCCTATGGACTGCTGTAAGGCGGCATGTGCAATCGCAAAAGGCGATGACATAATTGAGTCATACCACAGCGGCGGCAAAGCCATTAACCCAAATGAAGCAATACCTATGATTGCGGTAACAACCACTTCAGGCACTGCTTCGGAAGTTACAAATATTTCCGTACTTACTGATTTGGCACAGAACTTAAAACAACCGATGAATGACCCGGCAATGTACCCGAAAATCGCAGTAATTGACCCCCAGCTTACCTTAACAGTACCAGCGCAGATTACTGCCTCAACCGGTCTTGACGTGCTCAGCCACGCAGTTGAAAGTTACTGGTCAACGCTTAACCAGCCGGTTTGCTCAGCATGTTCTGTTTACGCGGCGCGATTGGTTTTTCAGTGGCTTGAAAAGGCATACAACGAACCGGACAATCTCACCGCCAGAGAAAAAATGGCGGAGGCGTCAATCGTTGCCGGAGTTGCTTTCAGCCATCCGAGGACAACCGGCTCCCACGCCTGCTCATTTCCGCTGACAAACATTTACGGTGTGCCCCACGGCGAAGCCTGCGCATTCACTCTTGACTATTTCATCAAATTCAACGCTGACAACGCAGATAATGACGGCAGGATTACTGCTCTTGCCAAGAACTGCGGTTTTGACAGCGCTTATGATATGGCAGACGAAATAACCGCCATGAAAAAACGTATGAAAATGCGCTGTACTTTAACTCAAATCGGCTGCACAACAGAGGAGCAGATTAAAGAGCTTACCAAAAAAAGCATGTCAATGCTGATGAAGCGCAACCCTATTGAACTTACCGAAGAAAATATATACGATATGTACAAAAAATTACTGTAAACAAAATATGCTAAAAGGCGTACACTTTTTCCGTGTGTACGCCTTTGCTTTTGATTGTGTTACTTCTTGGTAGTAACAGACTTTGCTTTTGACCATGCCGAATAGTATTTTGTACCTTTTACGGTTTTGTAGTTGCGTATGCGGACATAATACTTTTTCTTAGCTTTAAGCTTTGAAATTTTCTTTGATGTTGTGCTGTTTTTGCTGACTGTTACAGTCTTTGTGGATTTGAATTTTGAAGATGTGCTGTACTGTATTTGATAGCCGGTAACCTGTGTACTCTGCTTTTTCCACTTAACAGTAAATGCCTTTTTGCTTGCAGTAAGCTTTGATATACTTGTTGATTTCGGCTTGATTGTGAAGTACAATGTCTTACTGCCGCTATAATTACCTTTAAATGTAATCTTAACGGAATACTTGCCCACGTTCTTCCTGCCGCTTGCGTAGCTTACTGTATAATTGCTTGAAGAGATTGTCTTGCCGTTGCTACCAACAACCTTAACGCTTGGCTTTTTAACCTTTCCGTCATAAGTGTAAGAGGTAGTTGAAAGTGAAATTTTCTTTGGATAGTAAATTGTTGATTTGCTCTTTACCGCACCGCAGGTGCACTTTGTAACGATACTGCCGTTTTTGCTTGTTGTAGCTTTTGTAACGGTTGTTTTGTATGTGTGGGTATGTGGTTTATAATTGTAATGAATTGTTGCATTAATTAAGCAATTATTATCATTTGGGTCTAAATTAATGTTATCCCACTGTGATTTTGAACCTGCATAATACACATCCTTTAAGTTGTTGCAACCATCAAATGCATTGTCTTCTATGGATATTACACTGTCAGGTATTGTTATATCTGTTAAGCTTTCGCAGCTGCAAAATGCCCCGCCGCCTATACTTTCTACGCCGTCGGAAATTGTTACACTCTTAAGATTTGTACAGTACTGAAACGCACCATAGGGAATTTCTTTTAAACCTTTACCGATTTTTACACTTTTAAGATTTTTACAACTTTCAAATGCAAAATTGTCCATACTTGTTACAGTGTCAGGGATTGTTGCACTGGTAAGATTTGAGCTGTTGTAAAATGCAGCTCTGCATATACCGGTTACACTGTTAGGGATTGTATATGATGTTCTTGTGTTTCCATTAGGATATTGAATCAGCATAGTTTTATTCTTATTAAATAAAACTCCGTCCTGTGATGAATAACTTGTATTATTATTGTCAACATTTATGCCTGTAAGGCTTGTGCAGCCCAAAAATGCTTCGTCACCTATGCTTGTTACGTCTTTACTGATTGTAACACTTGTTAAGCTTGTGCAATTCTCAAATGCACTTGAGCCAATGCTTGTTACACTGTTTGGTATTGTTATACTTGTTAAACTTGTGCAATTTGCAAATGCCCAATCACCTATGCTTGACACACTATTTGGTATTGTTATACTTGTTAAACTTGTGCAACCTGCAAATGCCCCATCATCTATGTTTGTTACGCTATTTGGTATATTGTACGATGTACTTGTTTTTCCTAATGGGTATTGTATTAAAGAAGATTTATCCGTATTGAATAATACCCCATCCTGTGATGAATAAGAATGATTATCATTATTTACCGTAATATTTATCAGGCTTGTGCAATAATAAAATGCATGATAACCAATACTTGTTACACTCTCTGGTATAGTTATATTTGTCAATCCTGTACAGCAAATAAATGCATGATCACCAATACTTATTACACTATTTGGTATAGTAATACTCGTTAAGTTTATACAGCCAACAAGGCTACCATTATTAATTACTATTGGTGCAAATGCACCATCACCAATACTTATTACACTATCCGGTATTTTTACACTTGTTAAACTTTTACAACCACTAAACGCATAATCCCCTATACTGATTACACTATCCGGTATTTTTACACTTGTTAAGCTCTCGCATCCATAAAATGCATATTCACCTATGCTGATTACTTTGTGTCCATTGATATAATTAGGAATATTTACAACAGAGGAAGTGCCTTTATAACCTATTATTGTTGCTGTATTATTAGAATTTATTGACAATGAAAAATCGCCGGAATTAACAACGCCTGTTAAATTGCCTATATTGTCGGTATATACAGAGCCGTATTTTGATGTGCTTGGAGTTACATATTTCGGCTTGGTTTTACTGCCCACTGTGCAACCATCTACCTCAACTCCATTTTCAAAATGGAAATATAAACGAACAGGGCTATTGGTATCCTTAAATACCTCATATTCATACTTCCACTTACTTTTAGCAACTACAAAATCTATTTCTGCTTCAATTCCTGTTGTAAAATACAAATATGCCGAAAGAGTTATGCAATAGGTTAAACTGTTGCTACTGTCGGTTGATGATTCTGTATTAGCACAGGACTTTACGCCGATTTCGGCATGAATATTTGCTTTTACAATCAAAATTTCAACACCGAGTGCTACACGAATTCCGAATTTACTCGATGCCTCTAATGTTATAGTAAACACGTCCTTTTTAAATGATGCCAAATTGTGAAATCCTGAAGAATCCTTTGAAAATCCTATTGTTGCACTAAATTTTTGGTTGTACGAAAACTTACCGTTAAAATTAAGTTGTGGCTTAAATTCAACAAATCCAATACCTGCAAATCGCATTTTACCTAGGTCGCTAAAGCTATCAAGATCATCTTTATTAATTTCATCAAAATTAAATTGACCGTCGGCATAAAACGAAACATTAAAAGTGAGCTTTACTTCTGCGACACCCTCACTTACGTTAATTTTATGCCCTAAATTAATATCTGATATTTTAACCTTTAATGTTATTGAATTACCGGCAATTAAATCAATCTTCTTTTCAAGGCTTATGCTGTTATTTGCGTTTGGTTTACGCAATGAAAAAAGTGAAAAAGTTGATAATTCTTCTGTGTCTTCAACTATTTCATATCCGTTTGAAGGTATAAATTCAGATACATCTGCCTCAACAACCTCTTGAATATCAATGCTTTCAAGTGCATCATTTACAGAGCCATTTTCTGTTTCAATAAAAATGTTATCCTCGTTTTCGGTAACAGCTTTTGCATCGTAAACAACAGGTATATCATAGGAATAAACTATAAATGTATCGCCAACAGAAATGTTATAACTCTTATCGTAAATAATAACATTATAATTTTCGTCAATTTCTATTTCAGTACCATTTGGAATTTCAACAACTCCTTTAGTGATTTCATATGTACTGTCATAATTATCATCAATTTCATCAGATTTAATAGTGCTTTCTGCATCTTCAATCATTATCAAAATTTCTTCTGCCGTTACTATGTTATCAGGGCAGAAGTTATCTTTTTCATCTAACTCAAACCAACCTCTATTTACAGCAACCTGATCATCATCAGGATACAAGCATTCTTGGTAGTCTAAAAAAGTGTATTTATAATTTTCTACTTGCTCGCCGTTTTCATCAACGGTAAACCCCAAGCAAAAGTTAAGTGTTTGCGCCGCAAATTCTCTTGTAATATCGCTATCCGGATTAACAGGATCACCTGCTTCAACATCAACAAGACCGAACTCTGTTGCAACAAGTACATCCCTATAATACTGTGACTCCTCTGTTAAATCAGAAAAATAGTTTTCAGGATAATTGTCGCTTTCAACTGTCATATCAAATGTTTCAACCAGTTTAGACAACCATTCTGCTCTATTTGTAATGTTTAAATCGTTCGCAAATGCAGATAGATCAACGCATAATATTGATGTCATCAGCATTGTTATTGATAAGAGCAAACTAATAACCTTTTTCATTTTTCTTCCTCCAAACAAAAAATGCGTGACCAAAGCCACGCACGAAAAACACACAGCTCCAATTGCTGCAACACAAAGTTTTCTCTATAGACAAGTACGAAAACATAGAGCATGTGTTTTTACCAAAATAAAAACACGTACTCGTCTATAAACATATTAAACTTTGTGTTGCGAATATATTTTATCATCATTATTATAAATAGTCAATATAAAGCTGAAAAGTCCAGTAAAAGCGAGCAATGAAAAAAGCAGCACCTCCTATGGTAAAATTATAAGGGGCAGTTATTTTTTAAATTGTAACGGATTTTGCTTTAGACCATAAAGAATTTCAGTTAATATTAAAGGTATTAGACTGATAAATTTGTTTAAATAATAATTTATTATACCGATTTTAGCCTCTCTTGTTAAAGGGAGGTGGCACACCGTAAGTTGTGACGGAGGGATTCTTATTTAATTTAAATGAATCCTCCAGTCTGCTTCGCATCCAGCCCCCTTTGACAAGGGAGCCCCATAGGATAAATCATAATTCAACTTGCAAAAACAGGGCTGTCTCACGAATTGATAACGTGAGGCAGCCCCCATGATTTACAAAACCTTATAACCCTGTTCTTCTACGGCTTTTTTAAGCTGGCTGTCGGGGATATCGGAATTAAGGGTGAGGACGGCCTCACCGTCGGTATGGCTGACCTTTGCCTCATCAACCTGGGGCAATGCCTCAAGTGTCTTTTTCACCGTTGCTTCGCAATGAGGGCACATCATTCCCTCAATTTTCATAGTTTTTGTCATTGACTGCATCTCCTTTAAATCAATTTCTTTAATTATTTTATCTCTTTTTGAACTGTAAAGTTTAAAAAGATTAAGCCTTAAAGCATTTGTTACTACGCAGAAGCTTGATAAACTCATTGCGGCGGCGGCAAACATAGGATTTAACTGCCATCCGAATATGGGAATCCAGATACCTGCTGCAAGAGGAATACCTATTACATTATAAATAAAAGCCCAGAACAGATTTTCACGGATATTCCTTAAAGTTGCACGGCTTAAACGTATTGCCGAGGGCACATCGGACAGCTTACTGTTCATCAAAACCACATCGGCGGCGTCTATTGCAACATCTGTGCCGGCGCCTATTGCGATACCCGTATCTGCACTTGTGAGGGCAGGAGCGTCGTTAATTCCGTCGCCTACCATTGCTACCCTACCGTGCTTTTTAAGCTTTTTGATTACTCTTTCCTTGCCGTCGGGCAGAACGCCTGCTACAACACTGTCAACACCTGCCTGACGGCCTATTGCGTCTGCCGTTGCTTTATTATCCCCTGTAAGCATAACGACCTTTATGCCCATATTTTTAAGCTGCGCCACCGCCGTCGGACTGTCTTCTTTTATTGTATCCGCTACGGCAATTACGCCTGTTAAACTATCGTTTTCAGCAAATAAAAGCGGTGTTTTGCCCTCTTTTGCCAAACGGTTGCATTCTGATCTGACTTCCTCGGATATTTTAATTTTACTGCTAACATACTTCAAGCTGCCTGCAATCACCTGATTTGAATTTATAACCGCTGTTATACCGCTGCCTGTTACAGAATGAAAGTCACTGCTTTCAATCAGCGGAGCAGACAACTCCTTTGCCTTGCTGACAATGGCTTTTGCCAATGGATGCTCACTTTTTATTTCAGCGGAATATGCAAGAGACATCAGTTTTTCTGCGGTAACATTACCGGCAGGAATTATATCTGTTACCTTCGGCTCGCCCTTTGTAACAGTTCCTGTTTTATCAAGAACCACAATCTGAGTTTTTCCTGTTTGTTCAAGGGACACGGCGGTTTTAAATAAAATACCGTTTTTTGCACCTACACCGTTGCCCACCATAATAGCCACGGGAGTTGCAAGACCCAACGCACAGGGACAACTTATAACCAGCACGGACACACTGCGGTTAAGCGCATAGCCGAAGCTTTCGCCGCAAACCATCCACACAATCAGCGTAACAAGTGCAATAAGAATAACCGCCGGCACAAAAATGCCCGACACCTTATCGGCGATTTTGGCAATGGGTGCCTTTGTTGACGCCGCATCACTGACCATTTGAATAATCTGTGACAGGGCAGTATCTTTGCCTACGGCAGTGGCTTTGCATTTAACAAATCCCGACTGATTTATTGTGCCTGCCGAAACCTTATCCCCTGCTTTCTTATCAACAGGTATACTCTCGCCTGTAAGAGATGATTCGTCGGTGGCACAATGGCCGTCAGTAACAATTCCATCTGCCGGAATACTTTCTCCCGGACGGACAACAAATATGTCGTCAGTCTGCACATCGCTTGCCGCAACGGTCACCTCTTCCCCATTTCGGATAACCCGGGCAGTTTTAGGAGTAAGCTTTACTAAAGATTTAAGTGCATTGGTGGTTTTGCCTTTTGAATAGGCTTCAAGCAGTTTTCCCACGGTAATAAGAGTGAGAATCATTGCCGCCGACTCAAAGTAAAAATCGTGCATATATGACATTACGGCGGCGCTATCGCCCTTTAACTGTGCATCTGTCATTGCAAAAAGCGCCCAGACGCTGTAAGCGAATGAAGCGCCGGAGCCAAGAGCCACAAGAGTATCCATATTAGGCGACCGGTGTATCAGTCCCTTAAAACCACTGATAAAAAACTTTTGATTTATAACCATAACGGCGGTGCACAAAAGGAGCTGAATCAAGCCCATTGCAATATGGTTATCGGCAATAACAGAGGGCAGTGGAAAATTCCACATCATATGACCCATTGATATATACATTAATATCAAAAGAAATATCAGCGACCAGATAAGCCTGTTTCTTATTTTCGGCGTTTCGATATCTTTAAGCTTATCAGTGCTTTCCACTGAATCGTTCTGCGGTTTATCGGCATATTCTGCTCCGTAACCTGCATCTGTTACGGCTTTTATTATTCTTTCTGGCGGTGCGCTGCCATCAACGGTCATTGAATTTGTAAGCAGACTTACATTGCAGTTTGTTACTCCGTTAACGGATTTTACCGCCTTTTCAACACGAGCTGAGCAGGCGGCACAGCTCATTCCTGTTATATCATAATGATCCACCCAATCACCTCTATTTCATTAACTTCTGCAAAGTTATAAGCAAATCTTCAATAGTATCTTCCTTGCCGTCTTTAATGTCCTGTGCAACACAGGTGCGTATATGCTCGGATAGCAGCTGTTTGTTAAAAGCGTTAAGAGCAGCGTTGGCGGCGGCAACTTGTGTAATTATATCGGTGCAGTATGCATCGCTTTCAACCATACCTTTTATCCCTCTTATCTGTCCCTCAATTCTGTTCAGACGGTTGATAAGCTTTTTTTGCTCTTCTTCGTTTCTTTTTTTAGTTTTATGGCAGTTTTCACAATTCATATTAAAAACCTCTTTTACATTATGCCCAGAATTAAGTATTTTTATTATATACCCCCATAGGGTATATGTCAATATATTTATCTCATTTGCCGAAAGAGCATTACACGCCTGCCAAAACAGGATATATAACAAAACGAGCTGTATCTGATTTGATACAACTCGTTATTCATTTACAATCCGAAAGCTGATAAAACAGGAGAATTCTTACGAACCAACGCCACAAAATCACTAAGCTTAATCTCTGCGCTGTGACTGCCGGCGGTATATTCTTTACCGTTCATTGTTAAAATCCACTCTCCCGACGGAATATAAAATTCTTTAACCTTCTGCCCCTGTTCAACAACAGGAGCAAAGATGATATCATTGCCGAACATATACTGCTGTGAAAGAGTATAACATTTTTCATCATCGGGAAAATCAACAAACATCGGTCTCATTAAAGGAACACCTGTTTTTGACGCATTATCAAGATTTTTTTCAATGTAATCTCTTAATCTTTCACGCAAAAATACAAGGTCTTTAAGTATCTTAAAGTTTTCCTCACCGAATGACCAAAGCTCGTTAGGGTCGCCGGTAGGCTCTTTAACCGGATGCTTTTCACCGTGACGAACACGGTTGCCGTGAACACGCATTACCGGACAGAAAACGCCAAACTGAAACCAGCGGACAATCAATTCTCTAAAATAACCGGAGGTTGTATCACCGCCGTAAAAACCGCCGATATCAGTATTCCACCATGGCATACCGCACATAGACATATTAAGCCCTGCGTTAACCTGGCATTTCAGACTTTCAAAAGTGGATTTTATATCGCCCGACCAAATCAACGCACCGTATTTCTGACTGCCGAGATAGGCACACCGGGTAAGTGTTATAACATCGTCCCTTCCCATTTCGTGCAGTCCGTCATAAGCCATTTTCGCATAATAATAGGGATAAAGCAGAGCGGTCATATCGCCTCTGCCCTTATGAAAAATAAGATTATCAAAATGTTCAGGGTGAATTTCCGGTTCAGCCTCATCAAACCACACGCCGTCAACGCCGTTATCAAGATAATTTTCTTTAATCCTGCTCCATACATATTTACGTGTTTGGGGATTTGTGGCATCTATTTCTGCCTGCCAGCCGTAGAACGGAAATATTCTGTCAGAGCCTCTTACAGTTCTTATCAGCATATTGTTTTCGCTCATATAACGATAATTTTCGCTATTCTCATTAACCGTAGGCCATATTGAAACCACAAGCTTTGTACCCATTTTGTGAAGCTCATCAGTCATAGCCTTAACATCCTGCCAATACTCAGGGTCAAAACGATAATCACCCTGCTCCGTCCAATGAAAATAATCGGCAATTATTACTGAAAGGGGTATTCCCTCTTTTTTATATCTGCGTGCAACATTCAGCAAATCCTCCTGAGTTTCATACCTTAAACGGCTCTGCCAGAATCCTGTTGCCCAGTGAGGCATTTCAGGGCAATGGCCGGTTAAATCTGCAAGAGCTGAAAGCACCTGTTTAGGCTGTCCTCCGATAACAACATAATCAACAAAACGGCAGGCATCAGCGCTCCATCTTGTTCTGTTGCATGAAAGCTCAACGTTTCCGGTTGAAGGCACATTCCATAAAAAACCGTAACCCAATGAGGAATAAACAAAGGGAATGGTGCATTTTGCGTTTGTATTTATAATGTCAAAGGAACTGCCCTTTAAATCAAAGCGGTTATCCCACTGATGGCCTAAGCCAAAGAAGTGCTCATCATCATTGCTTTCAAAGGTTACACGGCTTTTCCACACACCTGAGGCAATGTTGAGATGATGCCTGATTCCGTCGCCGAAAGTCAGCTCCGGCTGTTCCTCAAGAAGCTTTTTGTCACCGCTGAAAAAGAAGATTTTACCGTCGTGATACATTTTCAGCATAATGAAGTCGGTTGTCATAGTAACATATCTGTCAGTTTCTTCAATTACACAATCGGCATCATGAGGCATAAGATTATAATTTTCATCAATAATACTGCAGTCTGGAAATGCCTGCACTCTTATTGCGTTATTTAAAACAGGAGTGATGCGCACTAATTCGCCTTTACGTGAAAAAAGTATTTCGTTTTCGCTTATGACAGTGTTTTTCATATATTATCCTCCTGAATCAAGGAATATGTTTATTTAACCTGCTGTTTTTTTAGCTTTTTCATAGTAAAGGCAAACATAATAATACTCAATACTATACATACAAAATCCGCCGCAGGCTGTGCCCAGATAAGTCCTTCAAGCCCTACTGCTTTATCCATTATAATAAGCACCGGAAGATATACAAGGCCCTGTCTTCCTGCCGCAAGGATAAGGGACTGTATACCCTTGCCCATTCCCTGAAAGGCGAAGTTTATAATAAACATTACACCTATCGCAAAACCAGGAGTCATAAGAGCCGTCAGCATTTTTACGCCGTATTCAACAACCTGGGCGTCATCAATAAACAACCGTATAACCTGTTCCCTGAACACAAGATAAAAGGCGGTAACAGACGTTCCTATAACAATATTGCATATCATTGAAAAAATGATACTTGATTTCATTCTTGCAAAGTTCCTTGCACCGTAACAGTAACCTACCAAAGGCTGTATTCCCTGTCCGAGGCCTATCTGAAGCATTGTTACAAGCATATTTGCTTTCAGCGCAACACCCATTGCGGCAACTGCACTGTCGCCGTATTTGATAAGGAACATATTTATAACTATATTTGAAAGGCTCATAAGAAGATTATTAAGCGCCGCCGGCATACCCACGCTGATTACGCCCTTTGCAACGCCGTTTTTGCCTGAAAATCTTTTAGGTGATATTGAAAGTATTGATTTTCCTTTAAGGAAATAAATAAGATAATACAGTACACTTAAAATATTTCCTATAACAGTAGCTATCGCCGCACCGGAAACGCCTAAATTAAAACCGAACGGCATTGATATTCCGAACAGCTTATCACCTGCGCCGAGAATGAATATAGGGTCAAGAATTATATTTGCAATCTGCCCGATTATCATTCCGAACATTGATTGCTTTGCTGCACCCTCGCCCCTAATAAGGTTACCTGCCATAATTGCCGTAACACTGAAAGGCGAGCCCAGAGCAATCCAGAACAAATAATCGCAGGCGAAATCTATTGTGTTATCGGATGCACCGATAAGATACAGAAGCGGACGTCTGAAAGCGGCGAATATTACTGCCATAACAACGCCGACCATTATTCCGCCGTAAATACAAAAGGAGGATATGGTCTTGATTTTATCCTTGTTGCCCTCGCCGAGAGAACGGCTTACAAAGGCACATCCGCCTACGCCGAAAAGATTACCGACCGCCAAAATCAGCATAAACAAAGGCATTGAAACTGAAACCGCCGCCACCTGATTTGCATCGTTTGTCTGTCCTACAAAAAATGTGTCCGCCAAATTATATACAATATTAATAAGCATTCCCAACATACTGGGTACCGCCAAAGCGGCAACCGCCTTGGGAATTTTATACTCGCTGAAAATTAATGTGTTATCTCTCTGTGCCATTATTCAAAAAACAAATCAGTAAGATTTACGAAATCCTCCATTTTTAATTTTTCCGCTCTGATATTTTTATCAAGATTTAACTGTTCAAGAGCAGAATATATTTTTTCTTTATTTAAAGACAGTGAATTTGCAAGACTGTTGGCGGCCGTTTTTCTGCGCTGAGCAAAAGCGCCTCTTACTACTGCAAAAAACTGCTTTTCATTTTTTACATTATATTTATTTTTACTTCCGTTAAGGCTGATTTTTATTACTGCGCTGTCAACCTTGGGCGAGGGCATAAAACATTCTCTGCCTACGTCAAAAAGCACCTTGGCGTCGCCGTAATACTTTACTGCGGCGGTTACCGCTCCTGCTTCTCTGCTGCCTACCTCTGCGCAAAGTCTCTGCGCCGCCTCACGCTGAACCATAACCTCAATTTCATCAATAGGCAGGCGACTTTCAAGCAAAGTCATAATCACAGGCGAGGTTATATAGTACGGAAGATTGGCGCATACTTTAATTTTAGAATAGCCCTTAAATTTTTTCTCAAATAATTCAGGCAAATCCATTTTCATTATGTCGCCGGCAACAAGCTCAAAATTGGGATAGTCTGCCAGGGTTTCAGCAAGCACAGGGTAAAGCCGTTTATCAAGTTCAACGGATACAACCTTTCCGGCGGTACGGCAAAGCTCCTTTGTAAGCACACCGATACCTGGTCCCACCTCAAGCACTGCCGTATCGGCGTCTGCTCCAAGAGCCTGCGCCATATCGGGACAAACGCTGTCGTCTATCAAAAAATTCTGACCAAGCGCCTTTGAAAAGGTAAAGCCAAATTTAGACAATATTGAATTTACTGTATTATAATCACATAAATTATAATCCACAGCAAATGCCCCCTTAAGCAAATTGCAAATATCGCTTTAATACTGCATTTTTGGCGGGTTAGGATTATCACCGTCACCCTCCGATTCAAATGCATATTTTAGCACAATATAATATGTATATCAACAACTTTTTTTATAATTGCAAAAACAGTGTTGACATTTTATATTATTGTGATATAATACCATTTAGCCGACTAATATTAGCCGGCTAACTATTATAAGGATGATGAAAATGAAACCAAAATGTCAAAAAGCACCGCCGCCGAAAGGAACTATAGGTCCGCGAGTAAATTACCTGTCAAGACTGCTTCGTCACAGGTTTAATAATGTTGTAAATGAAATGGGATTATTTTCCGGACAGCAGGACATTATTTTGTTTTTACTGGAAAACGAGGGAGCCACGGTAAGCAGATGTGCAAAACATTTAGGTGTTACAAACGCAACTGCTTCAATCAGTGTTAAAAGGCTGGAGCATTCGGGCTTTCTGATTAAAAAAGCAGATGAAAACAATGCAAGGATTACTAACCTGTACCTTACGGAAAAGGGCAGGAACGTACCCGAATATATCAGAGAAAAAATGGATTATCAGGAAAAATACATCACCAAGGGTATGACCGAGGAAGAAGTCTATATTTTATCTGATTTTCTTGACAGAGCAATACAAAATTTAAGGGAGGATAATGCCGATGATTAAAAAGCTTGCAAAATATCTCAAAGGATTATGGCATCTGTGCATAATAAGCGCCTCCGGAATGATAATTGAGGCAATATGCGAGCTCGCCATGCCGTCTATTGCAAACAGAATCTACAACCGGGTTGACGGAGCAACAGCAGGCGACGCAGATGTAAAAAGCTACGTAATCCGGGTAGGGCTTATGATGTTTGCATTGGCGTTAATAGGTCTGTGCGGAGGCCTAGCTACAATGAAATCGTCATCAATCGTAAGCCAGAAATTTTCATATAGACTAAGACGTGACGTGTATAAAAAAATAAGCGATTTTTCATTTAAGAACATTGATTCTTTTTCCACATCATCACTTACAACAAGAATGACAAACGATATAACCATGCTCCAGAACACGGTGATGATGAGCCTAAGAATGCTTGTAAGAGCCCCTGCTCTGCTTATCGTTTCCGCATGCTTCGCTTTTTCAATAAACGCAAAGCTGTCGGTAATCCTGCTGTTTATGCTGCCGGTTATGATTGTTATAATTGTGCTTGTGCTTAAATTCGGGTTTCCGATGTTCCAGAAAATGCAGAAAAAGATTGATAATGTTAACCGCGTAGTACAGGAAAACCTGATAGGAATACGTGTTGTAAAAGCATTTGTGCGTGAGGATAAGGAAAAGAAAAAGTTTCATACCGCATCAGACGAACTTGCAAAACAGGGTTCAAAGGCGGCAGGACTTATAGTAACACTGATGCCCGTTATGATGCTTATGATGAACATAGTAATTGTTTACATCTACTACAAGGGCGCAGGCGACGCCGCAAAAGGCTTAATGGACGTAGGCGAAATATCCGTTCTTTCATCATATATTGTACAGGTTTTGATGAACATTATGATGGTATCAATGTTCCTGCTTCAGTTAACCCGTGCAAAAGCCTGCGGCGACCGTGTTGTTGAAGTGCTTGACACAGAAATTGATATTCAAAATCCCGAAAATCCGTACATTCCGGAAAATCCAAAGGGTAAAATTGAATTTAAAAATGTTGATTTCAGTTACAATACGGATAAAAAAGATGATAAAATTTTAAGCAATATCAGCTTTACCGCCGAGCCCGGCTCAATCGTGGGTATAATCGGTTCCACCGGATGCGGCAAATCAAGTCTTGTTAACCTTATACCAAGACTGTATGACGTCACCGCCGGTGAAGTTCGGGTTGACGGCGTAAATGTAAAGGATTACGATTTAAAGACGCTGCGTGATTTAACCGGTGTTGTGCTTCAAAAAAATGTTTTATTTACCGGCACCATTAAAGATAATATCCGCTGGGGCAAATCAAACGCCACCGATGAAGAAATAATTACTGCATGTAAAGCGGCGCAGGCTCACGATTTTATTATGCGCCAGCCTGACGGCTACGATACCGTGCTTGCACAGGGCGGTCTAAATCTGTCCGGAGGACAGAAGCAAAGGCTCTGTATTGCAAGAGCAATGATAAAAAATCCTAAAATACTTATACTTGACGACTCCACATCTGCCGTTGATACTGCTACGGAAGCAAAAATCCGTGACAGCTTTTACAGCGAATTTAAAGATACAACTGTAATAATAATTGCACAGAGAATTTCCTCTGTACAGAACGCAGATGAAATAATCGTGCTTGACGACGGAAGAATTGACGGAGTGGGAACACACAATGAACTCATTGAAAACAATGTGATTTATCAGGAAATTTACAAAACTCAGCAAAAGGGGGTGCTTGAATAATGCCGCCAATGGGACCTCCGGGCAGAGGAAAGCCCAATCAGAAGCCAAAACAGGCAAAACAAACCTTTACACGTATATTAAGATATATGGGTAAAAACAAGTTATTTTTAATAGTTGTGTTTCTTATGCTGATTTTAAGCACCGTATGCTCCACAGGGGCATCATACTGGCTTAAACCGATTCTTAATGACGTAGCCGATTCAATCAAAGCAGGAAATTTTGCAACAGTCGGCGTAAAACAGTTAATGATTAACCTAGCAATAGTTACGGCATTTTATGTAGGCGCTTCCCTGTTCACCTTTATTCAGTCAAGAATTATGGTAAAGCTCGCATATAAAACCACCAACACCATACGAAAAGATTTATTTGACCGTCTGCAAACTCTGCCGCTGAAATATTTTGACTCAAAAACACACGGCGAAATAATGAGCCGTTTCACCAACGATGTAGACAATATTCAAAATATGCTGGAACAGACGATAGTTCAACTTGTTTCTTCCGCTTTTTCATTTATAAGTATCATCGTAATGATGATTGTGCTTAAATGGCAGCTGTTTCTCATTGCCTGCGTATTTCTTGTAATAATGGTTGTTAATTCTGCATATATTGCAAAAAAAACCAAGAAATACTATACCGCCCAGCAAAACGCTCTGGGTGAAATGAACGGTAATATTGAAGAAACAATAGAAGGAATGCGTGTTGTTAAGGTTTTCAACCATGAAGAACAGGCAACGAATGAATTTGACGAGTTAAATGATAAATACCGCACTGTTGCCACAAAGGCAAACTTTTATTCCGGCATTATGGGCCCATGCTCCACAGGAATCAATGGTGCGTCTTACTCAACTATTGCCCTTACCGGCGGAATACTTGTTCTTACAAGCGCCCTTGATATCGGAACATATTTCACTTTTCTCAGCTATTCAAAGCAGTTCACTCAGCCTATCAATCAGATAATGAACCAGATGAACAATATTTTCTCCGCCCTTGCCGGCGCAGAGCGTGTTTTTGAAATAATGGATATGGAAAGCGAAGTTGACAACGGCACCGTTACTCTTGAAGAACAGTCAACTGAAAGCGGTAAAAAATGGTTCTGGGTTGACGGCGATAAAAAAATTCCTGTTGAGGGCAAGGTGGTATTTGAAGATGTTACATTCTCTTATGTTGAGGATAAAACAGTACTCAAACACATTAATCTGTATGCAAAACCCGGACAGAAAATTGCTTTTGTAGGCTCCACCGGTGCAGGCAAAACCACAATAACCAACCTGATTAACAGATTTTATGATATTCAGAACGGCACAATCACATACGACGGAATAGATGTAAAACGAATTAATAAAGCGGATTTACGTCACTCGCTGGCTATGGTGCTCCAGGATACCCATCTGTTTACCGGCACGATAATGGATAATATACGTTACGGCAATCCCGAGGCATCGGACGAGGAATGTATCGCCGCAGCGAAACTTGCCTCTGCACATTCGTTTATTAAGCATCTGCCCGACGGTTATAATACAGAAATCACCGGCGACGGAGCAAACCTTTCACAGGGTCAGCGCCAACTGCTTGCAATTGCAAGAGCCGCCGTCGCAGATCCGCCTGTTATGATACTTGATGAGGCAACATCATCGGTAGATACCCGAACGGAATATCATATTGAAAAAGGTATGGACTCTCTTATGGAGGGCAGAACAGTATTTGTAATTGCCCATAGGCTTTCAACCGTCCGCAACTCCAATGCAATTATGGTGCTTGAACACGGCGAAATAATTGAGCGAGGCGACCACGATGATTTGCTCAGCCAAAAAGGCAGATACTACGAACTTTGCACAGGCAAAGCCCAATTATCATAATATTATACGCACAAAAGCACACGAAATCTTAAATCTTTCGTGTGCTTTTTTATCAAAATTCTTCGATTCTACGGAACATAGGTTTATTTTTTTCTGCCTTTTGTGTAAAATTAAGTTAGCAAAAGATTTGCACATCCGGGGGTATGATAATGAATCAGATAAAGACAGGACAATTTATTTCACAGCAAAGAAAGGCAAAAAATTACACTCAGAAACAACTTGCTCAAAAACTTATGATAAGCGACAAAACCATATCCAAATGGGAATGCGTCAAAGGTTTTCCCGACGTTTCGCTGCTTTTGCCCCTTTGCAATGAATTGGGAATTACTGTAAACGAATTACTGTCCGGCGAAATTCTGCCGGAACAGAAATATAAAATGAAAGCGGAGGAAAATATTATGAAGCTTGTTGAAGAAAGACAGGAAAGCAAAAAGAAAATAATACTGTCAGCCGTAGTTGCAGGAACAGTGGTTTTGGCAGCAGTGCCCCTGTTCGTCATTTCAGGTTATGAAAACCTGACTTTACCTGCTAGAATTGCACTTATCATCATAGGATTTATTGTAATTGCAGCCGGAATAATCGTTGCCTGCATCCTTGACAGAGATGCAGGAGCCTTTGAATGTCCCAACTGCAAAACAAGATTTGTGCCTGATATGAAATCCTATATTATGGCGCCTCATACCTTAACACGGCGTAAGCTGAAATGCCCCCATTGTGACAAACGCAGCTACTGTAAGCACGTTATGACAAAAGGCGAAAAAACCTGATAACTCAAAATCCCCGAACACATAGGCTCGTGAAAGGATTGCAATAAATAATTATCCCTTTCCAACCGCAATAACTCGTTGTGAGAATCCACAGTATAAAAAGCACCGCTGAAAACAGCGGTGCTTTTGTTTGAAAGTCCGTATTTGAAAAATTATCTCTTTGAGAACTGGGGAGCACGACGGGCTGCTTTGAGACCGTACTTCTTTCTTTCCTTCATACGTGGGTCACGAGTGAGGAAGCCTGCCTTCTTGAGAGCAGGACGAAGATTTTCGTCGTACTGAAGAAGCGCTCTTGAAAGACCGTGACGGATTGCGCCTGCCTGACCGGTAACGCCGCCGCCGTTAACACGGCAAACGATGTCAAACTTCTCTGTTGTATCTGTAAGAGTAAGAGGCTGACGAACGATAACCTTGAGTGTTTCAAGACCGAAATAATCGTCTATATCTCTGCCGTTGATTGTGATTTTACCTGTACCTGCATAAACACGTACACGAGCGACAGACTCTTTTCTTCTGCCGGTACCGTAGAAATAAGGATTTGATTCGTACATTAGTTATAACCCTCCCT
>CAYXLH010000010.1:0-14430 GCA_964465835.1 uncultured Bacteroides sp. | reverse complement strand
TTGTGTTCAGCGTTCTTATATATCTTGCATCTTGTAAGCTGCTTTCTGCCGAGAGTTGTATCAGGAATCATACCCTTAACGGCAAGCTGCATAGCAAAATCGCTCTTTTCTTTCATAAGAGTGCCGTATTTTACTTCCTTGAGGTTACCAATGTAACCGGTGTGATGCTGATAAAGCTTCTTTTCAAGCTTATTGCCTGTAAGAACAGCCTTATCTGTGTTAATAATGATAACAAAATCGCCGCAATCTACGTTAGGTGTAAAAATTGGCTTATGCTTGCCTCTGAGAAGGACAGCGGCCTCGGCAGCAACACGACCCAACGGCTTGTCTGCTGCGTCAATAACATACCATTTGCGCTCAATTTCGTCAGCTTTTGGCATAAATGATGACATAATCTTTCCTCCATATAAAAATAATCGTTTTTCAACGTGCTGGAATATAATATCACGAAGAGGCAAAAACGTCAATACCCAATTTAAAATAAATTCTGATATCTCTTTTTTTCTCTTTTTTGCTTGATTTTTTATACTATTTTCTCGTTTATAATTTACAAAAAGTGTGGTGATTTTATGAATCCTTGCGGCATAAATATCAGCATAAGTGCTCTTGCGTGCGCTTTGGCAGAGGGAAAATCCGACAGCGAACTTGAGCTTCTTTCGGCGTTTTTTGTCCAGCTGGGCGATAGTTTGGCAACAATAGCTGCTGCAAAAGAATGCCACCGAGAAACGAAAAAATTAACAGAATAACAAAATAGTAATGCGTATAATATTGTAAAAATAGAAACTTAAAAGTTTTTAATTCCTATTGACATTGTAGGTAATAGGTGCTATTATAGTGACAACAAATAAGCAATCTGCATCACTAATCTAAAGCAGAAAAAATAATACGAGGTAATAAAAATGCCACTTTATCAATCTGTTGCCGACATTATCGGCAAAACACCCCTTGTTCACGCTAAGAATTTTGAAAAGCATTATGAACTTCCGGCAAATATTTATGTAAAGCTTGAATATTTCAATCCGGCAGGCTCGGTAAAGGACAGAATCGGAAAAGCAATCATTGACGACGCTGAGGCACAGGGAAAACTTAAACCCGGCTCAACAATTATTGAGCCCACATCAGGTAACACAGGTATAGGTCTTGCGGCTTATGCGGCTGTAAAAGGCTACAAACTTATAATTACAATGCCCGAATCAATGAGCGTTGAGAGAAGAAATCTTATGAAAGCATACGGTGCTGAGCTTGTGCTTACCGACGCTTCAAAGGGAATGAGCGGCGCTATTGCTAAGGCTGAAGAACTTCACAAGGAAATTGATAATTCAATTATCGCAGGTCAGTTTGTAAATCCGATTAATCCCAAGGCTCATTATGAAACCACAGGACCCGAAATCTGGGCAGACACCGATGGCAAAGTTGACATCTTCCTTGCAGGCGTAGGCACAGGCGGAACCGTATCCGGCGTAGGTAAATATCTTAAAGAGCAAAATCCCGACGTTAAGGTAATTGCCTTGGAGCCTGAAAGCTCTCCCGTGCTCAGCGAGGGTAAGGCAGGCGCACATAAAATTCAGGGAATCGGCGCTGGCTTTGTGCCCGATACTCTTGATACAAAAATATATGATGAAGTGGTAAAGATTCCTAACGAAGCGGCGTTTGAAGTGGGAAGCGAATTTCCTAAGCTTGAGGGCGCATTAGTAGGCATTTCCAGCGGCGGAGCACTGTGGGCGACAATTCAGGTAGCAAAACGTCCCGAAAATAAGGGCAAGAATATCGTTGTTCTTCTTCCCGATTCCGGCGACAGATATCTTTCCACCCCTATGCTTGCAAAGTAATCGGAATAGCAGACACCGTGTACGCTGTTTTAGGCATATACGGTGTTTTTTGTTTGCATTCAGAATACTAATAGGTTATACTACTATTACAAATAATATTGAAAGCTTTGAAGTATTAATAAAGATGAGAAACAGAAAAAGCATAATTTTAATAATACTTGCACTTATGCTGACCTTTAACGGCTGTACAGGAAATACATTACTGTTTAATCAGCCCAATGAGACGACAGAGGGAACGACGTCCGCAGTACACGGTTCAAAAAAATACGAATACGATTCTCTTTCCCAGAGAAATTATTTATCCGATGAGGAAAAAGAGATTTACGACGGAATATATAACGCTATAATGACTCTTTGTCCTTACGAAACCAAGCACCCGGGCAGTGACAGCAAAAAATTCAGCGACAGAGTATGGAAAATACTTCAAAACCGTGTTTTGGTCGATCATCCTGAAATTTTCTGGACTGACGGCGGCGGTACGACATCATGGATAGAAACGGTATCCGGTGCAAACTACACCTTTGATATAAAATACCTGTATGACGAGGAAGCAATACATGCATATTCAAACCGACTTAGAATTTGTTTAAACGAAGCTCTGGCGCAGTGTCCTTCCGGCAGTGAATACGACAAAGCCCTGTGGGCTTATGAATGGATAATAAACAACAGCGACTATGACATAAACTCCTCGGGTCCTCTTGAAACGGGGGCTTACGGAATATTCTGTTATCACAAATCCACATGCAACGGATATTCAAAAGCATATCAGATGTTACTGCAGAATCTGGGTATTCCCTGCACCGTTGTATCGGGAAAATCAACGGACGGAACAGGACATGGCTGGAACGTAATCACCCTTGAATCACAAAGCTACCATGTTGATGTTACCTGGGGAGACCCAACGGATCCCAACGGCAAAAAAATATTAAGCCACGAATATTTCTGCCTGACAGATGAAGAAATAAAGAAAACAAGAACGATAAGCGACAGTATGGAACTTCCCGAATGCAATTCCACAAAACACAATTACTACGTTTACAACTCAATACTTGTTAAAACCCTGACCAACGCATCTGTTAAAAAAGCCATAAAATTTGCCTGCGAACAAGGATATGACACGGCGGAAATAAAATTTGCCGACGACGAATTGTATGAAAAAGGCATTTTAGAATATATTACCAAAGAAAAGATATTTCCTATCCTTGCTCAGCTGAAACTTCAGGGCTATAAAATTGAATCGGGAATTTCACTATATTATACTGAAAACAAGGATATTAACACGCTTACTATTGATTTAAAAAACAGTAACGATTAATTCATATTGACACGATTGGACTTAAAATATATAATATAGTAACAAAAATGGTTAAATTATAAAAATCAGGAGATTATTTGATGAAAATAAGCCAAATTTTAAAGGATAACAGGGTTACAGTATCTTTTGAGGTTTTTCCACCTAAGCAGTGGGATAAAATCAACAATACAAAAAATACAGTACGTGAAATGAGCACGGCAAAGCCGTCGTTTATGAGCGTTACCTACGGTGCGGCAGGAACAGGGGCAGGTTTTACCAGGGAGATCGCCGGCGAGGTTAAAAGAAACGGTATCACTCCCCTTTCTCATTTAACCTGTCTTACCTCCACAAGAGATAAAATTCACTCAGTTGTAAATGAACTTAAAGAAGACGGAATTGAAAATATACTTGCGCTGAGAGGCGACATACCAGAGGGCTTTGATTTTCCCGATGAGATGTATTTTGAACACGCATATCAGCTTGTAAATGAAATTAAAAGTATGGGCGACTTCTGCGTAGGCGCCGCCTGCTATCCCGAAATTCACCCGGAAAGCAAAAACAGAATTGAGGATATTGAATATTTAAAGCAAAAAGTTGACTGCGGTGTGGAGTTTTTAACATCTCAGATGTTTTTTGATAACGAGAAATTCCTCAACTTCTATGAAATGTGCCGTATCAAAGGCATAAACGTACCGATAATCGCCGGCATAATGCCCATAACAAATGCAAAACAGATAAAGCGCAGCATGGAGCTTTCCAACTGCAGCGTGCCTAAAAAATTCGACAAAATTATGGAACGCTTCGGCGACGACCCGGACTCTATGAAGCAGGCAGGAATCATTTACGCCACCGAGCAGATTATTGACCTTATGGCAAACGGAGTAAACAACATTCACATTTACACAATGAACAAGCCCGATGTGGCGCTGTCCATTATGAACGGACTTTCACACATAATTGACAGATAGGATAACAGGAAAATGGACAAGGCTGAAATACTGCGCTATATGCGTACAAACAGCAAAACGCAGGACGAGCAGATTTTAAATTTGGTTGACAGGGCGATGGAGATGACCGAGGAGGCAGCAGAGCCTAAAACCATATACAGAATTTTTGACTGCAGTGTAACAGAAAATGCACTTATAATAGGTGATTTCTGCTTTAACAGCAAAAGGCTTGCAGAAAATTTAAAGGGATGCCGCAGGATAGTTGTATTCGGCGCCACCCTTGGTATTGAATGTGATATGCTGATAAGAAAAACTGCCGCCACTGATATCGCCCTTGCTATGGCAGTACAGGCATCGGCAGCATCAAAAATAGAAGAGGTGTGCGACGCACTGGAGGAAGTTATAAAAAAGGAACACGGTGTATCATTAAGACAAAGATACTCACCGGGATATTTTGACCTTGATATAACGGAGCAGAAAAAGGTTTTTAAATTATTGGATATAACAAAAAGGACAGGACTTACGCTTACGGACACCTGTCAGATGGTGCCGTCAAAAAGCGTAACGGCATTTATAGGAATTGATGATAGATTATGATTAAATATTTTGACGGCGGAATGGGCAGTATGCTCAATCTGCGGCCTGGCGAACTGCCGGAACAATTAAATTTAACCGAACCCGAAAGAGTTTTTGCAATACACAAGGCATACGCCGAAGCGGGCGCAGATATTATAACCGCCAACACTTTCGGTGCAAACAGAATTAAATATGACAACTGCGGTGAAATAATAAAGGCAGGCGTTGAACTTGCTAAAAAAACAGGAAAAAAGGTTGCCCTTGATTTAGGTCCTACGGGAAAACTACTTAAACCTATGGGTGATTTGGATTTTGAAGAGTGTATAGATTTATATGCTGAAATTGTAAACGCAGGAAAAGACGGAGCTGACCTTGTGTTAATTGAAACCATGGGCGATATGTACGAAATAAAGGCGGCGATTTTAGCGGCTAAAGAAAACTGTGATTTGCCTGTTTTTGTATCAATGATATTTGATGAAAAAGGCAGGCTTCTCACCGGTGCAGACGTAAAAACCGCCTGTGCAGTTGTTGAGGGACTGGGAGCAGACGTTATAGGACTTAACTGCGGAATGGGTCCGAAACAGATGATTCCCCTTGTAAAGGCGTTGTCGGAATGTACATCTCTGCCGATTTTGGTCAACCCCAACGCAGGATTGCCTGAATCCGTTGACGGTAAAGCCGTTTATAATGTTGACCCTCAGGAGTTTTCCGATTTAATGGTTCAGATTGCAAAAATAGGCGTATCCTACTTAGGCGGCTGCTGCGGAACCACTCCCGAACACATAACGGCTTTGATAGATAAAACAAAAAACATACCCGATTCTGTGCCCGAATTTAAGCATACCACTTTGGTGTCAAGCTATTCAAAGTGCGTAGAATTAGGCAAAAAGGGCAAGGTAATCGGCGAAAGAATCAATCCTACCGGTAAAAAGATGCTTAAACAGGCTTTGCGTGATAATGATATGGATTATATTCTCCGTGAAGGAATCACCCAAAAGGACTGCGGTGCGCATATTCTTGATGTAAACGTGGGACTGCCTGAAATTGACGAGGTAAAGATGCTCAGCAGCGCTGTTTTTGAATTACAGTCAGTACTGGATTTGCCCTTACAGCTTGATTCTTCTGACGAAGAAGCTATGGAAAAAGCCCTTAGAATTTACAACGGCAAGGCGATGATAAATTCAGTTAACGGCAAGAAATCGTCTATGGAAAAAATATTTCCGCTGGCGAAAAAATACGGCGGTGTTGTGGTTTGCCTTTGCCTTGATGAAAACGGTATTCCCGAAACTGCCGAGGGCAGAATTGCCATTGCCGAAAAGATAATTAACACCGCTTCCGAGTACGGCATTGATAAAAAGAATTTGGCGATAGACGCTCTTACAATGACCATAAGCACAAACAAAGACAACGCCGTCCAAACGCTGAAAGCAGTTGATTATATAAAAAACACCTTGGGCGTTAACACGGTGCTGGGTGTTTCAAACATCAGCTTCGGTCTACCGAAAAGAGAGTCAATAAATACGGCATTTTACACAATGGCTATGCATAAGGGATTAAGCGCCGGCATCATCAACCCGAAATCCGTACCGATGATGAATGCTTACTATTCTTTCAACGCTCTTGCAGGTCTTGACGACAACTGCACGGAATACATCAATTCCGCCGCTGAAATTCAGACTGCGGTAAACTCAGCCACAGTCACCCTTGAAGAAGCTATAATAAAGGGTATGAAAGAGGAAAGCGCAAGCTGTGCAAGGAAACTTTTGAATACGGAAGAACCGCTTGAAATAATCAACAAATACGTTATTCCTGCGCTTGACAAGGTTGGCGACGGCTTTGAAAAGAACACAATTTTCCTGCCCCAGCTATTGATGTCAGCAGATTCCGCAAAGGCGGCTTTTGATGTTATAAAATCCTACATTACCGTCAGCGGTGAAAGACAGGTAAAGGGAGAAAAAATAGTAATTGCCACCGTTGAGGGCGATATACACGATATAGGCAAAAACATAGTAAAAGTTCTGCTTGAAAATTACGGATTTGACGTAATTGATTTGGGCAAAGATGTAAAATGTGAAAAAGTTCTGGAAGAAACGGTAAATTCAGGCGCAAAGCTTGTAGGTCTGTCGGCACTGATGACCACCACCGTACCTAATATGGAAAAGACTATAAAGCTTATTCACGATAATACCGGTGCAAAGGTATTTGTAGGCGGTGCGGTACTTACAAAATCCTATGCCCAAATGATAAACGCCGATTATTATGCAAAAGACGCAATGGAAAGCGTAAGATATGCTCAGCAGTATTTCGGCAAAACCAACGAAACAGAGTGATTTAGAATTATGATGATATCTACAAAGGGCAGATACGCCCTGAGAATAATGATTGATCTGGCACAGCACAATGACGGCTCTTTTATTTCCTTGTCGGACATTTCACAGCGTCAGGAAATCAGCGTAAAATATCTTGAAGCAATTATAGCAAAGCTAAGCCGGGGAGGTCTTGTGGATTCTGCAAGAGGGAAAGCAGGAGGATACAGACTTAACAGGAAATCAAAAGACTATTCGGTGGGAGAAATACTGCTTCTGACCGAAACCACCCTTGCACCTGTTGCGTGCGTTGACTGCAATGCGCAGCGTTGTTCAAAGGAGGCCGACTGTCTGACACGTCCTATGTGGAACGAGCTTAACGGCGTAATTATGGAATTTTTCAATTCAAAAACCCTTGAGGATTTACTTTAAGGTTGATTTTATATAATAAAAACACTATAATACTTCTACCCAACATAAAAACAGAGGAATAATTATGCTTGAATTAAAAAATCTTGAATTTAAGGTTGACTCGCCTGACGGAAAACTTGAAATTATTGATAACATCAATTTAACAATAGAATCCGGGAATTTTGTTGTAATAACAGGTCCTAACGGAGGGGGAAAATCCACCCTGGCAAAGCTGATTATGGGTATTGAAAAGCCCACCGGCGGACAAGTCTTATTTGACGGCAAAGACATCACGGATATGCCCATAAACGAACGTGCAAAATTAGGAATAGGATACGGATTTCAGACACCGCCGAGATTTAAAGGTATGACAGTAAGAAAGCTTTTGTCGCTGGCGTCCGGCAGAGAGCTGCCCGGTGACGAATGCAGTGCATATCTTACAAAAGTAGGGCTTTGCTCCGCCGATTATCTTAACAGAGAGGTTGACTCTTCTCTTTCCGGCGGCGAGGTAAAGCGAATTGAAATTGCCTCCCTTATGGCGAGAAAACTTAAACTTGCAATATACGATGAGCCGGAGGCAGGCATTGACCTTTGGTCCTTTGCAAAGCTTGTTGAATCCTTTAAAGCAATATCAAAAGGCTCTCACGAAAGCGTACTTATTATTTCGCATCAGGAACGTATAATGCAGCTTGCCGATGAAATAGTAATCATTGCCGGCGGTAAAATTGCTAACAGAGGACCCAAGGAACAGATATTCCCACAGCTTTTACAGCAATTAGGCGATGAAAACACCTGCAATTTCAGAAAGGAGAGTGAATAAGATGCTTAAACTTGATTCAGACATCCTTAACACCATTGCAGGAATCAAAGATATTCCCATAGGTGCTTACAACATAAGAAAAAACGGCGCTGCAATGGGCAGGCAGAGCACCGAAAACATTGAGATTATACCAAAGCAGGACAAGCCCGGTATTGACATAATTGTAAAACCTTTTACAAAGGGTGAGGATGTGCATATTCCCGTAATTCTTACGGAAACGGGACTTGATGATTTGGTTTACAATGACTTTTACATCGGCGAGGGCGCAGATGTTAACATTGTGGCAGGATGCGGTATTCACAACTGCGGCAGTGAAAAGAGCCAACACGACGGTATTCACACCTTTCATATAGGCAAAAATGCACGTGTAAAATACATTGAAAAACATTATGGCGAGGGAACAGGCACCGGCGAAAGAGTATTAAATCCAACAACGGTTGTAAATTTAGGCGAGGGCGCATCTGCCGAAATGGAAATGGTTCAGATTAAAGGCGTTGATTCGACAAAAAGAGACACCGAGGCAAATCTTGAAAAAGATTCAAAACTTCTTATCACCGAAAGGCTTATGACCCACGGCAATCAGTACGCGGAGTCAAATGTTACCGTTAATATGAATGGTGAAAATTCCTCCTGCCGTATTATAAGCCGAAGCGTAGGCAAGGGTACATCTGTTCAGCGTTTTCACCCAATAGTTAAGGGCAACGCTCCCTGCCGTGCTCACGTTCAGTGCGATTCTATCATAATGAACGATGCAAAAATCGCCTCAATTCCCGAAATTGACGCCAATGACGGCGATGCACAGTTAATTCACGAGGCAGCAATAGGAAAAATCAACTCCGACCAGCTGCTAAAGCTTATGACCTTCGGTCTTGACGAGGAAAAGGCAGAGGAAGTCATAGTAGAGGGTTTCTTGAAGTAAACATCAGCAAAAGCAAAAATGTCAAAAGCGGTTTAGACTTAATGTCTAAGCCGCTTTTTAAAATCCCTCTGTCAGCAATACTGCTGACATCTTCCTTTAGACAAGAAAGACGATAAATATTTTTGTTAATAATAAATATAAAATAAGTTAAAAATATGTAAAATTTTATTGTATTTATTATAGATTAGTGTTATAATTAAGTGAAATTTTTTACGGAAAAGGGGTTTCTTTATGGCAAAGAACGCAACCGCCGCTGCAGAAGTTTCTGCTGCTCCGGCGGAAAAGAAGTACATGAAGAAATCTGAGATTGCAACGTTCGGTATCGGACTGTTCGGCGTAGCCCTTCTCACCGGCTGGATGCCCGATTACACCACCACGTTCTTCGCAGATTTCGCATTTAAAGGCAAGGGTTTTGACTCTGCACAGCTTGCTCATATTGTAGAGATTGTATTTCTTATTGCAGGTTTCGTAGGTGCTATATGCGAACTTGTAATAGGTATCCTTGTTGACAGAACAAAAACCCGCCTTGGTAAAGTTAAACCATGGATTGGTTTTGGCGCTATACCGCTTGCGATTATATCACTTTTGGTATTTGTTGCGCCAAGCACATCCTCATTCGGTATTGCCAGCGTATGGATGATTATTATTTACTGCCTTTACACCGCAGTATCCTGCGCAGTTGAGTCGCCGTCAAACTGTTTCGGCGCTCTGTGCTCACCTAACCCATCAGAAAGAGGCGACGCTATCTCAATAGCTTCTTTCCTGAGAAGTGTGGGTCAGTCAGGCGGTCAGGTAGTTATTATCGTTGTAGGCGCTCTTATGAAGGCTCTAATGGGTCAGCAGCAATTCAAAAACGCCGAAGGCCAGGGACTTGACCTTATCATTTCCACCGCTGTATGTGCATTGGGTATGATTATTTTTGTAATGATAGTATTTGCAAACAACAAAGAGCGAGTACCTTACACCGCTGAAAAGGTATCTCTTAAAGACTCCATCAAGCTTGTATTTACAAACAAAAACCTGCTTATGGTTTCTCTTACAAAAATTTTCGGCTTCGGCAGAGGCGTTTACGGCACAGTATCTTTGTACATAGCAATTTACCTTTTAGGCGATAAAGGCTTAAAGCTTGCGCTTATGCTTCCTATGGGTATCGGTACAGCCGTAGGTATGCTTATTGTAAAAGCTGTACTTAAAAAATTCTCCACCAAAAAGACATTCATTATTTTCTGCTGCTACGGTGCGTCTGCACTGGCTATCCTGTTCCTTGTATCAAGAGGTATAGGATTCAACAGTCAGCTTATTGTTCCGTTCCTTATCCTCAACTTCTTCTGCGGGCTTCAGCACGGTAATACAAATGTTACGCCTAACATTATGATTGCCGACTGCGTAGATGAAATGGAATACAAAACAGGCAAACGTCAGGAAGGCCTTGCTTATGCAGGATACGGTCTTTTCTCAAAGATTGCGTCTGCATTTACAAAGTATCTCGGTCCTTTCCTTGTATATACATGGAGCCAGTACAAAATCTCCACCGACCCCAACGTTGCTTATGCAGCACAGGATGATACAGTTTTGACAAGGTTCCTTGCTATTTATACAATTATACCTGCTATTTTCGTAATCCTTCAGTTTATACCTATCCTTTTCTATGATATGGTAGGCGAAAAGAAGAAAAAGATTACAGAAGCACTGGCTGAAAGAAGAGCAGCAGAAGCAGCGGATGAACCAGGCGACGATGACGCTGAAAATGCAGAGCAGGATTACACCAAAGATAATACAGACAATGATGCCACCGATGGCAGAGCGGCAGAGTAAGGAGGGGTAATAATGGCTGATAAAACTGAAACAAAAAAGGCTTTTAAACCCGGATTGTACGCTGTAATTGCAGGTGTTGTTGTGGCAGTTGTACTGGTAGTTATTACAATTTTCGCATTTACATCACGTTATACTGCTTTCTCTCCGGAAAAGGTAGCACAGGCTTATACCGACACCATCGTTCAAACAGGCGACGGTTATAACGCATACAAGAACACACTTGTATCAAAGAACGCAAAATTCGGTAATTTTATCATTGATGCTTATATGAAGCCATATGTTAATGACGGCGACGATGTTAAGCAGGCTGACTTTGTAGGCACAGGTAACAAGAAAGAAGAAGAAGCCATTGATACCGTATATGAAACAATGTACGATTACTTTGTTCAGCTTGTAAATACATACGGATTTGACAACTATGACGCTATTTTTACAAATTATTTTGAAAAGTTAAGCGAAGTCAGAAAACAGGTTTACGGCGACGAATATATGGATACAGACTTTATGTTCGGCGCATTTGAGTCAAACGTATCAACCTACGGAAAGAGCCTTACCGGCACTGAAACAGAGTATGCTGCCGACGGCAAAACCATTTTGCAGAAAGAATCAACGGGTAAATATCAGCAGCTTTACGGCAAGAATTATAAATTTACAACTAGCGTTAAAAGCTGTGATGAACTTTCTGCAGAGGAAGTAAAGGCTTACGTTGATGAATACAAAACAAGAATTGAACCTGTTGCAAATTCAGGCGAGGCAAAGGCGGCCCAATTCGGTCTTAAAGATATTGATGATAAGAACAAGCCAAAAACAGATATGGTTAACGCCTATGCTGGTCTTGACAATTCCGACAGCATTACTTCCGTTGCAAAATGCATTGCCGAGGTTACTCTTGAAGATGGTACGGTAATTGCAACACAGGAGCTTTATGTTGTACAGATTGGAAATAGCTGGTATGTTGATAACACAAATATTGACACAAGCGGACTTTATCTCGCAAAATAATAAAGCTAAATGATGAAAGCAGCTTAGACTTGATGTCTAAGCTGCTTTTTGCATTTTAAAATATTTCCGTTTTATTATAGTTAAAAATCACTTTGTCTGATAGAATCTACAAGGCGGCGTTTGAGCACCGCTCTGTTATACTTAGGCAGAGGCGTAAATACAGCGTCATACACACCGCCCACCAGATATGCAATATTAACATATTTTTCATAGCTGTCTTCCGGAGTTATGTTGTTTGCATCGGCAATTGCCTGAATAGTGTTATCTTTTATTGCACGTATTGACAACTCACCTATTTTTGAGTATTTTGCTTTGATAAGATAGTCCATATTTTTTTCCACCTCATCAAGTATAATATCAACATTTTTTTCGGCATTGGTTTTAATATCGTCATATTTTATTGTTTTACAAAATTGTATAAGACTGTCCATAACAAAATCAAAGCATTTTTCAAGGCAGTCCTCTATTGAGCTGTAATGGAGATAAAACGTGCTTTTATTTATGCCGGCTCTCTTGCAAAGCTCCAAAACCGTAATTTTCTCCGGTTCTTTTTCAACAAGCAAATCAAATACGGCCTTAAAAACGGCCTTTCTCGTTTTAACTATTCTTTTATCCATAACTCTTTCCCCTATTGAGCATTTATATTTGCAACTTTAATGATATCACAATTTAAACTTATAATCAAACTACTTCAAATAAGTTCAAAATCTGTTAAAAAATTTCTGCATTTTGACATAAATATACATAAAAAATTTGTCTAAAAATACAAAAGTATTTTTTTATTTAATTAAAATTAAAAAAATATTGTAATAAAATAACATTTATAGTATAATTACTTAGAATAAAAATATGGAGGCATAAGTTATGAGCGAATGCTGGCTTAACAGAAAAACAGTTGTTGTAACAGGCGCATCCGGCGGAATGGGTGCAGGCATTGCAGCAACACTCATCAAAGAACACAACTGCACCGTAATCGGTGTAGCAAGATCGGAACCTAAAATGCTTAAATTCATTGAAGAATTAGGCGATGAATACAAGGATAAATTTTCCTACAAGCTTTTTGACGTTTCCGTTAAAGAAAACTGGGAAAATTTTGCTGAAGAATTAAAAGAGAACGGCACTGAAATTGATATTCTTATCAACAACGCCGGTATTCTTCCCAAATTCAAGAGATTTGACAGATATTCTTACGAAGAAATTGACAGAGCAATGAATATCAACTTCTATTCCTGCGTATATTCTGTTAAGACTCTTCTTCCTATGATTCTTAAATCATCCACACCGGGTATCATTAACATTGACTCTTCCGCCGCTCTTATGACATTGGCGGGAACATCAATGTATTCTGCGTCAAAAGCTGCTCTCAAGAGCTTTACAGAGGCTCTCAGAGTTGAATTTGCAGGCAAAATGTTTGTTGGTCTGGTTTGCCCTGGCTTTACAAAAACAGATATTTTCCGCAATCAGGGTGAAACCAATTCAAACGATAAGGGCGCAAAAGTAATCAATATGATTTCAACAGACTGCGACCTTATGGTAAAAATGATTATGCGTGGAATTGAGTACAAGGTACCTATGCAGGTTCACGGCGTTGACGCTCACGCAATGTCTATTTTCAATAGACTTCTTCCCGTTGCAGGCTCCAAGCTTTTCAGCGGTGTAATGAAGGCTGCAAAGGTTGACCTTTTCTCAGAAGTTTTTAATGACTGATACATAAATTTCAAGGCAAAGCTATCAATGGCGATAGCCTTTGCCTTTTTATGTTTAACAGGAGGATTTTATGGAAGATATTACAAAGCAAAAACATATGAATTTTAAGGAAATTGCAGCATACTCACTGGGTCTGTTCGGTTTCCAGGCAATCGTGGGATTGCTAAATTCATATCAGGCAGAATTTGACGGCTCCATTCTGGGTGCAAACGTCAGCGTTGTTGCAATTTTAATTCTTATAGCAAAAATTGTATCGGCTGTTGCCGACCCGATAGTCGGCAATCTTATTGACCGTTCAAAAAGCAAAAACGGCAAATTCAAATCAATGATTCTCTATTCTCTTCTGCCTTTGCTTATAATGACGGCAATAGTATTTTTGAAAGTACCGTTTAAAGGCGCAGGACTTTATGTGTGGATTTTCCTTACATACCTTGTATGGAGCATTGCAATGACTATGGGCGACGTTCCCTCACAGGGAATTGCCTCTGTGCTTACACCTAATCCCACAGAGAGAACAAATGTGGTTTCCATTTCAAACACATTTAAACAGGTAGGATTTTCTGCATGCGTTGTAATCGTGCCTATCGTTTGCCTTATAATTCCCAACGGTTCACAGGTATTCGGATTTGAAGGCGATACAGATACTCCTATGATTGCATCGGAATATTTCTGGACAGCAGTTCTGACAGCTGTACTTGGATGTGTGCTTTTCGCACTTATTCCGCTTCTCAACAAAGAGAGAGTACCTTATGTTGCAGGTGAAAAAACAACGTTCAAGGATATGATGAGAGCATTAAAGGACAA
>CAYXLH010000009.1:27877-33140 GCA_964465835.1 uncultured Bacteroides sp. | reverse complement strand
GACGGTTGTTACCTGCTGTTGCAAGAACTTCCTGAACGCCGTCGCCCATTTCAATAATAGACACATCAAATGTACCGCCGCCAAGGTCATAAACCATTACCTTCTGGTCATCTTCCTTATCTATACCGAAAGCAAGAGCAGCAGCAGTAGGCTCGTTGATAATTCTCTTTACGTCAAGACCGGCAATTTTACCCGCGTCCTTAGTTGCCTGACGCTGTGCGTCTGTGAAGTAAGCAGGAACGGTGATAACTGCTTCTGTAACCTTATCGCCCAGATAAGCCTCTGCGTCTGATTTAAGCTTTTGAAGAATAATTGCGCTGATTTCCTGAGGTGTATAGCCTTTGCCGTCAATATCTACCTTATAATCAGAACCCATATGTCTTTTGATTGATGAAATTGTTCTTTCGGGATTGGTGATAGCCTGACGTTTTGCAACGGCGCCTACCATTCTTTCTCCGTCCTTTGAAAATGCTACTACAGACGGAGTAGTTCTCATACCCTCTGCGTTTGCGATAACAACCGACTCGCCGCCTTCAATAACGCTTACGCAGCTGTTTGTTGTACCTAAGTCAATACCAATAATTTTAGCCATAATAAATCTCTCCTGTCAATGTTTGTTATTTTGATATCAGTTTGCTGTTTTAACCATAGCAGGTCTGATAACTCTGTCTTTTATTTTGTAGCCCTTTTGGAAAACGTCGGTAATCACCGTTTCGTCCAAACCCTGACCGTCCTCGTGCATTACTGCATTGTGAAGCTTGGGGTCAAACACATCGCCGTTTTCTCCGTAGGACTCTACGCCTATTTTTTCAAGTGTTGCCATTAAACTCTCAAGAGTCATTTCAACACCTTTTTTCAACCCTTCATAATCTGACTGCTCTGAATTAACCGCACGTTCAAGATTATCAATAGCCGGAAGTATTTCAGTAATCACATCGCCTTTTGCATTGGAATAAGTCTGTTCCTTTTCCTTGGCGCTTCTGGCGCGGAAATTTGCATATTCCGCTGCGGTGCGGAGCAGCTGGTCTTTTGTATCTTTCAGCTGATCCTCAACCGTAGGCTCTTTCGTTTCCTTTTCTTCAGCCTTTTTTTCAGAAGTATTTTCCTTTACATCTTCCTTGGTTTTATTTTCGTCTTTTGACGTGGCTTTTTTACTCATATCTTATGCCTCCCTCTCTAAGAAGTTGTGATACTGTATTCATTATATAATCAACACGGGGCAGGACGGTTTCATAATCTATTCTCAGTGAACCGATAATGCCAAGCGTTGCTTTCTGCGATTCGTTATAATCAAACTTTCCTGCCGCCATAGCCGTATTACGAAGCTCATATACTGGGTTTTCATCACCTAAAATCAGCGCCGATGAAATCGCGCCCTTTGATATTCTCTCAAGCAGCTGCTCAAACTTACTGCGCTGAGTAAGAAACGATAAAAGCTTGTAAACATCGCCTGCAAGGTCTCCCTGTGACAAAAGATTTGTTTCGCCGTATATTTCAAGCGAACCCTGTGACGCTTCACTGCAAAGAGAGCAAAGAGATGTTAATACAGGAAGCATATCAAATACCGCAGAACCTAACTTAGGCGCCGTTGACTGAATAAGCGACAAATTTACATCTGCCAGCGGTGTGCCGATAAAATACTCGTTGATAATGAAGTAAAACAACCGTTTAAAATCATCGTCAACCGGGCACGTTATTCTGCATATGGAAGATTTTATCTTTCCACCCACTGAAAGCATAACCAGCATTGCACGCTGATTGCCAGCCGGTATCAGGTCTACACCCTGTATGCAATCAAGAGGGTCTTTCACCGTGCTGTAAAATGATGCGCATCCGGTAACATCGGCAAGAAGTTTTGCGCCGTCTGCCAAAAGCCTTTCCGGGTCGGAAGCGTTAACGGATAAAATCTCGTTAATCTTCTGGTGCTCCCATTGCGTAAGAGATTTTGGATTAATCAGATTGTCAACATAGTAGCGGTAAGAGGCTTTGGTCGGTAGCCTGCCGCCGCTGGTATGACGCTGTTCAAGAAATCCTATATCGCTTAAATACGCCATTTCATTTCTTATCGTAGCGGAGCTTATTGAGTACGGCAGAAGTTGGCAAAGTGTTTTTGAACCCATAGGCTCACCAGTCTTGATATAATGTTCAATAATCAAGCCAAGTATCGCTGCCCTTCTTTCGCCAATCATTTTAACTCCTCCTAAGGCATTAGCACTCTCGTTGTCAGAGTGCTAACTCTATTGATTATATTATATCCATAAATTCAATTTGTCAACACTTTTTTTGAAAAATATTTGATTATTTTTCCAAAATTCATAAATTTGAAACAATTAAACACAAAAACAGCCCGGCACAAATCCGGGCTGAATATTTTTACTTTATCATTTTTGACAAAGCCAAATCCTTTGGCGTTACATTAAGCCTTGCGTTTAATTTAAGAAGATGGAATTCACTAACAGATTCGGGGCTGACGTCCTTTTCTGCTTTATACTGACTGTGGCGGGGCTTGCTGCTGTTAACGAGCACTTTTTCCATCTCTTCAGTTACACCTTCGTTATAGGTATAGATATATCCGTAAAAGGTCTGACCGAAATGCTCGTTCATATTTGCGTAGGTTCTTGTATCAAAATAATCGCCTCCCCAGTGGGATTCGGATATGGTGATGCCAGCATCGCCGATTTTTTCAACTACAGCAACGTGATTGCTCCAACAGGCAACGGCGCCTAACTTTGGCTCCGAACCGTAATCATAATAACCGGCAGCCTTATTCATACCATACCAGTCACCGGCACTGCCGTGTGTAAATTCCGGCTTCTCGCCGTTCATTTCGTAAATTCTGCCATAGGCATAAGCTACACAGTTAGGCATTGGGGTTCCTGTTTGAAAGTAAATATTTTTTTCGCTTGAATAATACGATATGGATGAATTCGGTGCGCTCAGACGTGGTTCGTATCCGCTGTCTGTAGCATATACAGTGAATGGTGTTGCCAGAGAAATAATTACTGCTAAAAATAAAATGGGAATTGCGAGTATGGTTTTTCGTTTAGTCATAATATTGAAATCCTTTCCTCAATTCGCAAAGGATTATAGCAGAAATGACATTTTGTAATCTATGGCAAAATGTAACAACGTATTTGTAACCTTTTTGTAACAATTGTGTAATATTTACAAAATTTGTTGTTTTGTGTTGACAATTTAGTCAACTTGTGTCCATTAATTCTGTTTTCAGCAAAAAATAAAGTCCCTCAAAAAGGGACTTTATATTAGATAATTTATATTTATAATAATTAATTACTATTATATCCTTGCCACACCGTCTTTTACAGCGGCTTCGGCAACTGCTTTTGCCACAGTATCTTTAATGCGTGGATCAAAAGCGTATGGGAGAATATAATCTGCATCCAGCTTATCATCATCAACAAGCGATGCAATAGCATAAGCAGCGGCAATTTTCATATTCTCTGTAATCTGGCTTGCTCTGACATCAAGAGCACCACGGAAAATACCGGGGAAAGCCACAACATTATTAATCTGATTAGGAAAGTCCGATCTGCCTGTGCCGACAATCTTTGCTCCTGCCTCCTTTGCCTCGTCGGGCATAATTTCAGGTGTAGGATTAGCCATAGCCAAAACGATTGGATCAGGATTCATTGTCTTAATCATTTCCTGTGTAAGTACGCCGGGAGCGGAAACGCCGATAAATATATCAGTATTTTTAACTGCATCGGCAAGTGTTCCCTTAGTCATTTCCCTGTTTGTAACCTTTGCAATAGCCTCTTTTGACGGGTTGAGCTTTTCTCTGCCCTCATAGATTGCGCCTGTACGGTCACAAAGGATAACGTCACGCAAACCGAGTGTCATAAGCAGTTTTGCAATAGCAATACCTGCTGCTCCGGAACCGTTGATTACGGCTTTGCATTCGCCGAGAGCCTTGCCTGTAAGCTTTGTTGCATTAATAAGCGCAGCGGAAACTACAACTGCAGTGCCGTGCTGGTCGTCGTGGAAAATAGGAATGTCGCACTTTGCTTTAAGCTTTTCTTCAATTTCAAAACAGCGTGGTGCTGAAATATCCTCAAGGTTAATTCCACCGAAGGAACCGCTGATGTTGTAAACAGTTTCAACAAACTCATCAACATCCTTTGTTCTTACGCAAAGAGGAAATGCGTCAACGCCGCCGAATTCCTTAAACAGGACGCACTTGCCCTCCATAACAGGCATACCTGCCTCCGGTCCGATATCGCCGAGGCCGAGAACAGCAGAACCGTCTGTTATAACGGCAACCATATTCCAGCGGCGGGTCAGTTCCCAGCTCTTATTATAATCGTCCTGAATAGCAAGACACGGCTCCGCTACGCCGGGAGTGTACGCAAGAGAAAGAGCGTCCTTATCGCCAACCTTTGCTCTTGCTACAACCTCAACCTTGCCTTTCCATTCTCCGTGAAGTTTTAATGATTCTTTACGATAATCCATTTTTGTACCCTCTTTTATTTGTTATATTTTATTTTTAGTCTTCCCAGGGGAACTTGTACTGAGTAAGTCCAAGCTCGTCACGAACCTGATTCATTTCCTTTTGAACAGACTCATTAATAGGAACACCGTGGTCCTTTCTGTCCTGCCATACAAGCCACTCTTTTTCTCCTGCGGTGTAGATTTTCTCTGCGCCCGGAGCCTTTCTTGAATTGCGGACAGAGCGTATAATGTCGCCTGCTTTCTTTCTGGTTTCTTCTTCACCTACAAAATGATTTGTATCAATGGCGATAAAGAAGTGACCAAGATGATAAGGCACGAGATTTCCGTTTTCATCTTTGCCGTTAAGGGACTTGCCATACTGACCGTCCTGAAGTGCGGCTGAAAGCAGTTCAATAACCATAGCGTATCCGTAGCCCTTATAACCGCCGAGAGCCTCGCCAATGCCGCCCAATGTGGTAAGGGCAGCCTCGCCGTTTCTTATTTTTTTAAGTGCAACGCCTGCGTCGCCCTCAATAGACTCGCCGTCAAGACCGATCACAGTGCCCGGATGAACATCCTCGCCTATTCTCTCGTAATACTCAATTTTACCGTTTTGTGTAATTGATGTAGCGCAGTCAATTACAAAGTCAAAATCCTCATCGGTTGGAATACCAATTGTAAGGGGATTTGTACCAAACATACCCTCAACGCCGAAAGTAGGTGCAACCGAAGGACGGGCATTTGTGCCCGTAATGCCGATGCAGCCCTGTTTTGTTGCCTGCGTTGCATAATATCCTGCGATACCATAATGGCA
>CAYXLH010000009.1:0-27867 GCA_964465835.1 uncultured Bacteroides sp. | reverse complement strand
ATTTCTTACGGCAACCATACCCAGACCGTACTGCTTTGCTTTATCAATAGCCATCTGCATTGACTTGTAGCCTATTACCTGTCCCATACCGTCATGACCGTCAACCACTGCGGTGCAAGGTGTTTCTTTAACAATTTCAAAATTTGTAACAGGATTTTGGATTCCTGCCTTAATTCTATCAAGATATATAGGCTTAAATCTGTTGCAGCCGTGACTTTCAATGCCTCGTCTGTCTGATTCAAGCAGTATATCTGTACAGATTTTTGCGTCTTCCTCGGGAATACCGTAGCCTACAAATGCATCGGTAACAAAATTAATCAGAGTGTCCCATGGACATACAACTTTTCCCATAATAAATCTCCTTTATATTATTTATAAACAATTTGCCTGTTATCAGGTAAATATAATTTATATTATCTTTCCCAGTTTCTTGAACGCTCAACCGCTCTTTTCCATTCGGAATATTTTTTGTTTCTAAGCTGAACCTCCATTGACGGAACAAAAATTTTATCCACCTGACGGTTACGTTCAATCTCCTCTGTGCTTTCCCACACGCCTGTAGCAAGTCCGGCAAGATATGCTGCACCCAGAGCCGTAGCCTCTCTGTTAACAGGACGGTTTACATTGCAGCCTGTCATATCCGCCTGCATCTGCATCATAATATCCGATACTGACGCACCACCGTCAACACGCAAATCTTTAAGCATAATGTCGCTGTCTGACATCATAGCTTCCAGCAAATCCGTCATCTGATAAGTTATGCTTTCAAGAACGGCGCGGCAAATATGTTTTTTGTTAACAGACCTTGTAAGACCGATCATTATTCCTCTGGCATACATATCCCAATAGGGTGCGCCCAAACCGGTAAAAGCAGGCACAATATAAAGTCCGTTTGTATCCGGAACCATTTCTGCAAAATCGTCACACTCTTTGGCGGTGCTTATAAGCTCAAGCTCGTCACGAAGCCATTTGATTACAGAACCTGCGTTGAAAGCAGAACCCTCCAAATCGTAGGTAACTTTACCGTCAAGGCCCCACGCAACGCCGGACAGAAGATTTGACTTACTGTCAATTCTTTCATCACCTGTATTCATAAGCAGGAAACATCCGGTGCCGTATGTATTTTTTGCCTGACCCTTTTCAAAGCAACCCTGTCCGAACAAAGCTCCCGGCTGGTCACCGACTGCGCCGGCAATGGGCACGCCTTTAAGTTCTTCAATACCTGTTATAGGTTCAACTTCTCCGTAAATCTGACTTGACACAACAGGCTTTGGAAGCATACACATAGGTATTTCCATTTTTTTACATAAATATTCATCCCAACAGAGTTTATCAATATCAAAAAGCATTGTACGGCAGGCGTTGGAATAATCCGTAACATGCACCTTACCGTGGGTCAGATTCCAAATAAGCCATGTATCTATTGTACCAAAAAGAAGCTCGCCGTTTTCTGCACGCTCCCTTGCACCTTCAACATTATCAAGAATCCATTTGATTTTTGTAGCGCTGAAATATGCATCAATCAAAAGACCCGTTGTACTTTTAACGTAGTTTGACAGTCCTTCGTTTTTCAGCTGTTCGCAATAGCCGGCAGTTCTTCTGCACTGCCAGACAATAGCGTTATATACCGGCTTTCCCGTTTCTTTATCCCAAACAACGGTAGTTTCCCTCTGATTCGTGATACCGATACCTGCAATCTGTTTAGGGTCGCCGTCGAATTCACGCACACAGCCCATCATAGCGCTGATCATACTGAACAGTATCTCGTTTGCATCATGCTCAACCCAGCCATTCTGCGGATAATACTGGGTAAATTCGTTCTGACTTTTTGCAACAATTTCGCCTTTTTTGTTGAAAATTATTGCACGGGAACTGGTAGTGCCCTGATCCAGAGCCATTATATATTTTTCTGCCATTATAAATCCCTCTCACATAAAAATAAAGGTTAGTATTACCAACCTCTATTTTACTATATATATTATTAATATGTCAACAACGCAAAAGTCACGAAAATAGCACTGCATATTTGTCTAATTTGACTTAAATGTATTATTTCAATGTACAAATTGTGAAAAATAAATAAATAATCAGTCGTTTGCGCTGATATTGCTTTCAATAAAACTAACAATATCCTCAACGGTTTTCATCTGCTCGATGGTTTCATCGGGAACTTCTATTGAATACTCGTCCTCAATGCTCATAACAATATCAATAGCATCAAGACTGTCTGCACCCAAATCATCCACCAAACTTGACGTAAGTTCAACATCATCTTCGCCGACGCCGAGCTGTTCAACAAGTATCTCTTTAACTTCGTCAAAAATCATAACAAACACTCCTTAAAAAATTTGTTGTTAATATCACTGTGTTGTGTTATTATCATATTATAAACTTTTTGGCAATTTGTCAATAACGAGGTTAAAATTTATGAAATCATTTGCATTAATCGGATATCCTCTCGGTCATTCAATGAGCGGAATAATTCATAGAGAATTATTTAAAATAAGCGGTACCCGGGCGGATTACGCTCTAATTGAAACCGCTCCAGGGCTTCTAGAAAAGAATTTTGAACAATTAAAAAAATTAAATGGTTTTAACGTTACAATTCCACATAAAATAAATATAATACCTATGCTTGACGGGCTTTCCGACAGGGCAAAACTTTTCGGCGCAGTTAACACTGTTGATATAAAAGGCTCAAAAGCCACAGGTCACAACACCGACTGCCACGGTTTTCTGCGTGCCCTTGAAATGGCAGATATTGAACTTGGCGGAAAGGTACTTCTCTGCGGCAGCGGCGGAGTATCAAGAATGTTTGCCTTTGAAAGCGTAATGGCAGGAGCCGACTTGACAATAGCTGTCAGAGAAGCTGACGTTCCGGCGGCAGAGAAAATTAAAAAAGAAATTAATGCAAAACTGGACAAGGATATCAAAACAGTTTTGCTCAATGAGGCTGAAAAGGGCTGGGACTTAATAATCAACGGCACCCCTGTTGGAATGCACCCCAATGTTGACGCCTGTCCTTTAAGCGCAGATATAATACGTTCGTCAAAAGCTGTATTTGACGCAGTATATAATCCCAAAGAAACTGTTTTTGTTAAAACTGCAAAGGACGCAGGACTTAAATTTTCCAACGGCCTGCCGATGCTTGTATGGCAGGCGGCGGTTGCGCAGGAAATATGGAACGGCGTAAAATTTAAGCAGGAAGATATCAGAAAAGTTATTGAGATTACTCAAAAGGAGCTTGACAAATAATGGACAGTATTGTGCTTTGCGGATTTATGGGCAGCGGAAAAACCGTTGTAGGAAAAGAACTTGCTAAAATAATGGGATGCAGATTTATTGACACGGACGAGCTTATTGAGCAGGAACAGGGTGTGGCGATAAAGGCAATTTTTGCAACAAGAGGAGAAGATTATTTTCGTGATTTGGAGCATGATATATGCGCAAGAATTGCAGATATGAAAAACTGCGTAATCTCCACAGGCGGAGGCGCAATGACCTTTCAGCGCAATATTGACGTGCTCAAAGGCAAAAGCAGTATAGTTTTTCTTGACGCATCATTTCCCATTATCTGCGACAGAATCGGCAGCAGTACGAACCGTCCACTTTTCGCCGACAGGGACAAAGCAAAATCCCTTTACGACGAAAGAAAAAGCAAATATTCAGCCGCTGCGGATTATATAATAAACGGCGATATGTCGGCAAGAAAAACGGCTCTTGAGATTGCAGAAATTTTCAAATAAATTTAAAATGTTGAAAAATCAGACAGTATGTGCTATAATGGCACATATTTACAGAGCCTTTTTCTATGATTGAAGCGGATAAACGCTTCACCTGAACTTCTTTTAGACTTTCAGGGCCTTTTTGAACCGAGGTGTTATAATGAGCGCAAAAAGTGCTGAGCAGGAAATTACTCACGACGTTGCCGTGTTTAAAAAATACAAAAATCTGCTGGCTGAACTCACAAGAAAAAACATAAAATTAAAATACAGAAACTCATGGCTTGGAATATTCTGGAGCTTTCTCCAGCCCCTTTTGAATATGATAGTTTTATCTGTTGTATTCGGCGGAATATTTGGAAAGCACAGCGAGTATATTGTATGTTATCCTGTATTTCTTTTTACAGGACGCTTATTGTTTGATTTCTTCTCAGCATCAACTAAGCAGGCAATGACATCATTCAGGCGAAATTCGGCAATCATAAAAAAAGTATATGTGCCTAAATATATGTATCCTGTTTCGTCACTGCTTTCCACCTTTGTAAACTTTGCAATATCGTTGTTATGCTTAATATGCGTATGGATATTCTTTAAGGTTTCAGGAGTACAAGGCGGCGGAGATTTGCACATCACCTGGCATGCGCTGCTATGCGTTGTGCCGATGTTCCTTATTTTGGTTTTCTCAACAGGAATCGGGCTTATCCTCTCTGTTTTATCAGTATATTTCCGTGATATAGAGTATATCTGGGACGTTTTGCTCAGGCTGCTTTTATATATGGTTCCTATCCTTTATCCATTACAGAGAATCACTACTACCTGGGTTATTTATGTTATTAAAATTAATCCGCTGTACTCTATGATAGAATTGTTCAGGCAATGCGTTTTATACGGCTACATTATGAGCTGGAGGATGCTGCTTTACGCAACAGTTGTATCATTTTTAACATTATTTGTGGGCATTATAATTTTCAACTGGAAGAGCGACGATTTAATTTATCACTTATAATAACCAAGCAACTATTAACGGCACAGGAAATCCTGTGCCGTTTTGTTGATTTTACCTTTGATTTTCTTCTTCATATTCCTTTGAAAATTCTACATTTTCCTTAGCCGGAATGGGAACACCCATTTCTGTTTTTTCGTCAGGCTGAACAGTGGGATTTGCGACATTTGCACAGTATCGGTTTACGATATCTGGAGACAGACAGTATTTTTTTTGATAATCCTTACCTTTATGATTCATCGCTTTCATTTGTCCTGCCCATCAAATAATTAGATACTGCTTTTATATCCTCAAGACTGTTCATTTTTGCTCCGGACATTATTATTGACTGCTGAACATTTTTCGGCAGAGAATCAAAATAGTTCTGCATCTGAGGCGTTAAATTAAATAAATCAGGCATAATTATATCTCCTTTCAATATAGTTATGCCCTTTTTTATTTTAAAATCATTTTTCAAATTTTTACAAAAAATACGTCCGTCACAGCTTTTACACTGAAACGGACGTTCATATAATTAATTATTTTTTCTGCGGGCCGTTATAGCCGTTTGCTTTTTGGAAAGCGGAAATCTTATCAATTACACCCAAAACAACATCAAATCCATCGCCTACTGTTTCCATTTCAAAACGTTCAGGCATATCACGCCAGGTGTGATAATAATATGTAAGAACAGGATTCTGCGCCGCAAATGTAACAGATTTAACGCCCGCCTTTGTCATTGGGGTACTGTCACATCCACCAACAGGATTGTGTATACAGCCGTTTGTTTTGCTTTCAATACCAAGCTCTGCAAAAGTGTCCTTAAACATTTTTTCCATATCAGTATCAAAGCGTGTAAACTGCCAGTCGTCCTTAATAACAACTTCAAAATACTCTTTATCTGCAACGGAGTCAATGTTGATATTCCATGCATTCTTTGTCAGGTCATCGCCCTTATGTTCAGCAGCAAATGCCATTGAACCTCTGAGGCCTGCCTCTTCTGAACCGCAGTTAAGATCAACTATTCTGCATCTTTCAGGCATCTTTTCGGGATGTTCTTTAAAATACTTAATAACCGCATAACTGAGTGCACAGCCTGTTGCGTTATCCATAGCGCCTCTTGATGCATTCTTTTCATTAGGGTCAGCCCACATTACAACAAACATACTGCCGATAGCGGTAATAACCGGAATAAAATACATTGCGAGTGTAAATCTGCCGAAAGACGCCGAACCAACAAGGCTGTAAGCCCATGCTGCACCTGTGCTCATTCCGAGATAAATAACTGCCATTGCAATGGCAACTGCAATTTCATAGAATACACATATTGCACCGAAGCCTACTTTGCCGTAGGTGGCAATAATACCGAGAATAGGTTTGTCCTTATATTTGTATGCGTGCTCGGAATGTCTCCATGTCCAGCTTGTGTCAGTGTGACCAGAAAGAATGATTGTATAATCATATTTTCCGTCAGGAGGCAAAAGCTCACCGTATGTATTCTGAGAAATAGCCTGTTTGAAGAACATATCAAACCATGTTTTGTAAAGAAATACGCCTGCTACAAGCCAAACGAGAACAACAATTCCGCCCAGTGCCATTCCGTACCATAATGTGTGTATAGAAAGGGCAAAATAAACAAGGACACTTAAAATTACGCCTGCCCAGCCTGCGTAGGGAATACCGCCGATTGACGCTCTCGGTGATACTGCAAATTCCTCCTGCTTAGGCTCAATACCGATTTCACGGAGTTTATCGCCCATATAATCTGCATACTTTTTTTCGCCTTCGGAGCCCGGCAGACGTGAGCCGATTTTCTTTGCAGCATGCGTTACAATATCAAATGCTTCCTGCGCATACCGTCTGTTTTCTTCTTTCATAACTTGCCTCCTGATGAAATTGAAATCATATAAATTTATTTTATCACATTAAAACAATATTTTCAAGATAATGTAACGGTAATAATCAAAACCACGGTTTATCGTTGTAGATTTGCCCTTACTTTAAGTGGTGAATAAACAGACCCGACAATAATTTAGGCTCAAACCATGTCGACTTCGGTGGCATAATTTTGCCTGCATCCGCTATGTCCATTAAGTCTTCAACTGTTGTAGGGAACATTGAAAAAGCAAGACACATATCGCTGTTTGCTCTTTTTTCAAGCTCATCAAGTCCCCTTATTCCGCCGATAAAATCTATTCTTTCATCATTTTTCGGATTTTTTATTCCTAAAACCGGGTCAAGCAGATTGTTTTGCAAAATAGAAACATCCAGCCGTGCAACCGGATCGTTTTCATCAAAGGTGCCTTTTTTTGCAGATAATATATACCATTTTTTGCCGTAGTACATACCAAAAGTATGCTTTCTTATAGGCCGGAACTGGTGATCAGTTTCAGAAATATCAAAATTCTTCTTTACAAGAGCAATAAATTCTTCAAAGGAACATCCGTTTAAATCTTTCACAACACGGTTATAATCCATAATTTCAAGTTCGTTGTCGGGGAAGGCAACGGCAAGAAAATAATTAAACTCATCGTCATCGTTGTAGTCGGAATTATCCTGTCTGCGCATCTGTCCTACCTTAACGGCAGAAGCACATCTGTGATGTCCGTCGGCAATGTATAAGCTCTCAATACCGTCAAAAGCCTTTACAAGAGTGCCAATAACATTGTCATCATCAACAACCCAAACGGTCTGGCGTACTCCGTCAGCATCAAAATCATAGACAGGCTCGTTTTCGCTCATCCACATTGACACCGCCATATCAATACTATGCTTTTGCCTGTAAGTCAGGAAAATCGGCCCTGTATTTGCATCGCAGGTGTTTACATGATTGATTCTGTCCTGTTCTTTTTTAGCCAGAGTATGCTCATGTTTTTTAATAGTATTATTAAGATAATCGTCTATTGAGGCACAACCGGCTATACCCACCTGCGCTCTGCCGTTCATAACCTGCTTGTAAATGTAAAAGCAGGGGCCTTCATCTTGTATTAAATCGCCGTTGTTTTCAAGGTTTAACAGATTTTCTCTCGCCTTGTCATAAACCGCCTGTGAATAGGGATCTGTATCTGATGGCAAATCAATCTCCGCCTTGTCAACATGTAAAAACGATAACGGCTTGCCGCAAACCTGTTCTTTAGCTTCCCGGCTGTTCATAACATCGTATGGCAAAGCCGGTATAGCAGCCTGATTTTTCTTCGCAGGACGAAAAGCCCTGAATGGTCTGAATACTGCCATAGCTTTCTCCTTTTTTAATAAATATAATTATCTATTATATTACATATCTATGGCATTGTAAACAAAAGTATTAGATTTTTATTATCTGAACATTATACATAAGTACGTAACGCCGTTTTGATTAAAGTTTCTGTACTCGCTGCCCAAAACCGCTGTTGAGGACTGCACAAGCTTTAAACTCTTACCAGAAAGAGTTACGCCTGTATTGGAACCGCTGCTGGTAAACACGGCAAAATAGTTATAATTTGCCTTGTTGGAAATATCCGTTACAGACGGCGTATAATTTACTGCAAAAACTATCCCCCACGTTGGAGTAAAGTCACAGTTCAGCGCAAGAGTTCGTGAAGAGGAACCGCTACCGAAATATGTCTGAATATGATACGGATTGTTCCATATATTCTTTTCACTGCTGTTGGTATGAGCCATTGAATCGGCGCAGTGCTCTGCCAAAGCACTGTCAATTATGGCGTTATCCGTATTAAAATCCTCTCTTTTTGGAATATCGGAACTTATCCAGCTGTTAAGTCCGTAATTTTGAGTTTTATTTGTACTGCTCATATATTTTCTCCTAAAGTTCTATTTCAATTTCACTGCCCTCTATGGTATCTATTACGCCAAAGGGCAAAAGCAATTCGTCCATCTGATGGAAGCTGAGACCGCTTCCATCCCGTTCCCACCAGGAAAGTCCCAGACCGGAGCATTTCGTCTTTGTGAAAGGGAATACATATCCTCTGATAAATCTGCCCAGACGGTAAAAATCGTCATAATCAACATTGCGAAAGGTTAGGCCGTTCGCCGTAATTTCAAGCTTACCGGAGCCAACGAGGGCAAATTTACTGTAAAATTCATCTTTGTCAAAAGCACCGAACCGGACGCTAAAAACATCAATGATGCTGTCCTTTACCTGTCCGGCAGTTTTGCCGTTTATGTCAATATCAAGCAGCGACACATATTTTTCAAGGGAGTTTAACGTATCGCCTTGCATAGAAATTTCGGACGAAATACTTTCAAAATATTCTCTTACCATATTCAGTCCCAAAGCATAAGCGGTAATTTCTGCGGTGGAAAAACCCCTTTCACTAAACTGTATTCCTATGCCAGAAAGCAGTTTTTTCATTCGTTTAAATTCACTGTTCATAGCATTTCACCGCCACAGTACCGAATTTAAAATATCTGCCGTCACGGCAGTAGATAACGCCGTTAGAAGCATTTGAACTCATCACGTCGCAGAATTTTACACCATCAATGACGCAGACTGCCGACGCCGCTCTACTTAGTATAAGATTTTCTTCAATAGAAAGGGAATCAATATAATTTATCAGGGCATTTTTAATCTGTTCTTCGGTATTTTCCGTGTCAAAATTGTCAATATAAGCCTCCACCGACATATTCACCGGATAGCTTTCGGCTCTGCGCACCTGAATATCACAAAGGGCAATTTGTGATATCATAAGCGCATCCTTTACTTTATTAACCGTGTCCTGCGTCAGCTCACCGCTCTTTGTTCTGACATATACTAAAACAGTTTTACTGTCGCTGGGCTTAACAAGGCAGTCCGTTATATCGTCAATTTTAAGAATTACATTTCTCATTGACTCTGCCGATACGCCGTTGGGCGGCACGCTGTAAGAATAAACAATGCGCTTTTGCAGGGAACCGTCGCTTTCTTCGTCATATCCGCCTGTAAAAGGCGTTTCATTAACAACAGAGTAAACGGATTTCGGCGGATTTACCATAACTGTAATCTCCCCTGTCTGTGCATTGTACTGCTCGCCTGCCTCGGTTGAGGAAGCACTGACGGTAACAGATATTTCTCCTGCCGGAATAATGGCGTTTTCATCTGTAGAAAACTGAATATACGGTCTGCTGGCGCAGGAGCATATTGTACCCTTTTCCACCGCCACATCCTCTTCGGCAGGCTCAATCAATCCAAAGGTCAGCGTACCTGTGGACTTTGTGGGAGATTTTCTTTTTATACCCCGCATTTCGGCATGGCGATCAAGATAGCCGCCTGTTGCAGTCTTGGCAAACGCCTGTTTTAATATATAGTCACCGTAGCATTTAAGAGAAAAAAGCTCGCTTGCCACCGCTTTGAATCTCGCACCTAAATCACCGTTTAAATCAACATTTTCACCGCTGATTTCAAAAAATTTGTTTTTCATAGAATTAAGTATTTCATTATAAGTCAGATTCATGCCTTATCTCCACCTGCCTTTCTTCATCATTAATAATCAAATCAAAAATATATCCGTTCTCTGCCCTGTGTGCCTTTTTCACAAAAACTCCGTCAATGCCGTCTAGCGCCTGTCTCGCATAGCACAAAGCATACTCATCCTTAGGCTCACAGACAATATCTGACACCATACTGCCGTAATTTTTATCGGGATAAAATCTACCCCTGCGTGCTGTCAGTATAAGAACAACCGACTGAACAATTTCATCAATAAATTCGGTATTTTCCAAACCGCTTTTGTCTTTGCTTTTTACATAGTCGCCGTTAACAAGCTTTTCAGTCATTTTATGCTCCTTTCTCCTGAATTTTCCCGTCGGGAGTAATGGTAAGGGAATTAATAATAACGCTTCCGTCATTTTTAAGCACAAAAAACGCTCCCCCAGCGGATTGTATCTTTATTTCCCCCGGTTCAAGCCCCGAGGGAATGTTTTTTGTACCCAGCGCCGTACTGCCGTCACAGGAGGGTATAAGGAGTACATCTTCCCCAGACGGCACGGCGCAGGAATAACCGAAAGGAGTATAAGTGCTGATATTTCTTACCTTTGCAGAACCGCTTGCCTCTGTTTCGTCAGTACTGTTTAAAGTTATCGTTGCGTTTTCAGCGGTTTGATTTTCCCGGTTTTTGCCAATATTTTTACTCAGCCACATATCTAATCTCCTTTAAATCAATGTTTTTACTTAGAATAAGCGTTGTGTGTTCGCCGTCTTGATTAAAGGTATAAACGATTTCACTTATGTAATATTCATCAGTACTGTCAACCGTTTTGCTGTCATATTTTACGTGGTTGTACAGATTTGCATTAACAAATCCGCCCACCTTCAATTCAATACAGTTATAATCACTGCTGTATTTTTTCAAACGGTTAAGCACTGTGCCGTCCTGCCTCCATTTAGGCAGCGATGACACATTTACAAGAATGCTTCTATTAATACCCTGCTGTTCAAGATAACGGCTTTTTAAATGGTACTTGTATGAAGTATTGTTTTGAATTTTATAGTCAATCCGGCTTACTGCGCCCACACGGTTAATTACGATTTTTTCACTCTCAATATCCTTATTGTCAACGAAAATAACACTGTCGTAATCGGGAAAAGTGATTTTGTTATCCGGCGTAATAACAATATCGCTGCCGGTAATTCCACTGACAAAATTGTTAACGGCAGAATATCTGCTGGTGCCCTTACCCACAGTATAATCGGCATTGCACACAATATCGTCTATCTCGCACTGAAATCCGAAATCCAGAGCATTATCTATGCAAAGGGAGCTAACAGTAGGTCTGTTGTAAGTCACAGGCTGTGCCTCGTTATCTGTCAACAAACAGGCGGAGGAACGAGCATAAACAAAACATTTTCTGCCCTGTCCCTCAACCGTTTCCCTTTGGGTGTCGCAGTAACCGTTAAAAACAAGATTTTCACCGCTGAAAGCGCATACTCTGTTAATTTCACTCATACTTTTTTCAGTAAAATAATTAATCCTTATTCCGTCACAGGCGGCGCCGGCGTTTTTTGATAATTCAAGAGAAGAAATATTTTCAGCACAGAAATTATTACCGTCAGTATCAGTAAAAACTATTTTCAGCACAGCATCACCCTATCCCCATCCTTGACGGAAAAAGCGTCTGCAAAATCATTAACCGCCATAAGATTTTCAATGCTATGGCTTGTCCTGTTTGCAATATCAAACATATTTTCGCCGTTTTTTGCAAATGTATATCCAAAATCGCAGTCCGTTTTTTTACCCGATAGATCCTCTGTAAATTCAAAGGAATATTCAATGCGGTTTTTCTCTGCTGAAGCAGTTACCGTAAAAGAAGTAAAATACGCCTTTACCGGCGCAAATCCCGGTATAAAGAGATACGACGAGCCTTTTCGCCTGAATACACGGGAGAGTTTTTCTAAGCACAGATATGCGTCTTCGCCTGTAAAATAACCTTTACCACTTATGGTTTCGGGATTCTGCGAAATTTCATTAACACGGCATAAAGAAAACACTGAGGCATTTACTTTGATATTCTTTGACTGAACTCTTTGAAGCGTTGAAGGGTTAACGCCGAAAGTAAAGCCTTTATAACTCATTTTTATCAGCTGCATTAATCGTTTTCCTCCTGAGATTTGTCATATCTATTGGAATCAAGGAAAATGTAATCCGAAATTTCTTTAACACCGGTTGAATCCTGTGCGTCACTCATTTTCCTCACCTCCAAAATAAAAATCCGAATTTATTTTTATTTTGCACCTTACCCAAAGGCAGTTGCAGGCGGAATCATATTTAACCTGCGACATTGAAATACCGAAAGCACAGTAGTCCTGAGCTCTTTTAAACACTTGGCGTGCAAGTGTGAAAAGCAGAGAAGAATCCATATTTTGTGGCACGTATATATCGGCAATAAGGCATACCGTACCATATACGCTGCAATCACCCAGAGATATATTCTCTGCTTCAATTTCCCCTGCTGCCACCGCTATAAACGGCTTCTTTGGAAAGGTGGGTTTAATGCTTACCGGATATGCGCTGATAATCTTTGCACCGTCCGATATTTTACTCTCTTTCAGTTTTTCGGCAAAACTCTGAGTTATACTATAAAGATTCATCCGGGTCCTCCTCATAAATACGCTTCATCATACCTGTGTAAAACTGTGCCCTGTCGCCAGCTTTAACGCATTCTTTTTTCAAAAATGCATATTTTACACCGTCGCATTCAAGCCGTGCATCATCGTTAAAAGCACAGATATCCACATCTGCCGGCCCGATATACTGATAATAATCTTTTCTTGCTCTGCCGATTTCGGTTACCGTATCCTCAAACCTGGATTTGTTTTTTCTCCAGGTTTGAATTATTACGGCGTGAAGTCTAATAACCTTGCCGCCGTCGGTTACGATAACGCTCTGACCGAGCTTTTGAAGATATTTTTTACATTCCTTGCTGTAATCCATAACAATCAGACATCAATAAAAGCAAAACCGCTGTCGCCGATGATTGATGCGCACTGTTCCTGAGCCTGCTGCAAAAATAGTTTTGCTCGGCTTATAGCATCACTGCCCCGGCTCAGACTTATATCGCCGGCGGTAAAGGAGGTAATATCATCCGTACCTGCCGCAAGACACACTGAATAATTCGCCTGCGCCGCCGCCAGCATCACTATTCTTTCGTCACTGTGCAGACTTTCATCGGCCGCTTTTTTTTCAGCAGAGGACACTGCGGCATCAATTATAACTTTGAAACGTTCCATATCACTGTCGTCATAATCGCATACCGCACGCAGAATATCCTCAACTCTGTCAATGCTTATCACTGCCTTTCCTCCTTTTCAGATAATTAAAAATTATACGCTGAGAAGCTTTGAAGCACCGCCGAAAATTTTTGAAAATCCTGCAATGCTTGTAACGGCGGCTCTTTCAAGCTGACGGTCAATAAGCTTGTCAAAATCAGTCATAATTTCCCCTGCCTGAATCTTTTCAACGGCACAATTTTTATCAAGGCCGAGGAAGCCGTTGCTGATATGCTCAACCTTAACTAATTCTGCACCCAAAGGAGTAATCATATTTCCTGTGGCATGGAAATTAAGACCTGCGAAAGAATCTTTAAATTCACTCATATTAAGAAGCTTGGCAACCTCATCAGGACCGGCAAGAATGGTTGTAAGACTATAAGGAGAAAATGAATTCCAAAGATTAACCAAATCGCTGTATGCAACCTCATCACCCTGAACATTCAAAACTTCAAGGCCTCCGTCACATATAGCATCAATGGCATCCTTAACCTGACTTTTTGCAATATATGCACCAATCTGCTTAAGAGTAACGGTAAACACGTCAAGCTTCTGAAACTTAATAGCCTCATAAGATGCAATCAGCATTCTTCCTCTCTTTTTAAGAGGTGTAAGCGTTTCCTTGGTACGGATTACAGTCTGTGGAATCTGCGCGCCCTCCGCCACATCGGTAAGTTCCTTATCCTCGTCAAGGGGCACGCTTTCAATAGCTCTGTAATCAAGAGAATCAATGTTTGTTGTTGATGCAACAATTTTGCTGAGAATATCGTTTTCTTCCATACCCTGTCTTACTGCTCTTGAAACGTATTCCGGAAAAAGGGCGGAAGAATCCGTTGTCTGGAAAAACTTTGAAACACTGTCAGAACCTGCGCCCGACACCTTGATATCAAAGCGCTTAAGCTGGCGCTGATAAGCGTCAAGGCCCTCAAGCTCTGTACCTATGTAATTTTCCGACGGATCAAGCTCTTCAAGAGATTTTGTAAAGCCTTTGCCGGTTGTATAAAGTCCTTTTTCAAGTTTAATGTTATCGTATGACATATAATTTTACCTCCTGAATTAAAGAATAAACCCTACGATTTTATTTGACGTATCAACTTTCAGCACCTTGTATGCTTTCTTTGCATTTGAAGATGAAGACGGAACCTTAACTCCACCGTTACCGTCCGAAACGAGATAAGCCACACCCGTACCCGGTGCCGTTGATGAATAGTTCATCTCCACATAACCATCGGTCTGCACGCCTGCAAGACCGTTTCTTTCAATTACGCACACTCCGATAAAATCGCTTTCAGCCGCTGCTTTAACAGCTTTTGAAGCTGCATTTACTGTTACTGGATATGAAATTTTTGCGTTTTCGTTTTCAAAAGTCAAAACATCTGTTTTATATCCGTTAAAAGAAATACTCATAATAATCCTCCTGAATAATAATTAAATTCTGAATTGTGAATTTTTATTTTGATTTTTTGCCGGTTTTCCTGCAAGCTGAGGCTTGGGCGGCATGCTGTCTGCGCTCTTTTTAAGGCTGTCCCTGAAAGAGATCAGTTCCTTAGCCGTCATAACCCCAACAAGAGAGGAAAACAACTTTGTTTCTACCGTGGGAAGCGCTCTGCAAAACAGTTTAGTCACCTCTTTAACAAGTTCCTCTCTGTACTGTCCTGCAATCTGTGAATCCTCCTCAAGAGAGGTAATATAATCCGAAAGCTCCCTCATCTGCGCTTTTGTGACAGTTAAATCGCCGTCGGCAGATTTAATTGTTTTAATTATGTTTTCCAATGCTTCATCCCCCTTTAAATGAAACGATTTTGTTACGCCTGCGTTACGCTGGGCAGGCACCGCTACAAAACTCCACTCATATGCATCCCCCGGGTCAGACAGTGTAAAATAACACTGCTTTGAGCCGTAAGATTTGCCTGCAATATGGCTGCATCCCGACGTTCTTGAATCCTTGCCGCAAACGGAACATATACGGCTTCTCATTGAGCAGGAAACGGAAACCTCTTTTTTTATTCCTGCTTCAATGTCACGGATAATGCCTGCATTATCGTCGTTTCTCACCATATACGCTTTTGCTTTGAGGAAATACAAATCTTCGCCGTCGGCGGTTTTACATCCCTCCTGCTTTTCAACGCGGGTGTCAAAAATTCTGGCAATCTGGTCGCAGCTTTTCATAGAGTGGTCGGAAATTCCCGTCTTTCCCTCAAACAGCGGTTGCATCTCGTTAAGAGCAGAAAGTGAAAATTTTTCGTAATCTCTGTCAATATCGTTGCTGCAAAGATTTACGTTAAATACAAAAATCTCCTCCCTGTCAAAATCCTTTTGCGTATATCTGCATATCTTTTCATAATCTTCGTCGCAAAGGGAAGTGCTTTTTTCAACACCTAAAGCCGTCATCATTCATCCTCCTTGATAATTTGCTGTGCCCTGGCATTATAAAAATTCGCCTGAGCAATCTGGGTCTGGTCCTGCAGCGTAATATCATCCCATACAACGTTTACAGATGAAGAAATACCATTCAGTCTCAAATACGTATCGCCGATTTTTTTAAGTATCGGAGTGATAATACGGCGGTACGCTTTAAGCTCGGTTGTCAGAATATCCGCCTGCTGCTGACTCATACGTTCGGTTGTGGACCAGCTAAGTCCGAACATATAGGGCATAAGCCCCGTTTTTGCAATAATCTGCTCTAACATCTGACGAACAGGCACCTCGCTGTCAAGCACCTGATTATCTGCACCGATTACCTTTACATTTACATCGCCTACGGCAACAAAGTCCTTAACACTGTCTTTTGAGCTCATAGCGTCTTTCCATGCCTGCGCCATCTGATTGGCACGTTCCCTGGCAAAAGCCTTGTCGGCGGAGTCGTTTTGTGGTTTATAGGTAACAGCGTACCTCAGATTGCCGACTCTCTCCCAGTTTGTGCCTATTGTGTTATAGATTTTAAGCAGTATATCACACACAAACGGCAAACCCTGCAAAAGTCCCGTGCCGGCAATTTTACCGGGTTTAGGATTAAGCACCGCAAACAAAATAAGTTCCGGGTTTTTAACAGGCGCAGGAGCACAGCCGGAGGAATTGTAAAATTCCAGATCAATGCCGTTTTGACTGCGCTTTACCTCAACAGAACGTGTCTCGCCGTTATAAAGGGCGTAAATTCCGTTTTCATCCGCAACAATCTCACCAATAGCCGTTCCGCAGGTGAGAAGCTGGTCAAAAAATCCGTCCGCAAAGCTCTGTATGCCCTGCTGATTTCCGCCAACATTTACCGTGTCAAAAAATTCGCTCATTTCCCTGTCAAGATTTTCATTGCCTGTTTCAAAGGTAAAGCCTCCGATAAGCCTTACAATCTTGTTGATTGCACTGTCAACAATAGGAACGCCCTCACGCAGAGCGTAATACAGCGAATCGGTGCCGTCTGACAGCGGTGTGTATCCGTTAAGCTGCCAAAAAGGATGCCCTGCCGTATTTCCCGTCTGTACAACGCAGGCAGAATCCGGCACGTCGCTGCTTTTCTTACTTCGGGCAAAAATGCTCAAAGAGTCACTTCCTTTCAACTGCTATGGAGAATGAATAATCTTCCTGAAGCCTGTTAATAACAGTGCTGACAAAATACCTTATATCGTCCATAGCGTGATCGTTTTCTTTTTTGGGAGCGTCACGGCGTATATCGTTATCCCAGCGGTACATTGTAAATTCCCTGAGCGTGTCGGTGCATTTGGGAGAAATGTATATCTCCCTCTCCTTAAGCGCCCTGCACACCTCGTTTATGCCTTTGAGCACATCGTTATCGGCCTTGATTACCTTGTACTTACCGTGCCGGCGCACCGTTTCAATAAACGAGGCAGCGGATGGGTCAATAATCACCGCCGTAATGTTCCTGTCCCCTGCCAGTTTTTCAAGCCGTGCATAATATTCCTCGTCGGTTAACTGAACACCCTTATCCCTTGATGAATGATAATACTCATCCATCCTGTACCAGCCGTCACTTGAGTGACCCCAAAGGCCCAGTGAAAATGGATTAACCGTTCCGTAATCGCAGGACATATAGTATTCGGTAAAGTTCAAACCGTCCTTTACATTGTATTTTGGATTAAACATCGGATAAACCAGACCGTCTGCCGCAACCCATTTACCCTCAATAAAACGCTGATAAAACGCTCCCGAATAAAGATTTTTATAGCGATTTTTTACCTGCTGTGACAGTGAGGGGTTATCGTCCATAGTAAAATGGAGATAAACCATATTCTTTTCCTGAGCCTTTTTAATCCACTCGTTATAAAACCAGTGATAGGGGTGCTCCGGGTTACAGTTAAACCAGAACTTTGCGTTTTCCAAAGAACATCTCGCCAGCGCCTGTTCTACAAATGAACGGGGCATAAGTGCCGCCTCGTCCAGCAGAACACCTCCCAGGGTCATACCCTGTATCAGCGAAGCGGAGGACTCGTCTCTTCCGCCGAAAAGGTAAAATCTGTTTCTCCGTCCCCCCTTGCTGATTTCCAGATAATTGCGGCTCAGCTTCTCCTCTGTATTAAACCCCAGCGACTCCAGCACAGGAATAAGAGGCGTTACCACATTTCGCCTGAGCGAAGCTATTGTTTTTCCACACAGGGCAAAAGACGTATCACTGAAAGCATAAAACGCCCAGCTCACAAAGGACAGCGACATGCACAGCGTTTTCCCCGAACGCACCGCTCCGTCGCAAATTATCCCGTTTTTTGTGCTTAGAGGATTGTTTTTGCACCACCAGTTAAGAGTGATTAACTGCTTTTTTGAAAAAGGTGTAAACTTAATCATCTGCAATACCGCTTGCTGCGTTTTCAGCGCTTTTTTCAAGTGCTTCGTAAAAACTTAAACCCTCGTCGCCTTTACCGGCAGCCGCCTCTCTTAATTTCTCACACGCCTTAATTCTGTCAAAAAACTTAATCTCCATTCCGCCGCCTTTAGGCCGTTTAATTTCACTGACGTTAAAAAGATTAAGCTTCGGCAGTTTTTCAAGGGCTGTATTTTCGTCCAGGAACAAAAGCGATACAGCATCGGCCGTACTTCCGAATGCAAGCTTTGCCAGTCCGTCACTGACTTTTTCCTGAACGCTCTTTTTTCTTCCTGCCATTTCGTACCTCCTGTCTTTATTTTCTCAGCAGAAAATCGCCGAAGAGATAAAACTCTCTTCACTAATAGGGTGGAAAATGCCGTTTTTATTCACTTTTAATGCATAATCGGACGGTAAATCGCCAAAATAAATTTATTTTTTGCCTTTTATTCAGATTTTGTGTATATTTTGAACAAATGTAATTTTTATGTAAAATCTATTGCATACCTGTTTGTCCATTTGATATAATCAATGTATAAAATTTAAGGGAGTTTTTGCAATGCAGACTTTAATTGAAATAATAAAGGCGTTTGTCCTCGGCGTTGTAGAGGGCATTACCGAATGGCTGCCTATCAGTTCAACGGGACATATGATTCTTGTAGATGAATTTCTTCATCTTAATGTCAGCGATGAATTTAAAGAAATGTTTTTGGTTGTCATTCAGTTGGGGGCTATCCTTGCGGTAGTCGTGCTGTATTGGGGCAAGCTGTGGCCTTTCGGAATTAAGGATAAAAAAATCTATCCTAAAAAAGATATCTGGCAGATGTGGTTTAAAGTAGTTGTTTCCTGTATTCCCGCCGCCGTTGTAGGACTGTTACTTGATGATAAAATCAACAAACTTTTCTATAACTGGCAGACAGTATCAATTATGCTTATCCTCTTCGGCGTGCTGTTTATCGTAATAGAAAACGTTAACAAGAAAAAAGAGGCGAAAATAAATTCCATTTCTGAACTTACTTACACCTCTGCGCTTATTATTGGTATGTTTCAGCTTATTGCCGCCGTTTTCCCGGGCACCTCACGCTCCGGCGCAACAATTCTCGGCGCAATACTAATCGGCGTATCCCGTACAGTTGCGGCGGAATACACTTTCTTCCTGGCTGTGCCGGTAATGTTCGGCGCCAGCGCTCTTAAACTTGTAAAATTTGGATTTGATTTTACCTCTGCTGAGCTTTTAATCCTTTTTGTCGGACTTGTAACTGCCTTTTTTGTATCAATTCTTGCTATCAAATTTCTTATGGGCTACATTAAAAAACACGATTTCAAGGCTTTCGGCTGGTACAGAATTATCCTTGGCATAATCGTTATCGGCTATTTCCTGATATTCGCAAAATAAAGTTATACAAAATTATAAAACAAATCCGCCCGGAATTACCGAGCGGATTTTCTGTTATTGTTTTGATTAATCTTTGTTAGAACAATATTTTTCAAGCACATCTTCATATGTCTGGATTTTATATCCCTGTGAGTCACGGTCAATAGTCTCTGTAAGAAGCTGAACAGTCTCAACAATAGACCAGATTGTGCTTGCAAGAGGACCTAATCCCACAAAAACAGTGCCTACTGTTGTAAGAAGGATCTTTACAATACCCTTTGTGCTGTCGCCGAGATAGAAATTGTTAATACCGAACTGACCCAGGAAAAATGCAAGAAGAACTGCAACATACTTTTTCTTTATCTTATATCCCTCTGGATAATCAGTTCTTGCAGGAATCTCGGCAGGATAAATCGGTTGCTGCGGAGCATTTCCGGGATAGTAACCGTTTATCGGCGCTCCTGTGTTGGGGTCGTAGCCGCCCTGGGGCTGATTGTTTATCGGTTCTCCTGTATATGGGTCAAAATTACCCTGATTGTTTACAGGCTCGCCTGTGTATGGATTAAAGTTATTTGCAGGCTGTTCGTAAGGCGCGCTCTGTGCATTATCCTGCTGACAAACGCAAACCTCACCCTCTGCCAATTCTCTTCCGCAATTCGGACAAATCATAATATTTACTCCCTTTCCGTCAAATATAATTTTATAATATAATTATACAGTGTAACTGCCGCAAAATCAATATATTAATTATTAATATAAATCAAAGAAAGAATAAAGATACAAATTTATCTTATATAAAATTAAAAACATAATATATTTTATGTTGAAATACAAATAAATAAGGTATATAATAAAGCCGATTATAATTAGGGAGGTCGGTTATGAACAATTTTATGGACAGGGAATTTCTTCTTGATACCCCTGCTGCGAAAAAACTTTTTCACGATTTCGCTGAAAATATGCCAATTTGCGACTATCACTGCCACCTGAGCCCCAAAGAGATTTACGAGAACCAACAGCCCTCTGATATTTCTCAGCTATGGCTCAGCGGCGACCATTATAAATGGAGGGCAATGCGCTCCTGCGGCGTTGATGAAAAATATTGTACAGGCAGTGCTTCGCCGAAAGAAAAATTTGAAAAATTTGCATACACTTTGCAGTATTGCATAGGCAATCCCCTTTACCATTGGGCTCATATTGAGCTTCAGCGTTATTTTGGAATTGATACTCCTCTTAACGCAAAAACCGCAGATGAAATTTACGATAGGGCTAACAAAGTAATCGCCGAAGGTGATTTTCGCCCTCAAAGCCTTATTGCAAAATCCAATGTAAAAATAGTGTGCACCACTGACGACCCAGCTGACAACTTAAAGTATCATAAGCTTTTAGCGCAGGAAAAGGGTTTTGATTGCAGGGTGCTTCCGGGATTTCGTCCCGACAAGGCGCTTAACATCACTGCCGATGGATTTGCAGAATATATTAAAACACTTGCCAACAGTGCAGATATTGAAATAAAATCATACAAAGACGTTATCACCGCTTTGGAAAAACGTGCGGATTATTTCAACGAGACAGGCTGTAAGGTATCCGACCACGCATTTGACTGTCCCCCTTATGTAGCTGCAGATGATGACGAAATTGACTCTGCTTTCAAAAAAGCAATGCTGTGTGAAAAAATCACTCAGCGTGAAAGCGACGCATACAAAACCGCCGTTATGCTGGCTTTAGGCAGAAAATATCATCAGCTGGGCTGGACTATGGAAATTCATATCGGCGCAATGCGTAACAACAACACAAAAATGTTTAATCTACTGGGTGCCGACACAGGCTTTGATTCTGTTGATGACGGCGAAATTGCAAAACCCCTCTCACATTTTCTTGATGCGCTGTGCATTGAGGATAAACTTCCCAAAACCGTTTTGTTTAATCTTAACGACAAGGATAACACAGTTCTTGCAACAATGCTGGGCAATTTCCAGGGCGCCGAAACACAGTCAAAAATTCAGTTCGGCCCTGCCTGGTGGTTTCTTGACACAATGGACGGTATGACAAACCAGATGAAATCTCTCGGCAACTTAGGCGTTTTAGGTAAATTTATCGGTATGGAAACCGATTCACGCTCATTTACTTCCTACGGCAGACACGAGTATTTCAGGCGCATTATGTGCCGTCTGCTGGGCAGATGGATTGAAGACGGCTGGTACGCCTACGATGAAGATTTGGTTAAAGAAATCGTATGCGGCATATGCTATAACAACGCAATAAATTATTTTGGATTTTAATGCAGGAGGAATAAAAATGGATTTAAAATTAAGACCTAAAGAAGAATGTACATTTGATGAAATTTCTCTGGGCGAAATTATGCTTCGTCTTGACCCCGGCGAGGGCAGAATTAAAACTTCCCGTTCATTCCGTGCCTGGGAGGGCGGCGGAGAATATAATGTAGCAAGAGGCCTGCGCCGTTGCTTCGGCCTTAAAACCTCCGTTGTTACCGCCTTTGCGGAAAATGAAATCGGCTATCTTATGGAGGACCTTATTCTCCAAGGTGGAGTTGACACTTCTCTCATCAAATGGGTTCCTTACGACGGAATAGGCAGAACCGTGAGAAACGGTATTAATTTTACCGAAAGAGGCTTCGGCATCAGAGGTGCAGTAGGTGCCTCCGACAGAGGCAACACCGCTGCATCACAAATTAAACCCGGTGACATTGACTGGGATTACATTTTCGGCACCCTCGGTGTTCGCTGGCTCCATACCGGCGGAATTTATGCCGCTTTAAGCGAAACTGCCGCCGAAACAGTAATTGAAGCTGTTAAAAAGGCAAAGCAGTACGGCACAGTTGTATCCTACGACCTTAACTACCGTCCGTCACTTTGGAAGGATATCGGTGGTCAGGCAAAAGCGCAGAAAGTTAACAGAGAAATTGCAAAATACGTTGACGTTATGATTGGAAATGAGGAAGACTTTACCGCTTCCCTGGGCTTTGAGGTAGAGGGCAACGACGCTGACCTTAAAGAATTGAATATGGACGGTTATTACAAAATGATTGAAACCGTGACAAAGGCTTATCCCAACTTCAAAGTTATTGCTACAACGCTTCGTACAGTAAAAACCGCTACCGTAAACGACTGGAAGGCAATCTGCTGGGCAGACGGAAAAATCCACAATTCGCTTGAATATCCCGGACTTGAAATTCTTGACCGTGTAGGCGGCGGCGATTCCTTTGCGTCAGGTCTTATCTACGGCCTTATGACTTACCAGGACCCCCAAAAAGCAGTTAATTACGGTGTTGTTCACGGCGCACTTGCTATGACAACTCCCGGCGACACCTCAATGGCTTCTCTTAAAGAGGTTGAGGCAAAAGTTAACGGCGCAGGCGCAAGAGTGCAGAGATAAAATAACAGTGAGGTCGTCCCTCACTTCAAAATTACTTATTAGGAGATTTAATTATGTCAAATAAAATTGAAACCTTAGCAAAAATTCAGGACGTGGGCATTGTTGCCGTTGTCCGTGCCACATCAATAGAGCAGGCTGAAAAAATCACAGATGCCTGTATTGCCGGCGGAGTTGCCGCTATTGAGCTTACCTTTACAGTTCCTCACGCAGACAAGCTTATTGAAGCTATGAGGGCAAAATATTCATCAGGTGAAATCATCATCGGCGCAGGCACCGTTATGGACGCTGCCACTGCACGTATTGCAATTCTTGCAGGCGCAGAGTATATTGTTGCTCCGTACTTTGACCCGGAAACAGTTAAGTGCTGTAACCGCTACGGTGTTCCCTCAATGCCCGGCATCTACACTCCCACCGAGGCAGTTGCCGCTATGGAATGCGGTGCCGACGTGCTTAAAGTATTCCCCGGCGATATAGCAGGTCCAAGATTTATCAAAGATATTCACGGTCCTATTCCCAACGCAGTAATGATGCCCTCCGGCGGAGTTGACATTGACAATGTTAAGGATTGGATTAAGGCAGGCGCCATTGCCTGCGGTGCCGGCTCATCGCTTATCGCAGGTGCAAAAACAGGCGATTACGACAAGATTACCGAAACAGGCAAAATCTTTGTTCAGCGTATCAAGGAAGCCAGAGCCGAAATGGCAAAATAATATAAACCCCCAACCCATAAGGCTCCCTTGTTAAAGGGATCCGGCTGCGAAGCAGACTGAGGGATTCTTTACCTCTGCAGGAAATAATTTTCTGCAGAGGTATTTTATTAACTAATGCTGTTCACATGACAGTATATTCATTTCGTCACCATTCATATATACGATTACCGTATAAGCTGAATAATCCAAATAATTTTCAAAATCTCCTGAATCCGAAAATTTGACATTTATTTTATATACATTACTATCAGTCATACTGCTTTGTATAATTGAAGTTATCTTTATTTCCGCCGTGTCAAAATCCGACATAATGCTTGTATTCATCAGTGCATTTTTTAATTGTGTCTCATACCGCTTTGACGGTGCAATGCTTTTATCATATTTTATATGCGTGTCAGCAAGCATAAATTCCCCTGTGCTTTCGTTGTATACAAATACAATTTTCTTTTCATTAGGATAATAAAAAGATACAGTGCAGAAATCCTCGTTGTATTCATATATTACATCTGTGGGTAACGGTGCGTCGGTTATCTTCATATTTTTATTTATATCTCCGTCTTTTAGCTCACAGCGATAATCAATATACAATGAATCATTCCTATAAAATGGGTCATCCAAGTCAAAATAAGTGCTCATATACAGCTTATCCGAATTTTCATCTGAATGAGCATAAATCCATACGGAAAAAGGATAGCGAATATCCTTTTCATCTGCTTTGTAATTTTCAAGGCTGTCATCATAAAACAAATAATTTTTTTCACCGAAAACGCTTTTTGCAGACTCTATCACCTTGGCCTTGTCAGTAGTCATAAAGCGGTCAATGTTATTAATCATTTTTTCTTCAGAAGTAACAATCCTCTCGGTTGCCTCACTTACGGCTCTGTCCTTGTAAACTATTAGATTTACCGTCATAATCACGGTATAAATCAGCGTCACCGCAATAAAGCATCTTACCGCCGTCACAAGAAAATTCTTTATTTTCAAGTCACGTTTTGTGTTGACAAGATTCTTTGATCTAAACCTGTAAACTATACCGAAAATAAACAGTGCCCCATATACCGCAATCAAAAAACATTCAACAACACCATAATATTTCCAATTATAAAAAGATGAATAAAATAATATCCCTGGATTTTCGTGTATAATTAAAAGAGAAATGGAATCCGAAAATCTATGGAGCCAAAGTTCAACGTGCCATATAGGAATTATACACCCTGCAACAAGATTTAATGCACGCTTTCTTTTTATTCCGATAAGTACATTAATTAAAGAAAATACCGTAATTACTGCAAGTATAATAAAATCAACAAATGATGAATAAATATATTCACAATCCGCAGGCATATAATAAATGCCACTGCGCCGAACCAAACACTTATGGCCATGCCAAACAGAGCAATAATTACATAAACCACGTTTCTTGCCCGTCTTCCGGTCTGCATATCAAGCTGCTCGCCGACAATATCGCCGTCACCCATTGCCTCCTCGGTTTTTTCCTGTGCCGAGACACTGTCGTATCCTATTTTCTCAAAGAACCTGTCCTTTTCATCAATATGGTCGTACAGCTCTTCCTGTATCTCACGGTGACTGCCCTTGTTTTTAATATGGGACAGTACACTGTCTATGTATTTACTGTTACGCATAAAAGTCCCCCGATTTACGCAAAGCTCAACACCTTGCTGACAGCAGTTGAATACTCCTGCCACTCCTGCTTTTTCTCTTTAAGGGCAGATTTTCCCTTGCGGGTAATCTTGTAGTATTTGCGTTTTTTACTGCCCATATCAACCCAGTAGGAATCCACAAAGCCGCCGTCCTCCAAGGCGTGCAGAATAGGGTACAATGTGCCTTCCTTAAGGCAAAAGGTGTTTTCACTTCTCTCCTCTAATTCCTTAATTATTTTGTAGCCGTACATATCCTCCCCTGCGATTACCGACAAAACCATCATCGGCGTACTGCCTTTCATAAGCTCCTTATTAATCTTCATAATTACACCTCGTTTGCATTATTACATAGTTATACTATGTACATAGTAACACTGATAATAAATTTTGTCAATGTTGTTTTTTATACACAAATGCAATATTTTTATATTATTGTTCATATTGTTTAAAAATATTTTACTTTATACCTATTGATTTATGCAATATGTTAAAGTATAATACAGATATAGGAGGTGTCAATATGACAACAATTAAAAAAAGACCCCACAAGGAAATACGACGCGAGGGTGATAAATTAATTAAAATTTTTGACGAGAGCTTTTCAAAGGCGGACGTACTCAACGAGGCACTTAACCTTGCCAGAATTGAGGAAACGGATATTAAAACTCCCGAGCTTCTTGATGTTGAAAAGATTGACGGAAAATGGGCTATCACTTCAACGTATATTGAGGGCAGAACTCTTGAAGAACTGATGGAAGAAAGCCCTGAAAAAGAAGATGAATATCTCGAAAAATTTGTTGACCTGCAGCTTGAGATTTTCAGCCAGCGTGCACCCCATCTTAATAAAATAAAGGATAAAATGCACACAAAGATAAGTGCGTCAGATTACGAGGCAACTGTCAGATACGATTTGCACAATCGTCTTGAGGGTATGAAAACTCACAAAAAGGTGCTTCACGGCGATTACAATCCCTCTAACATTATTGTTACTCCGGACGGCGATTATTACGTAATAGACTGGGCGCACGCCACACAGGGCAACGCCTCTGCAGACGCCGCAAGAACATATCTTGTATTCAATCTTGAGGGCAAAAAGGAATTGGCAGACAAGTATCTTAAACTGTTCTGTAAAAAGGCTGATATTCCTATCCAGCTTGTTCAGCAATGGATGCCTATTGTTGCCTGCTCTGAAAGCATTAAAAATATCCCCGGTGAAAAAGAACTTCTTGACTCCTGGGTTAATGTTTTTGATTTCCAGTAAAATTTGTGCCGCAAAACGATGGTTCTTTGTACTAAAATATAATAAGGTGCAATAATAAAATAAGGGTAGATACATGGAACTCCACCATGCATCTACCTTTTTATTTTATTGCTTCAAATCAATTTATATCCTTGCAAATTGCCTCATATACCGTTTGTGCAAAGAGCTTACTGCCCTTTGCATTCGGGTGAACGCCGTCTGAAAACAGCTCTTTTTTATTTTCAAAAACACTGTACATGTCTATGTAACGAACACCCATTTTATCGGCAATCTCTCTTACGGCGGGGTAAATTTCGTCAGCCATAACATCTTTTCTTAACTGCCACATCACCTTTCCCCTGACCTCAAAAAGCGGAGGCGGAGCAAGCACATATACTTTCGGCAATGATTCAAGTTGCAGATAACTACCGATAATCTCACAGTAATCCTTGACAAATTTTTCTTTATTCCAGTTATTTTTCTTTGAATCGTTTGAGCCAAGCATAATCACAACAATATCAGGTTGAAAATCAAGGCTCTGCTGATATAATTTTTCATTTGTATAGGGATAATCAGCGTCTTTTATCGCCGTGCGGTTTGTATAACCAAAATTGTTGACACAGTATTTTTCACCAAGCAAGCTGCCGAGCAGTGCAGGATAGTTATTTTTTCGCCAATTTTTAACGGTACAACCAAACGTTATGCTGTCGCCGACGCAGGCAACCTTTATCTGATTCTTTTCAGCCTTTTTCATAGGGTGATAAAAACCAATAAATCCGAAATGAAACAAAACGGATAGTATAATAGCCGCCAAAATCAAAATTACCGCTATCGTTATAAAAATTTTTATCATAATTTTACCTCATTAAAAGTTTATTCAGTGAATCAATGAATGCTTTATCATTTTCGTTGGTTCTTTTCTTTGGACCTTTCAGGTGCGCACCGGACATTCTTGCTTTCTTTGATTCATACCTTGTGGTGAGGAGCATATTTAGGTTACTGTCATTGATAATAAGCCCATTTTGAGTGATAGGTTTACCACCTTTAGACAACACCATTGCAGAAAGTCCGTAGTCCTGTGTAACGACAATATCACCTCGGTTAACCTGATTAACAAGTGCAAAATCAACGCTGTCAGCACCCTTTGAAACAGTTACTATTTTTGCATAGTCGTTATTTATAATATGGCTTGTGTCACAAAAAACAACGACCTCAAGCTTATTCTCTTTTG
>CAYXLH010000008.1:29145-37411 GCA_964465835.1 uncultured Bacteroides sp. | reverse complement strand
TTCTCTGATGATAAAGTTATGGCGTCACGTAATTTTGCCAATAAATTGTGGAATGCCGCACGATTTGTTCTTATGTATCTGGGTGAGGATTATAAGTATAACGGACTGCCAGAAGATTTGCTTATTGAGGATAAATGGATTATCTCAAAGGTGAACACTTTGGCAAATGATGTTACCGATAACCTTGAACAGTACGAGCTTGGTATAGCCGTTCAGAAGCTTTACGATTTCATCTGGGATGTTTTCTGCGACTGGTATATTGAGATTGCTAAAATCAGACTTCAGGGTGACGACGAGAGGGCTAAAGAAAATGTTAAGGCAGTTCTTGTGTTTGTTCTTACCGATATTCTTAAACTGCTTCATCCTTTTATGCCGTTTATAACTGAGGAAATTTATCAGGCAATTCCTCACGAGTGCGAGTCAATTATGATTTCACAGTGGCCGGAATTCGACGAAAGCCTTACTTTTGCCGATGACGAGTCAGACATGGAAAAGATGATGACAGCTATCCGTGCTATTAGAAACAGAAGAGGCGAGATGAATATTCCCCCAAGCAAAAAAGCTACTGTTTATATTGAAACTTCCAATATTCAGTTGTTTGAAAAAGGTGCAACATTTGTTAAACGTCTTGCATCAGCCGGTGATGTCCAGGTAAGCGATGCCTTCGGTGATTTGGGCAATGTTGTTACAATTATCACCAATGACGCAAAGATTTATATTCCGCTGGGTGAGCTTGTGGACTTTGAGGCGGAGAAAAAACGCCTGCAGAAAGAGCTTGCCGCCGCAGAGGATAAGCTTGCGTTTATTATGAAAAAGCTGGGTAATCCTGGATTTGTTAATAAAGCTCCTGAAAAGGTTGTTCAGCAAAATCGTGATGACGCTGCTAAGATTGAGGAAAAAATTGAAAAGCTCAATAAATCCATTAAGGAAATAGGCTGATGAATTATAATAAAGCCCTTGATTTAATATTAAAAAAGCAGAGCATCGGCATTTTGCCGGGGCTTGAGCGTGTCTTCGCCCTCCTTGAAAAAATGGGAAATCCCCAGGACAAAATTAAAGTTATTCATATTGCCGGTACAAACGGCAAAGGCACCGTGTCCGCTTGCATTGCCGATTCGCTGACGAAAAGCGGATATATAACAGGTTTATTCACTTCCCCCTGGGTGCTCGATTACCGTGAACAGATACAGATTGACGGACAGTTTATCAGCGAGAATGATTTTGCATATTATGTTGAAAAATACAAGGACAATGAATGCAGTGAATTTGAATTTCTCTGCGCTGTTATGTATAAATATTTCTGCGATAAAAATGTTGATTACGCTGTTGTGGAATGCGGAATGGGCGGGCTTGAGGACGCAACAAATGTTATTTCGACTCCTGCCATCAGCGTTATTACCAGCGTTGCCCTTGATCATACTGCTTTTTTAGGCGATACTCTTGAAAAAATCGCCTGTCACAAATCGGGAATAATAAAGAAAAACCGACCCTGTGTTTTGTACCCCAATCCCGATTGTGAAAAGGTGTTCAGCGATAAATGCAGTGCCCTCGGCAGCAGTTTGTATAAAATTTTGCAGCAGGGCAGTTATATGAAAAATAATATTAAAACCGCAAAAACCGCATTGTCACTGCTTGGCGTTGATACAAAAAAAATCTGTATGCCTCAGCTTCCTGCAAGACAGCAGATTATCGGCAATATTATGATTGACGGTGCACATAATGTTGACGGAGCGCTTGCCCTTAAAAGCAATCTTCCTGGCGGAAAAATCACCGCTCTTGTGGGTATGATGAAGGATAAAAATGTTGACGGTTATCTGTCTGTTATTGCACCTCTTTGCAGTAAAATTATTGCCGTAACTCCCTCAAACCCACGCTCTATGTCCTGCCGTGATTTGGCAGATATTGCAAAAAAATACTGTGCTAATACTGTTTCTTCCGATTCAATTCCACACGGACTTGAATTGCTTAAACAGGAGGACGGCTTTCTCCTGATATGTGGTTCTTTCTATCTTGCAAGAGATATTATAAATTTAATTTAAAAATTCTTATATTTCTACAAAATTCACTATACCAATCTGTTATATTCAAAAGCAGATTGGTATTTTTCTTTTTTTCGGAGTGATAGTAATGAATGTAACCATAGAGTCAAGCAAAAACCTTATAATAGCCTACCTGATTGGTGAGATAGACCATCATACCTGCGCTGATATTCGTGAGCGTATAGATGACACAATAAGCTTTAAAAAGCCACAGCATCTTATACTTGATTTTAAAAATGTATCTTTTATGGATTCCTCGGGTATAGGACTTGTTATGGGAAGATACCGGCTGATGCAGAATTTCCACGGCACAATGGAAATTCGCAATGTAACACCTCAGACAAAAAAGCTGATGGAGCTTGCCGGACTTGGCGCTATAGCAATAATTAAGGAGATTAAAAAATGAAAATATTAAACGATTTTAAACTCAGCGTTGACAGTAAAAGTATTAACGAGGCATTTTGCAGAGTAGTGGTATCCTCATTTGTAACGCCACTTGATCCCACTATTGAGGAATTGTCAGATTTGAAAACCGCCGTGTCGGAGGCCGTTACAAATGCCATAGTCCATGGCTATTGTGATAAATGCGGAAAAATTTACATATCAGGCGCAATATATGAAAATGCAGTAGTTAAAATTAAAATCCGTGACAAAGGCGTAGGTATAGAAAATCTTGATGAAGCAATGCAACCACTTTTTACAACCGGCGGAAGCGACAGAGCGGGTCTCGGGTTTACTGTTATGCAGTCTTTCTGCGACAAAATGAAAGTTAGCTCAAAGCCCGGCAGGGGTACGTCTGTAACGCTTACTAAAAAAATTACAGGTCGTTCAAAATGGTAAAAGAAGACAGAAAGCAGAAAATAGTTGATAATATAGGTCTTGTCCATTCTATTGCAAATCGCTTTAGGGGCAGAGGAGCTGAGTATGACGACTTGTTTCAGGCAGGATGTGTGGGTCTTATAAAAGCAGTTGACAATTTTGATGAGTCAAAGGGCTTTGCTTTTTCCACATACGCCGTGCCGGTGATAATGGGTGAAATAAAACGTATTTTTCGTGACGGTGGTCCCATAAAGGTATCACGTTCTCTTAAAGAAAAATCTATCCGTGTTCAGTCGGCAAGGGATAAATTTGTAAAAAGGGAACTGCGTGAGCCTACACTGAGTGAACTGGCAGAAATCACCGGAACCGATGTGGACGAGCTGTCCGAAATACTGAATATAATCAATCCTGTTATCTCACTGAACTTCTGTGGTGAGGACTCTGATGAGGAATTTGATATTCCTGTTGACAACAGCGAACAACTTTTTGACAGAATTTCGCTCCAACAGGCAATGACATCTCTCAGCTATCAGGATAAACTGCTTATAAAATACAGATTTTTTGACGGCGATACCCAATGCGTTACTGCAAAGCATTTGGGTATTTCCCAGGTGCAGGTGTCCCGCCGGGAAAAAGCGCTTTTGATGAAACTTAGAGAAAAATTAACCGAATAATTTAATATTAAAATTTTGAAAAGCGTGTCGATTTGTTAACAATTTGTCATAGAATTCGTCAATTTTGCCGGATTTTTCAACATTTTTGCAATATTGTTGAAAATGTTATCACTAAATTATATAATCAGCAACGAGGATGAAACAGCCGGCAGGAAAGTGCAGAGCACTCCTGCCGGTGGGAAACCGACTTGTAAAAATCAATTATTTATTATTCAATACAAAAATCCGCCCTCTTGCGAGGACAGATTTTTGTTTGGCGGAGAGCAAGACCCTCCGGGTATCTAATGCGGAAAAAGGTACACTGTACCTTTTTCTAATAATTCTGCTTCACTTTACAGTTCGCACAATTATATCGCATTGGTTCGAATCCCTTGCATTGTATATGAAAAAAGAACACCTTTGTTGGTGTTCTTTTCTTTTTGGCGGAGAGCAAGGGATTCGAACCCTCGAAACCGCTTTGACGGTTTACACGATTTCCAATCGTGCTCCTTCGGCCAGCTCGGACAACTCTCCGTATTAACTAATTGTTAACTTTTGCATTTGCTATTATACAATATCATAATATAAATTGCAAGAGAAATTATTATGTGTTATAATAAATAAAAAAATTATTCGGAGAGATTATTATGGAAAACAGCAAAACTAATGTAAATAAACTGATTATAAGGATTTTGATTGCGATAATTTGCGCCGCTTGTGTTGCCGCCGGCATATATTCTACCGTTCAGGCAAATAATTATAAGCAGGAATACAATGAACATATGAAATTCGTCAATATCTATGAAAGAGCAAAAGATAATACAAGCAACAGCCTGTTAGGCGATATGATTATTTCAAATGTAAAAACTAATGCTGAAAGACATCAGAAACTGGCTGTGGAATCACAGTCGCAGATGAAAAAATTTGCCATTATTTCCTGCGTATTATTTTTTGTAGCAGTTATGATGCTGATTTCATTTATCGCAACATTTCTTAATGGTTTTACGAAAAAGAAAAATAGCACTTCAGGCGAAGAAATTGAAGCAGAAAATTAATCTGTAAAAAATCACATTGTTAATATTGTTAAAAAAGGCGAAATCTGTTAACATTTTGTTCACAGATTTCGCTTTTTTTGCAGAATTTTTCAACACTTTTGCAATTTGATTGAAAAAACTATTGACAAATTCTATAATTAAAACGAGGGAGAAACAGCCGGCAGGAAAGTGCAGCGCACCCTGCCGGTGGGAAACCGATTCTGCGCTGTTATATTAAGAAGACAAAAATATTTAGTTTGGAGATGATTTTTATGAAAAACAAAAAAATTGAAACAAAAAAAATAGTCTATTTAATTATCGCAATAATAGGCGTTGCCGCTGCGGTGATTGCATTGGCTGTTAATATGCACCTTGTAGATTTAAACGGTAAAACCGAAAATGATGAAAATACATGGTACAGTGATAACTGTGGGGATTCTGAATTTAAAGTAAAAGTGAGCGCCGTTGATGAAAATTATGTAAAAAATATGGGCGGTCAGGCATTGAAGATATACAATTTTATGAACGGCAAAGAGTCAAACGGTAATTCAATAGTAAATATTACAAAACTTGAAAGTCTTAAATATAATGCCTCCGACATTATATATACAAGTGATTGCTATGATTCCGGCAATTATTATTCCGGCTTTTTTGTTCCAAAGGATTGTGTCAGCGCCTCGGTTGACGGCAAAGAATTTCCGATTCAAACGGGTAAAGTAACTCTTACTGACGGTACGGAGTATGAGTTCAAAGTTTGTATGATATATTATTCTGCAGATGAATATCCACTTGGCGATATAACTGCTGAAGATCCAAAATTGCTTTTAACAGACAGCAAAGGTGAAGAGCATATTATTTATGAAAATTAAAAGGGGGAATAATTTTTGAAACAGAAATTATTAAGACATTCGGCTGTATGGGCAATAATCCTTGTAATCTTTACAGCAGTAACTGCACAGCTATCCGTTGTAGCTGCAGTTGATAATAATATTGATTTTTCTTTTGAAATATTGCAAGAGAAGAAACCCAGTCATGACAAGAATAAGAAAGAGCGTTCTACAAAGGACGTAAATAACGCATGGAAGGTAAAAATGACGTCATCAAACGAGCCGACCAAAGCACATCCGAACGGCTCGGCAAAAACTGCTACAAAGTTTTATTTGGGAATTATTACAGCTTCGGGAAAAAATAACGACGTTGGTTCCATTCAATATAAGGTTATAGAAGGCGAGGAGGCAAAGTATTATGCTGCATACCAAAAAGCTTCTCCTGCCACCGTGTATCTTTACGGGAGAGATAATAATGTAACAAATAATATATATGCCGTAAAAGGTGTATGGGACGAAGAAACCGGAAAATCACCAACTAATTAATCTCGTTCGTTATCTTGCTTTCGCCTTTGTTTGTCTGTTAAATATAATAAAAAGGAAGTGTTATTATGCTTAAAGAAGAAATATTAAAAACTATTAAATCAACGAAAAGCCGGTTAGTATTTGCAGTTATGGTTATTATTGCTGCTGCTTCTTCATTTTATGTGTTGACCTGTAAATTAAAATACCCTGAAATGAATAATCACCCTGTTCTTGAAACCATTATCGGAGTAGGAGATTTCACTTATGAATTTTCCTGTTTATATACATGGTTTATGCCTATATTTATTACCATTGCCTATTGTGAAAAATATGTAAATGAAATAAAGTGCGGTATGACAAGTATATATTATACACGAGCTTCAAAAAAACAACTTTTTTTTGCTAAAATTGCCAATTCCTTTATTTATCCTGTTGCAGTTAATTTCATTGCTAATATTATTAATTTTATATTAAGTCAAATTATTCTCCATGGAAATAAAGGGTTTGGCGGATTAGAATATTGGAACGTTAATGAATATTCCACTGCAGATGATGAGATTTCTGGGAAAATGGTGTATTATTGTGTTCATCATCCTTATTTTACATATTTTGTTTATCTCTTATCCTTTATGTTTGTCTGCGGACTGATTGGAATAATGTGTCAGTGCCTTTGCTTTATATTCCGCGATAACCGCATTGCATATATATTAGGTTTTGCAATATGGATGATTATGTATGCTACGCCCCAACTGTCATTAGGCGAAATAATCCAGCCCTTTTTACCGGAATTTGAATTTTATTACTCAATTTTATCATTAGTTTATTATCTTGTTTTTGTTTTTTTGCTGTGCGTAGCCGCATATTTCAGAACTGTAAGGAGAAAAGATGAAATATAATACTTTAAAAAATAATATTATTAATATTCTATTTTTTGCTGTTTTATGGATACCGCTTACGATATATAAAGTTGATTTTACAAATAAAATTGATGATTTAAACTATTTTGCAGAAGTTTTAATGGCTCCTCGCGGAGGTTATAATAATCTTAATTTTATTGTAGGCTTTACAGATACGGCATATTTTTTGATTATGCTGTTTGGTCAAATCGGCAAAACAGATACAAAGCTGCTTATTCGTTATAAAAAAGACGGATATATAAAAAAAGAAATAAAAGAATGTACGCTCTATACGGCATTGTTTGCGTTTGAGCTTGTGGCGGTTAACGAAATATACTGTTTGATTTTCAGCGATATTACTATGCTGATAAACAGTAAATTCTTTTTGTGTAATTTATTATATTTTATACAACTATTTTTATATTATCTTGTGACCGCATTATCTTTGCTTTTTATGAGAGGTGTTTTCAATTTCAGCGCTTTATCTCTTATTGTTACCGCAGGCGTTTATTGTATTCTTGCTGTTTTTAATCAAATGATTGACTTTGCACTTTCTCCGGTGTATTACTGTGGATTTATCGGCGAATGGTTCGGCGAGGGTACGTTTGATTCTTTTGAATACATAGTAAACGCCGCAAAGTGTGTAATTGTCGTCTTTATTTTATCGCTTCTTGCAAGATTTGTATTTATAAAAAAGGATGTGCTGTCGAATGAAAAATAAAATATATTTTTGTTTTCTTTTTATTTTTTGCTTGTTATGCGGTTCAGTAATGCAGCATTTCAGCGAGGCACAGTTTATCGGAGCCGGATTTGAATATAACATAATTGTATTGGTGTTCACAGTTTTGGATTTTGTGGTTTTGTCCATTATAGTAAACAAACGTAATGATTGCATTTTTCGTTCGGACAACCTTATCAGACTTGTCAGAATTAAGTCTCGCAGAACAGCATATGTGTATGAGATAATTAAAATATTTTTTCTGACATTTTTTGCTCAAATCGCAGCAATGCTCGGTATTGTATTGACCTGTTTAATATCAAAGCAGGAAATCAGTTTTAAATATGTCTTTTTAACATTTATATTTGCTTTTACAGTAAAATTTTTACTGATGATAATTCAGTTTGTTTTGGAACTGAGAAGCCAAAGCGATATGAGCTTTGTATGCATTTGTATTTTTTATACACTGCTGTTATTTGAGGGAATAGCGGTTAGTAAATATATTTCCGATAATCCGGGCGGTAAATATATTGCGCTTTACAAAATAATGAACAAAGTGAATATAGTTAACTATTCAAGCTTTGAAAGAGCGTTAAAACTGTCGCCTGTTTGCCCTGCACTGATAATTATATTGCTGCTTAACATAGCAGTTATTGTTTTTTCTGTTAAATCCATAAAAAAACTAAACATATTGCCAAAGGAGTAAGTTATGAAAATTGAAGTTAAAAACTATACCAAGGAAATCAAAAAAAGAC
>CAYXLH010000008.1:0-29135 GCA_964465835.1 uncultured Bacteroides sp. | reverse complement strand
AATGTAAACGCTCATTTTGAAAGCGGAAAAATATATGGGCTGCACGGCAGAAACGGAAGCGGAAAAACAATGCTTCTGCGTGCCATATGCGGTCTTATTCTGCCCACAGAGGGTGAAGTTGTTATTGACGGCAAGACGGTAGGGAAGGATATTGAATTTCCTGAGAAAGTGGGAATTATCATTGAAAATATGACGATGCTCCCTGATTACACAGCCTTTGATAATCTGAAAATTCTTGCAAAAATCAAAAAAATTGCCTCTGACAGCGATATCAGAAACGCTATAGAGACAGTGGGACTTGATCCGGACAATAAAAAGAAAGTCCGTGCATTTTCTTTGGGGATGAAGCAAAAGCTGAATATCGCCCAGGCGATTATGGAACACCCTGATTTATATTTGCTTGACGAGCCTACCAATGCACTTGATGAGGAAACTGTAAAGAAAATAAGGGAGCTTCTGCTAAAATTAAAAAACGACGGCGCATTGATTATTATCGCAAGCCATAACAAGGAGGATTTGGATGTGCTTTGCGATGAAATTTATGAATTGTCGGACGGAAGAATCAAAACTGCGTAAAATTACAGTATATTTGCAAACGTCAGCTTTTGATTTTCATAATATATATCAATTCTCGCCTTTGTTTCATCAAGGGCGTTTTTGATTTCATCTTCGCTTTTTGTGTTTAGTGATTTTATCTCAGTTGAAAGCTCGTCAATATCGTTATGTTCACCAATTGAACATAAAACTATGTGGCTTTTTTCCCAGTATGAGGTCAGTTCATCAATTTCCTTTTTCATATTTTTTGTGTCTTTAGCTTCGGCATATTCCTGGGCGGAGTCAAGTTTTACGGTTATATTATCAAACACCTTGTCAATATAAATTTGTTCAAACAAACATGCCGCAAAGGAAACAATAAGAAAAGCAACTGCAAACCATATTCTTTTCATATTTCGCTGTTCTCCTTTTTAATATAAAAAGTATTTGAATTGACATCAACGGTCATCAGCAGGATATCCTTTATATCGACTCCGGTGCCTTTTACGAGTTTTTCAATTTCCGCTTGTGAATATTTTGTTGAGCCGAAATATTCTGAGACAGGTTTGCCGTCAATAACAACTGTAATAGGCATAACTGCCTCTTGCTTTGGAAGATTCATATCAAGGCTTGTCAGTGGCATATAAGCCGATTTTTTCTGCACTGTCAGATTTCCGTTGGTTTCCACAACGGCATAGGCAACCTGTGAAATATCAAAAACATCCTGCCGTCTTAATGAGTCCATAAGGTCGTCTATCGTAAATCTTAGCCTTTTAAGATCCTTTTGCTGAAGCTTGCCGTCCTTTATAATAATGATAGGCTTGCCCTGTATTAAGTTTCTGAACCATAGAGATTTCATTGACAGTGCAGAGCCGAGAACCTCCAGCGCAACAAATATAAGAATAGGGATAATTGAATTGGTTAGAGGCATTGAATTATCCTGCAAGGGTACCGTGGCAACAGAGCTTATAAGTATGGTTATTACAAGTTCGTGGGGATTAAGCTCGCCTATCTGCCGTTTGCCCATAATTCTTACGGCAATTACAACAAGAATGTAAATAATAACAGAACGTACAAAAATTATTGACATAAAATCACCGTTACTATTTTGCGGAAAATGATGAATAATATTCACATAATTTTCAATAATAATAGCGGTGATTATATGGAAAATCTGTATAACAGTTATGATCTGAACAAGAAAAAATTTGAAGATGATTTTAAGGAATGTTCCGACTTTCTTCTGCGTGAAGCACAGATAGACGGCGAAAAATGTTTTTTCTGTGTTATGGACGGACTTGTGGATTCCCTGCAGTTGTCGCAGATGGTTACAAAACCCATACTTGAAAGCAAACTGAAATTTCATAATCCGTCAGAGCATTTTGATTTGATTAAAAAATGCGTTGTCAGCTCTGTTGAAATGAACGAAGCAAAGACGTTTGAGGATTGCTATTACTTTTTGATGAGCGGATTTGCTCTGTTTTATCTTAACGGATGTCGTCGTGCACTGGCGTTGGGTATTCAGGGCTGGAACAGGCGAAATACCGACGATCCTACTAACGAAGCAATGGTAAAAGGCGCAAAGGAGTGCTTTGTTGAATCAATAAACGACAACAAGGCTTTGCTGAGAAAACGGCTTAAAACACACCATCTTAAACTGCGTCAGATAAAATTAGGCAATGCGGCGCAGACTCCTGTTGTAATTGCTTATATTGACAACCGTGCAGAGTCAAAGCTTGTAAATGAAATTGAAATGCGCCTTAAATCGGCAAACCTCAATACCGTTCTTGACTACGGATGTCTAGACCCTTATATAGATACGGATGTTCCCTCGTTTTTTACCTGCGTAGGTAATACGGAAAGACCTGATGTTTTTGCGTCAAAACTGCTGGAGGGCAGAGTAGGAGTTATGGTAGAAGGCACGCCCTTTGTAATGTACACTCCTTATCTGTTTTCTGACTCTTTTTCATCACTAGATGACTACGACAATCCTCCGTTTTACGCTACGTTTATCAGGTTGCTTAAATATCTCAGCTTTTTGATATCCGTATTTCTGCCGGGACTGTATGTGGCGGTTGGAACGTATCATCAGGAACTTATACCGACAAACTTGCTTTATATTGTAGCAACAAGCGAAGCTACAACGCCTTTTAATCTGCTGACCGAGGCAATACTCATTCATATTCTTTATGAAATTATGAGAGAGGCGGGACTGCGTCTTCCGAAATCAATAGGCCATGCGGTGTCAATTATCGGCGCAATTGTAATAGGCGAGGCAACTGTTACTGCAGGCATTATCGGTGCACCGATGCTCGTTGTAGTTGCCGTTACCGCCATATCATCTTATGTGGTTTATTCTCTTTACGAAAGCGTTGCTGTGCTGAGAATTATATTTATTATTTTAGGCGGTATTGCCGGTATATATGGTATTATACTGGGTGCAGGAGCACTCTTTATAAATATCTGCATTATAAATCCATACGGCGTTCCCTATTCAGCACCTTTTTCACCGCTGTCTGTTAATGCATTGGGGGATACTCTTTTTCGTCAGGGATGGAAAAAGCTTTCTAAACGCCGTGTAAGGGTATCTGAACTGGAGGGTACGGATATTGAAAAATAACATTTTACCTGCAAAAAGAGGAAAAATTCCGCCTTATCAGCTTTTTTGTATTTTGTTCGTGTCCAGGCTTGTTGTTACGCTGACATATATTCAGTCAATTATTAACGGTAAACTTGCAGCGGATTTGCTTATCAGCATTGTTGCGTCATATCTGGCAAGCATTATTATGTCTATGCCGGTTATATTCTGTATAAAAAAATATAAAAATCCATTAAAAAACAAATGGATTTCGCCTGCTTTCGGACTGTATTTTATATATCTTGCCTCTTTGAGTATTTCAAGATTTTCTTATTTTGCTTCAAGCAGACTACATCCCCAGTCAAACGCTGTGTTCTTCATTGTGCTGATACTGATTGCCGTATGCTATGCGGTGTCTATGGGAATTGAGGGCTTGGGCAGGTTTAGTGTGTTTAACGCTGCTCTGCTGATTTTTGCCATAATTATTGCCGTTGCCTTTAATATTAAAAATTTCTCTGCAATTAATTTTTTCCCTTCTTATCTTAATTCTCACAGTATAATAACATCAAATGTTTTCATACTTTCCGCAAACACCGTGGAACCGGCTGTGCTTCTGGCACTTTCGGACAGAGTTAACGGAAAGGCGGAAAAAACGTATTTCGCTGCTTTAAGCACATCATATTTAACAATATTTGTTCTAATGGGACTTTGCGTAGGAGTAATGGGTGCCTCGGCATCGCTTCAGTCTTTTCCGATTTTTACCCTGTTCCAGATGGCGTATCTGGGCGGTATGTCACGTCTTGATATTGTTCATACTGCTTTCTGGATTTTCGGTGTGTTTTTAAAATGTTCCGTACTGCTTTATTGCGCAAGCATAATGTTTGAAAAGTATTCTCACAAAACAAAAAGCGTTGCCGTAAGCGGACTCAGTGGAATTGTATGTCTGCTTATGACGGGATATGTAGGAACTATGATGACCGATTTGTCAAAAACTGTAAATATGGTATTGGCACTGATTTTTTGTATAATTATTCCTATTATATCTCTTATCTTTATTAAAAAACAAAAGGGTGAAGAATTGCTTGAAAAATTTTAAAGTAGTAATATGCATACTTGTAATTGCTTTTTCTTTTAGCGGCTGTATGCCCACTCAAAATTTAAGCCATTTGACCGTTGTTCAGGGAATGGGTGTTGACCTTTCAAAAAATGAAACAAGGATAACAATTCAATATCTGAATCTGTCAAAAACAGGAGGTTCGGAAGCTCTAAACGGCAACATAACAGCCGTTGCTGACGGAAATGCCAAAAATATAAGCGATGCTCTGTCTTCTGCTTCAAAAACCCTTTCAAAAAAGGTGTTTTTCGGTCAGAACAAAATTATTGTTTTCGGTAGAGATTATGCGAAAAAACATATGACAGAGGGGCTGAATTATCTCTTCAGAAGTATTGACGGACGTCCTGATGTGTTCGTGGCAATGAGCGACAAAAAAGCAGAGGATATAATCAGAAACAAGGAAAGAGAATCACGTATTCCTGCTCAGACTGTATATGATTTGCTTGAGATAGGCGAGGCGAACGGACTTGGAGCCACTGTTACGGTTAACGATGCTTTGAATATGTATTCAAATCCCACCTCCGATGTGTATTTTCCTGTGCTGACGTCAAATAAAACAAATGTTGCCTGTAAAGGTATTGCTGTTTTTTCAAAGGAAAAATATGCTGATACTCTCAACGCCTATGAAACTTTCGGATTTTTGTTTATCAATAACAAAATTGACGGAGGAACACTGTTGGTGCAGGACAGCGAAATGGGCGTTATAGGACTTGAAATAACATCTTCCGGCACGAAAAAAAGCGTAAGTGTTAACAATGGCCAAATTACTTTTAACTGTGATGTTTCGGCTACTCTTGTTATAAACGAGCTTGAAAAGGGATTCAGCGAATCCATTGGTCAATCCAAAATCAATATATTAGAGAAACTTGCCCGGAAAAGGATTAAGTCAATGTGCACGAAAGCCTTTGAAAAATGTGTAAAAAGCAAGTCCGATCCGTATATGATAGGCAGATATCTGGCAAAGACCGACGGCAAGTATTATGATAAACTTAAAAGTGATTGGCGTAATCAGTTAAACTTTGTAAAATTCAACATTAGGGTTGATACTAAGGTTAAAAAGGTAAATGATAATTCACCCCGGCAGTAACCTGAGAGTTAAATATTGTTACTATTTCGTCGCTTTTTTCACGGTTTCTGCTCTGCACCGATGATATAAAGGGTATAGTAAATGTCAGTGCAAACAAAATTGTAAAAATAATCAGTGCTTTCTTCATTTTGGCTCACCTTGACTTTAAATTGATTTTTTAGTATAATATAAGTCTTATAACTATGTTTAAATATTAGTTGAAATATATATTGTAACGAAAGGAGATAAAAAATGCCATCCAGTTATATTTCACCCATTTCTATGGATGCTCTTTCAAGTTTATGCGGCGAGCTTGGAAAGAATAACCAGATAAATCCCCATGATTTTGAACGTTACGATGTTAAAAGAGGATTGAGAAACAGCGACGGCACCGGTGTTATGACCGGTCTTACACGTATTTGTTCCGTTGAAGGATATTATGTTCTTGACGGTGAGCGTGTACCAAAGGAAGGAAAGCTGTCATATAGAGGTTATAATATTAAAAACATTATTGAAAATTGTATTAAAGAGGACCGCTTCGGTTTTGAAGAGGTTGTTTGGTTGCTTATTTTCGGCAGTCTGCCTACAATTTCTCAGCTTGAGGGATTAAAAGAGGTGTTTGGCGAATGTCGTACCCTGCCGGAGGAGTTTATTGAGGACTTGATAATGAAGCATCCCTCAAAGGATATAATGAATAAAATGGCGCGCTGCGTAATGGCATTGTATTCTTTTGATGAGGATCCGGATGATATATCAATTCCCAATGTTCTGCGCCAGGAATTACAGCTTATCTCGCAGTTTCCCACGATAATGAATAGTGCTTATCAGGTTAAGAGAAGAAGCTATTATAATAAAACAATGTTCCTGCACCCTATCAAGAAGGAACTTTCAACAGCTGAGTATATTTTGCATCAGCTTCGTGCCGATAAGCAGTACACTCACGAGGAAGCAAAATTGCTTGATATCTGTCTTATGCTTCATGCAGACCATGGCGGCGGTAATAACTCAACATTTTCTACCCGTGTTCTGACATCCAGCGGAACAGATACATATTCTGCCATTACAGCGGGCTTAGGCTCTCTTAAAGGCCCCCGTCACGGCGGTGCAAATATTAAGGTTGCACACCAGATGGAAATGATTATGGAAAGGTTGCCTGACTCTACGGATGAAGGTCAGGTTAAGGACTATCTTGTAAAGGTGCTTAATAAAGAAGAGGGCGATGGTTCCGGTCTTATTTACGGTATGGGTCATGCTGTTTATACAATGTCTGATCCCCGTGCTGTAATTCTTAAAGAAAACGCCAGAAAACTTGCCTATGAGCACGGTTTTGAAAAAGAATTTATTACCCTTGAAAATATAGAAAAGCTTACTCCTCAGGTGTTCAGCGAAGTGCGCAATACTGAAAAAACTATGTGCGCCAATGTTGATTTGTATTCCGGCCTTGTTTACAGAGTTCTCGGTATTCCGGAGGATTTATATACTCCGCTGTTTGCCGTAGCAAGAATTGCCGGATGGAGCGCACACAGAATTGAGGAGCTTACATCTTCAGGCAAAATTATTCGTCCTGCCTACAAGAGCGTTTCACGTTCAAGAAAATATGTGCCGATAATGGAAAGATAACGGTGAGGTGATCAGTCTTGCCGGTAAAAGTTAATAAGAACGGATGGCTGATTACCCTGATATTTTTTGTTTCATCTGTGTTAATCAGGTTTTTCAGTGTCCGTATGGATTTGGGAAAAACATATAATTATATACAGTACGCTATAATTGCGGCGGCGGTGTTGTTTATTGCACTGTCGGTTTACAAAAAAGATGCTGCCTACTCTCACGCTTTTGATAACAGCGGTGCTGCGGTGATAAGTGTTTTTGCCTATTTGTCGGCGGCAGGTTTTTTTGCAGATTTTGTGTTGCAGTGTGTAAATGTGTATATGAGCATTGACAGCGGAGCATATACTTTGCTTGTCACATTTGTTCCGCTGTGCTTCATCTGTATTTTTGCATTGCTGTCGTCCTTCTGCTTTGTAAGTGTCGGGCTTTCGTATTCAAATAATTATTATGATTTTAGAGCGCTGAAACCGCTTCACGCCGCACCCCTTTGTTGGGCGCTTACCCGAATGCTGACTGTGCTGACAAATGTTGTAAAGTTTTCTGCTGACGCAGACGCTATTATAAAGTATGCAGCTATGATTTTCGCTTTGTGCTTTTTTTATAAATTTGCTTCTGAGACGGAAAATGACAAGGTGGCTGAAAAAGGATTCATTTTTGTATGCAGGGCGTACTCATACATAGGCGTGTTTTATTTTGTCTGCCGTGTGATTATGCTTGCAGCCGGCAATCAGGATTTTTATATCAGCGCTGATGATAATTTCTTTGCCTTGTGTGTTTTGTTTACATCGTTTTTTGCATATTTTCTTCAAAATAATATATCAAAAGACAGTGAGGCAAAAACCTTATAAACGGAGGAAATAGGTGCTTACTCAGTTTTGGGATAATCTGCAGACTGTTGCTTTGCAGGTATTAATTTTGTATCTTATTGCGGCAATAGGCTTTGTTGCCGATAAAACTAAAATTTTTGTTCAGGCTGACGGTAAAAGGTTGGTTGATTTGCTTTTTAATCTTATACTTCCTTTTGCCGTTATTAATTCCTTTCGCTCAATGGAAAGAACAACCGAGCATATAAGAGGTCTTGTTATTGCGTTTTTCCTGGCACTGCTTACTCATTTGCTGGGTATCAGAATATCTGCTTTGACTTTTAAAAAGAGAAGTCCTGCTCAGCGTGGAATTTATCATTATGCAATAACATTTTCAAACGCCGCTTTCCTTGCGCTTCCGCTGGCTGAAAGCGTTGTGGGCGATGAAGGAGTTTTTTACTGCTCCTGCTATGTTGCAGTATTTAACATTTTTGCTTTTACTTACGGAATTAATCAGATTTCAGGTAAAACCGCAAAAATCAATATTAAAAATTTGTTTTTGAATCCCGGCTCTATAAGCGTTATAATCGGTATTCCGCTTTTTCTGCTTCAGCCGGATTTGCCCGATTTTGTAACAGATGTTATGCAGCGTGTAGGCGCCTGCAATTCGCCTATGGCAATGATTGTATTTGGTACGTTTCTGGCGAATTGTAATTTTAAAAACATTTTTGTTAAGAAAGAAATATATTTTGTTTCTCTGCTTCGCCTTGTTATAATACCGGTAGTTATGCTTTTTGTATTTAAGTGTATCGGAATCAGCGGAAACATTATGACAGCCCTTACAATTTCAGCGGCGGCGCCTGTTGCTACAAATACGGCTATGTATGCCGCAAAATACGATAACGACACGGCTCTATCCTCGGAATTGGTAGGGCAGACAAGCGTATTTTCCATTATTACAATGCCTGTAATCGTGGCGTTGTCTTCTGTATTGTAAATTACAAACTGTATAATAATTATATCCGAATTGTAAACATTGTTAATTTAGTTTTAAAATTGATTGTAAATTCTTGAAAAATCGGCTGAATTTGAAATATAATTAGACTAGATATGTAACATATTTAGACATTTTATGAAACGTCGGCAATTCCGTCCGGAGAATGCCGTAATTAAGAAAGAGTGATTTTAATGAAACTTGTTATGACTATCGTATCAAATTCAGACGCACCGAATGTGCTCGACGCTATCGCTAAAGAAAAGTTTTTTGCAACAAAAATATCAACCACAGGACAGTTCCTTGTTGACGGACATACTGCAATCCTTATTTGTACTGATGATGATAAGGTGCAGCAGGTGTATTCAATTATTGAAAATAATGTTAAAAAAAGAGTTGTTAAAAAGCAGAATGTTACAAGCACCGTTGATGGCTCGCTGCTTAAAGAGGCAGTAAATGTAGAAGAATACGGTGCAGTTGCTCTTACAATTAATGTGGAAGAATTTAAGAAGATTTAGTATTAGTTATGTTGTTTTCTGATTTTGCAGGTAATGAAAAGGTAAAGGATAATCTATCCCGTCTTATACAGTCGGGCAGGCTCCCTCATGCGGTTGTGTTTGAGGGGGCAGAGGGTATGGGCAAACGCACATTGGCAAAAGCCCTTGCGCTTGAATTGTTCTGCAGAAATTCCGACGGCGGAGCGTGCAGGCAGTGTCCTCAGTGCAGCAAGGTTATTCAGGGGATTCATCCCGATTTATACGAATATACCGCTCCGGGCGGTTCGCGTTCCTTTTCCGTTGATAAAGTCAGACAAATAAGAGATGACGTTTTTATACGTCCAAATGAAGCCGAATATAAAATTTACATTCTTGGTAACTGCCAGTGTATGACGGAGCAGGCGCAGAATGCGCTGTTAAAAATACTTGAGGAACCCCCCTCGTATGCAGTTTTTATACTTACTGTTGATACAAAATCAGCCCTGCTGGAAACTGTTTTATCACGAAGCGCCGTTTTTACCCTTGAGGGTACGGACAGTCGTACCGGTGCAGAATATATATGCTCGCATATTGAAAATGTTGATTATGAAACTGCTGAAAATGCAGTCAGCGTATGGGGCGGTAATATTGGAAAGGCAGTTGACAGCCTGTCCGACGGAAAATTAAGCAAAATAAATGAAATCGCTTGTAATATCTGCAGTGCTCTTACAGACGAAAATGAGTATGCTTTGCTGACGGCTTGTTCCGTTTTTGAACGTGACCGTGACACTCTTACAGCAGTTTGTTTGGTGCTTAAAACAATTTTTCGTGATGCAATGTTTGTCGGCGATAATTCAGATATTATGTCGGGGCATGCGGAAATTGCCCAAACTCTATCTTATAAATTAAGCCGTGAAGTGCTTTTAAAACTTATTTACGCTTGTGATAATATACGTGTTTTAGCTGTTAAAAATGGCAATAATGCGATTCTTATAACAAAAATCTGTTACGAGCTCAGGCGGGCGCAGAACAGATAGGGTAACGATAATAATCCGAACCCGTCAAAAATGCAGTATGAAAGCGATATTTGTCGCTTTCGCTGTTGCCTTGCGTTAGCAAGGCTGCCATCTCAAGACACCAAATCTCATCTTTACTCCAAGCATTTTTGATGCTTTGCAGTTTATCGTGTGCAGATTTGGTCTTAATCAAGGCACAAAACACAGGCATACTCGTGTATGCCGAGTATTTTAACGAAGAGTAAGGGCAAATCTGCACACGATAAACAGTGGTTCTGATTATTGTCGTTACCCTAAAGGAGAACTAATTATATGGTAAAAGTTGTTGGCGTCCGCTTTAAGGACGCAGGCAAGATGTACTATTTTGACCCCTGCGGTGCACAGATAAAAAAGGGCGACGCAGTAGTGGTTGAAACTGCCAGAGGTATTGAATGCGGTACTGCCTGTACCAATACTAAAGAGGTTAACGATAACGAAGTGGTGCCGCCTCTTAAACCTATAAAAAGAATTGCCACTGAGGAAGATGTTGAAATCTTAAAAAAGAATAAGGAAAAAGAGCGTGAGGCGTATTCAATCTGTCAGAAAAAGATTGAGGAACATAATCTTGAAATGGATCTCACAGATGTGGAATGTTCCTTTGACGGCAGTAAAATGTTATTTTATTTTACCGCGGACGGTAGAGTTGATTTTCGTGAACTTGTAAAGGACCTTGCTGCCACATTCCACACAAGGATTGAATTAAGGCAAATCGGCGTAAGGGATGAGGCAAAAATGCTGGGAGGTCTCGGTGTGTGCGGACGTCCGTTTTGCTGTTCTACATTTCTTAATGATTTTCATTCCGTTTCCATAAAAATGGCAAAGGAGCAGGGGCTTTCCCTCTCTCCCGGAAAAATCAGCGGCACTTGCGGCAGGCTGATGTGCTGTCTTAAATATGAGCAGAATTCCTACGAGTATCTCAATAAAATTACTCCGCGTGTGGGCACAGTGGTTGACTGCCGTGACGGACGGGGAGTAGTGGTTGACAGGGCAGTTCTTACAGGAAAGCTTAAAATTCAGCTTGACAATATGCCCGACGGTGCGCCGGTTGTTGTGTACAGGGATGAGGTAAGAATAGTCAAAAAACCAAAATAATACTTTTTTGGCAATAGACTTTTGTATATTTATTTAAAAATATCTTGCAATTTATGTATCATTTTGATATATTAAGTTTAGATTTATTCTTAGGAGGTGTTATTATGGCATACAAAATTTCTGATGATTGTATTTCATGCGGCGCATGTGCTGCCGAGTGCCCGGTAGGCGCTATTACCGAAGGTGACGGCAAGTTTGTAATTGATGCAGATACTTGCATTGAGTGCGGCGCTTGTGCAGGCGTTTGCCCAGTAGGCGCTCCTTCACAGGACTAATTGTTTATACATAACTCAAAACGAAAGCGTGCAGATTGTCTGCGCGCTTTATTCTTTATGTGATAATAAATAATGGTTGTATATTTTTTTGCTTTATTATATAATAAAATTATGATGTATAGTTATGAAAGATTGTCGGACGATATAAAAATTGCTGTCAGTGAAAATCACACATTCGGCACAGACGCAGTTATCCTTGCTTACTTTGCTTTGCCTAAGCGCAGGGACACTTGCCTTGATATGGGCACAGGGTGTGGAATAATACCTATGCTGTGGCTTAGGGATAAAGAGCAAAGCCCGGTGCACTGCCTTGATATTCAGCAGAATGCTTATGAACAGGTAAAGCATTCGGTAAGCATCAATTCCATTGAAAACAGGCTTATACCACATCTCTGCGACCTTCGTGAAATCAGCAAAGAATTCAGCGCAGAGAGTTTTACTCTGGTTACAATGAATCCGCCGTACAAGCCTGTTAAAACAGGTATTGAATCAATGAATGAATCTGCGAAGATTGCACGCCATGAGGTTTGCTGCAATATTGAGGATGCAGTTAAGGCGTCAGTGTATCTGCTTAGGTTCGGCGGAAGATTTTGTATGTGCCACCGTCCTGAAAGGCTTGTGGATGCGCTGGAAATAATGCGCCGGTACAGGCTTGAACCTAAAAGATTAAGATTTGTCTGTGATAAGACAGGGGAAAAGCCGTTTTTGTTTCTCGTGGAGGGCAAGAAAGGCTCAAAGTCATTCCTCACAGTGGAAAAAGATTTGATAATTAAGAAAGAAAACGGTAAATTTACAGATGAAATGCTGACGGTTTACGGCTCTTATGCCGATGGCTATGACAGATAGGATAAATATATGAGCGGAAAATTATATGTAGTGGGCACCCCCATAGGTAATATGTCGGATTTTTCACCTCGTGCGGTGCAGACCCTTGAAAGCGTTGATTTTATTGCGGCAGAGGATACACGTGTAACGCTGAAACTGCTTAATCATTTTGGTATAAAAAAAGATATGGTTAGCTATTTTGAGCATAACAAAAGGCAGAGGGGCGAAATAATTACCGATAGAATTATAAAGGGCGAAAACTGTGCCATAGTTACGGACGCCGGTATGCCGGCAATATCCGACCCCGGTGAAGATTTGGTTCGTTTGTGCCATGAAAGAGGTATTGATGTTGAGGCGGTGCCCGGTCCTACGGCGTTTGCCACCGCCCTCGCTTTATCGGGTATGGATTGCGGGAGATTTACATTTGAGGGATTTTTGTCCGTCAGTAAAAAATCACGCCGTGAACATCTGGAGGAAATTTCCGATGAAAAGCGGACTATGGTGTTTTATGAAGCGCCTCATAAACTGATTAACACCCTTAATGATTTGTATGAATATCTAGGCAACAGGGAAATTGCGCTGGTTCGTGAAATTACAAAAATTCACGAGGAAACGGTTAATACAACGCTTTCCCGTGCAGTAAATTTGTATGATGAAGTAAATAAGCCCAGAGGAGAATATGTGCTTGTTGTTGCAGGTAAAAAAGAGGAAAAACAGGACATCACTATTGAAGAAGCCATTGAACAGGCGAAAAAGCTTGTTGAGGGCGGAATGAGTGTAAATACGGCGGCTAAGGAAATAGCTTCGTCAACACCTTTCAAAAAAAGCGATATTTATAAGGGACTGCTATGATTTGTTCAATTTGTCCGAGAAAATGCGGCATAGACCGCGGTAAAAACAAGGGGTACTGTAAAAGTCCGCAGGATTTTGTTTTGGCGAGAGCGGCCTTGCATTTTTGGGAGGAGCCCTGCATCAGCGGTAAGAACGGCAGCGGAGCAGTGTTTTTCAGCGGTTGTAATTTAGGATGCGTCTTTTGCCAGAATGAGGAAATAAGCCATTTCGGCAAAGGTATTCAGGTCAGCGATGATAAGTTGGCACAGATTTTTGACAGCCTTGCTGAGCAGGGAGCAAACAATATTAATCTTGTTAACCCAACACATTATGCTCTGAAAATTGCAGAGGTGCTTGAAAAATACAAACCCAAAGTGCCCATAGTGTATAATTCTTCAGGCTATGAAAGTGTTGAAACGCTTAAACGGCTCGAGGGACTTGTTGATATTTATCTGCCGGATTTTAAATATACACGCTCCGATAAGGCAATGCTTTACTGTGGTGCGCCGGATTATCCCGAAACTGCTAAAAAAGCAATTTGCGAAATGCGCCGCCAGCAAAAAAAAGATGTGTTTAATGATAAAGGAATTATGCAAAAAGGTGTGATTGTCCGTCACCTTATACTTCCGTCAAATACAAATTCTGCCAAAGAGACGGTGGATTTTATCGCTGATGAGCTGAAGGACACATATCTTTCATTAATGGCGCAGTACACCCCCTGCGGTAATCTGGAAAACTACCCGGAGATTAACAGAAAAATTACCAAAAGAGAATATAATAAGGTAGTTGACTACGCAATTTCAAAGGGACTTGATAAAGTTTTTCTTCAAGAACTTGATTCTTCGGACAAAAAATATATTCCGTCATTTGATTTAACTGGAATAATATGATAAAATAAAGTAATATGAAAAAGGTGAGAATATGAAAAAATTTTTCAAAGAATTCAAAGAATTTATTTCAAAAGGAAATGTGCTTGATTTGGCAGTGGGCGTTATTATCGGTGGCGCTTTCAGTACAATCGTAACCTCACTGACGGATAATATCATAAATCCGCTTATCAACTGCATAGGCGGTGCCGAGATACAGGGCAAAATACACCTTATCGGCGAAAACTACATAGATTACGGTGCATTTATTTCCGCTGTCATCAACTTCTTAATTATGGCGTTAATTGTATTTTTCATTGTTAAAGGAGTTAACAAAATTACATCTATCGCCGAAAAAGGACTTAAACGTGAAGAAGAAAAAGAGGAAGAAGCTCCTTCAACGAAGGTTTGTCCCTTCTGCAAAAGCGAAATTGATATCGAAGCAACAAGATGTCCTCATTGTACATCTGTTATTGATGAAAACTGATTTAAGAAAGGCAGTGTTGTTATGAAGATTAAAGAATATTCTTACCCCAGTGCGTCAGGTTTGTGTGAAATTAAAGCCTGGCAGTGGAGTCCGGATGACGGAAATGTTAAAGCAGTTGTGCAGATGCATCACGGTATGGCTGAGCACTGCGGAAGATACAAAAACTGGATAAAAGCATTTACCGATTTGGGATATGCAGTGTTTATGAACGATATGATTAATCACGGCAAATCAAATTCCGACACAGCTATGCTTGGACATTTCGGTGATAAGGATGGCTACAAGGATATTATCAAAGACGCATATCATCTTACCGGTATTGCCAAAAAGGAATACCCCGATAAAAAATTAATAATTGCCGGTCATTCTATGGGCTCAATGGTTATGCGTACATATATCAGCTATTACGGCAATGATTTTGACGGAGCTGTATTTATCGGCACATCCGGCACAAACCCAATAGCAAAATTAGGTATGGGTATTATGAATACTGTCGGTGCCTTAAAGGGATTAAAGCATAAATCACAATTTATAAACAAGCTGGCATTCGGTGCTTATGATAAGCCTTTTGAACACAGAACACATTACGACTGGGGCATGCGCGACACCGCACAGGTTGATGAATATGTTGCAGATGATTACTGTGGATTTTTGTTCTCGGTTGCAGGATATAAGGATTTGTCAAAGCTTGTTATTGAGTGTAACAGCGACGAGTGGTTTAAAAATGTTGCAAAGGATATGCCTGTCTTGCTTACAAGCGGAACTATGGATCCAGTGGGCAATTATTCAAAGGGTGTTAAAGAAGTGTATGACCGTTTGATTGAAACAGGTCATACAAATGTAACAATGAAGCTTTACGAAGACGCCCGTCATGAAATACTTAATGAACTTAACAAGGAAGAGGTCTATGCAGACCTTGATAGGTGGATTGAGGAAAAAGTTATTAACGCATAAAAAATACAAGGTTAGTATTTAGAGAAGGAGAACTGAAATGAAAAAATTTATAAAAAAATTATTGTCGGTGCTTCTGTCTGTTACTTTAACATTATGCCTTGCACCTGTTGAAGTGTATGCATCAAATACCGACCCGTATCTTGACGGCGAAACTTATTACAGAATATCAAACGGACAGTACATACCGTTTGATACTAATTATGAAAAAATGATAAGCTATTTTCAGTCACAGCTTTCGCAGCGAAAGACTGACGCAGCCTATTATTTTGCTACAAAAGCACCCGAATACGCCTATACATATTCAGCCGAGAGCGATGATGATGAATCTAATAAAATATCCGGAAAGCTTTTGGACGATATTATGAATGACGTTTTTACGATGGATTATGCAAATCCCGAAAATGCGTCATTAGGCGATTATCTTTATCATTCAATAATATCTTATGGTCAGGGCAGCAGCGTTTTCTTAAGCAGATACGATGACCCAGCACCAGGTAATGACAGATATTATACATTCTATATTTATCTTACCGATGTTAAATATTATACTGATTATAACAAAGAAATGCTTGTTGAAAATGCTGCAAAAGAGTTCAGCAGTAAATACATCCCCTCTAACGCTTCTGACTATGACAAGGTAAAAACTATTTACGATTTTGTTGTAAGGAATACTGTTTATGACTATGATGTATATTCCGGAAAATATTCTTCCGGCACAGAACGTTATAATATTGCTCACAGTGCATTCGGTGCTCTTTACGGCGGTATCGGAAATACGGCAAATTATGATTTAACGAGCTTTAAGGCTTACGGCGGCGAAAGTATTATAAAAAATGCTCATCAGGGTAAATCTGTTTGTCAGGGTTATTCAAAACTTTTTTACTATCTTTGTATAATGAACGGTATTAACTGCCATATTGTTGACGGTGATTATACTGAAAACAGTGGTAAAAAAAGCGATTCTCACGAATGGAATTACGTTTATCTTGATGATGACGGCGACGGAGTGAAAGAATGGTTCCAGGTAGATACCACATTTGCTTCACAAAAATCAATGCACGCAGTTAATATCAATAATTATGATTATTTTCTTTGCGGCAGTGAAAATCCCGCGTTCAGTGAAGATAATCATCAGCAGCCTTACGGTAAAGACGGCTATATTAACCAGCTTTACGACTGGTATACCGGTGAAAATGTATCTTCTCTCCATGATTATAATATTGTAAAAAAAGATGTTTCAAATTATACAGGTTTGGATATTGTTGTAAAGAGAAACGGAGTCAATTCCGTTGGTAAGGTAATTGAAAACTATTTTGTTATCGACAATAATAAAAAATTGCACAATGTATATATTGGTGATTCAAATGAGACCATAGGCACCGAAGCTCTGGAAGGTTTTGAGTATAATGCAAAGACAGACAGTTTTGATTTTTATATTCCTTATTTTGTGCCGGAAAGAGAATATTTTGTTACTCCTGTTTCAGCAAAAGAAGTAGGTAATTACACAATTAGTGCCAAAGGAGAAAACCAAAGCACATTTAACTTTGATTTTTCAATAATTCCGCATAATATGAATAACGACGGTGATATCGTTCTTAAAATAGGTGATCAATCAAGCCGTGTTGATTCAAATGAATTTAAAGTTGAAGCAAGTTATATAGGAAATGACTATATGCCTAATATTTCAGTGGAGATTATTGACGGTTTCGGCAACAGACTGCAGAAAGATAAAGACTATAAGCTTTTGGCATATAAAGATAAAGCGCTTACTCAGCCTGTATCGGAGATAACGGAAATAGGCCTATACTATATTGATATAGCTTATACGGGCAATTTTTCCGGTCATTTCCCCATTGGATTTGAAGTCGGTAAAATTGATTTGGCAAAGATAACATCGGATCATTACAATTATCAGTATTATCCCGAAGCCGTGCTTAAAAGCAATGGAACGTCAATGAATCAGTATATGTGTGATTCTGTTATGCGCCGTGAAATAGGCAATGTGGTTATTGAGAGAAATGTTGATTATTCTGTAACTGTTTCAGGCGGTACTGATTACGGCGACAGAGGAAAGCTTATTCTTACCGGTCTTAAAGGCAGTGAAAAAATTACCCAGGGTACAAAAATGGAAATAGAGTATTCTGTCAGCAAACAGTATGATATTTCTTATCTTGACGGCAAACCTGCCGACAGCAATACCAAAAATAAGTATTATTACACCGGCAAGCGCATTACTCCAAAATATTTTGATAATCTTGATGCAGTTCTTGTAAAAGGCAAGGATTATAAAATTGTAGGTTATGGTACGAATGTCAATAAGGGCAGGGGATATGTTACTATTGGGGGTATAAATGGATGCACCGGAAGAGCAACAATGTATTTCGTTATTAACGGTATTGACATCAGTAAATCTAATTTTAAGTATTCAAATCTTTCGGCATCAAATGCTTCTGTTAAACTTACCTATGCAGGAAAAACTCTTAAAGAGGGCACTGATTATACAAAAACTCTGACAGTGGGCTCAAAGGGTTCATGCACTCTTACTGTGAAAGGAAAAGGCAATTATGCCGGTACAATTGCTGTAAAATATAAAGTTACAACCCCCACTTCAAGCGGAAATTATGCAAAACTCTCTGCAACTTCTTATACTTACAGCGGCAGCGCAAAAAAACCTTCCGTAAAAGTGTATAATAAATCAAAACATGCTGTTGACCCTTATTATTACACAGTGTCTTACAGTTCAAATACCAATCCCGGCAAAGCAAAAGTTACAATAAAATTCAGAAACGGTTATAAAGGTTCTTTGACTTACTATTTTACAATTAAGCCAAAGACGATGAGCATTACTTCACTGACCGCTTCCACAAAGGCGTTTACTGTTAAGTGGAAAAAAGATTCACGTGTAACAGGATATCAGGTGCAGTATTCAGCCAGCAGTAAATTTTCAAAGGCATCCACGAAAACAATTACAAAAAATTCAACGGTTTCCTACAAAGCTTCAAAGCTTTCAAAAAAGAAAAAATATTACGTCAGAATACGTTCCTACAAAACCGTAAGCGGTAAAAGATATTACTCCTCTTGGAGTAAATCAAAGACAATCAAAACTAAATGATACAGTTACACTAACCGCCTGAATAAAATTCGGGCGGTTTTTGTGTGAAAAATAAACAAATTTTTTGTGATAATTTGTACATATAAAACAATAATCCATTATTGAAATAAACATAATACTGTGATAAAATTATTATGAAAATTTGCGGTTATGTGTCCGCATTAAAATAATTTTTGTGAGGTATAGCTTATGAAAAAACTCAAGGTAGGCATTATCGGGGCAGGCCGTATCGGTCAGGTTCATGCCAAATCAATTACTTACCACATTCCTCAGGCGGAAATTATTGCAATTTCCGATATTTATGTTGAGGGTGCAAAAAAGGTTGCCGAACTTTTAGGCATTCCTAATTATTATGAAGATTATCATGAAATCCTCAATAACCCTGAGATTGATGCAGTTCTTATCTGCTCATCTACCGATACCCATGCTGATATCGCAGTTGAGGCAGCTAAGGCAGGCAAGCATATTTTCTGTGAAAAACCTGTTGATCTTACTGTTGAAAAAATTAAAAAGGTTATTGCCGCTGTTGAAGAAGCAGGCGTAAAGCTTCAGATTGGATTTAACAGAAGATATGATCACAACTTTGCACATATTAAAGAGCTTGCAGACGAGGGTAAGCTGGGCAAGCTTCAGACAATTAAAATTACTTCCCGTGACCCTGAACCGCCTTCAATAGACTATGTAAAGGTTTCAGGGGGTATCTTCCTTGATATGACTGTTCATGATTTTGATATGGCTCGTTTCATCGGCGGCGAGGTTGAAGAGGTTTACGCTAACGCAACAGTTATGGTTGACCCTGCAATCGGTGAAGCAGGCGACGTTGATACAGCTCTTGTTGCGCTTAAATTCAAGAGCGGTGCCATCGGTGTTATTGATAACTGCCGTAAGGCTTGCTATGGCTACGACCAGCGCCTTGAAGTATTCGGCGCAGGCGGTCAGGCAACTGCTTCAAACGATACTCCTACAAATGTTGCTTATATTAATGAAAACGGTAATGTTACCGATAAACCCCTTTATTTCTTCCTTGAGAGATATATGCAGTCTTTCACCGATGAGATGACAGAATTTATTGATGCGGTTGTTAACGACAAAGATACAAAAACAACTGTTAATGACGGACTTGAGGCGCTTCGTCTCGGTCTTGCCGCAAAATTGTCTGTTGCAGAGCACAGACCCGTAAAATTATCCGAAATTGAGGGCTGATTTTATGAAAAGAGAAAGACTTACGATGTCACAGGCACTTGTTAAGTTCCTTGACAATCAGTACATAGAAGTTGACGGCGTTGAAACTAAATTCGTTTCCGGAATTTTCGGAATATTCGGTCATGGATGTGTTGTCGGCGTAGGTCAGGCTTTGGAGCAGGGCGGACATAACCTTAAATTTTATCAGGGTAAAAATGAGCAGAATATGGCTCTTGCCGCCGTTGCTTATGCAAAGCAGATGGATCGCAGGGCTATTATCCCCTGTGTTTCGTCAATCGGTCCCGGCGCTACTAATATGGTAACTGCCTGCGGCTGCGCTACTGCAAACAGAATACCGCTTTTAGTTCTTCCCGGTGACACTTTTGCCTGCCGTCAGCCGGACCCTGTTTTGCAGCAGGCTGAATTTTTTGACAATTACGGCAGAACCGTTACAGATGCGTTTAAAGGCGTCTGCCACTATTTTGACAGGATTATACGTCCCGAACAGCTTATGACTGCTTGCCTTAATGCAATGCGTGTTCTTACCGACCCTGCGGATACAGGTGCAGTTTGTCTTGCAATGCCTCAGGATGTTGAGGGAGAGGCCTACGATTATCCCGAGCATTTTCTTCAAAAACGTGTTTGGCATATTGACAGACGTCCTGTATCTCAGTCACAGCTTCAGCGTGCAACAGAATTAATTAAGCAGTCCAAAAAGCCTGTTATTGTATGCGGCGGCGGAGTTCGTTACAGCGGTGCCGAAAAGCAGCTTCTTGAATTTGCTGAAAAATATAATATTCCTGTTACCGAAACCCAGGCGGGTAAAGGTATCATTGACTGGAAAAATCATCTTAACCTTGGCGGTATCGGTGTTACAGGCGGTAAGGCAGCCAATGTTATCGGCAGAGATGCAGATTTGGTAATCGGTGTAGGTACAAGATTTTCCGACTTTACAACCTCCTCAAAGTGGCTGTTTAACGAGGACAGAAAGGTGCTTGGCATAAATATATGCCCCTTTGACGCATACAAAATGGATGCCGAGGCTATTGTTGCTGATGCCCGTGAAACTCTTACTGCACTTATTGAATCCTGCGACGGATACAAGAGTGCATATACTGATGAATATGATAAGGCTAAGGCTGAATGGGATGCAATCGTTGACGATTATTATACTAAAGAGCTTCCCGGCGGACTTAATCAGACCCTTGCTTTGGGTATCATAAACGAATTTATGGGCGAAGAAGATATCGCTCTCGGTTCGGCAGGCTCACTGCCCGGCGATATGCAAAGACTTTTCAGACCAAAGGCAAGAGGTACATACCATATGGAATATGGCTATTCCAATATGGGCTATGAAGTTAACGGCGCTCTGGGCGCTAAGCTTGCAAAGCCCGATGCAGAGGTTTATACTTTCTGCGGCGACGGCTCATTCCTTATGGGTCATAGCGAGCTTTATACTGCGTTGCAGGAAAACCTTAAAATCAATGTTTGCCTGTTTGACAATATGGGCTGGGGATGTATTGAAAATCTTCAGAACAATCAGGGCACTGATACATTCGGTACTGTTTTTCGTGCGAGAAATCCAGTAACCGGTATGCTTGACGGCGATGAAATTGCAGTTGATTTTGCTAAAATTGCCGAGGGATACGGCGCAAAGGGTTATACAATCCGCACTCCACAGGAACTTCGTGAAGCTCTTGAGGATGCTAAAAAGCAGACGAAGTCAGTTTTGTTTGATATAAAAGTTTTGCCTAAAACAATGACTCCGGGTTTTGAATCCTGGTGGAGAGTAGGCGTTGCTGAAGTGTCAAAGAGCAAAACGGTTGCTGCAGCTTATGACGATATGCAAAAGCATATCAAAGAAACATTTGATTATTAATACTGAGAGGTAAATATAATGCTTGATCCAAATAAAGTAAAACTTGCTATAGCTCCCATTGGTTGGACCAATGACGATATGCCTGATTTGGGTGCTGAAAATACATTTGAGCAGTGCGTAAGCGAAATGGCGCTGGCAGGATTCAAGGGCTCGGAGATAGGAAACAAATATCCCTCCGATCCTGATGTTCTTAAAAAATATCTTGATATAAGAGGCTTGCAGATTTGTAACGCATGGTTCTCATCATACCTTACTTCACAGCCTTATGAAGAAACTATTGAAGCTTTCAAAGCACACTGCGACAAGCTTCACAAATTGGGTGCAAAGGTTATCGGCGCTTCTGAGCAAGGCAATTCAATTCAGGGTGATTTAACAAAGTCGATCCTTGATGAAAAGCCTTACTATACCGACGAGCAATGGGAAATTGTTGCTAAAGGCTTTAACGAAATGGGCGCTTATGCAAAGTCAAAGGGTATGTACTTTACAGTTCATCACCATATGGGCACCGGCGTTCAGACAGTTGAAGAAATTGATAAGCTTATGGAACTTACAGATCCTGATTTGGTTTATCTTCTCTTTGATTCAGGTCATCTTACCTTTGCCGGTATTGATCCTGTTCCTGTGCTTAAAAAGTACGTTAACCGTGTAAAGCACGTTCATCTTAAAGATGTGCGCCTTGATGTTTACAATAATCAGGTTGTGCCTAATCATATGTCTTTCCTCGACGCAGTACGTGAAGGTGTGTTTACTGTTCCCGGTGACGGAGATGTTGATTTCAAGCCTATATTTGATATCCTTGCCGACAGCGGTTACGAGGGTTGGGTTGTTGTTGAAGCAGAGCAGGATCCTGCTAAAGCAAATCCGTTTGAATATGCAGTAAAAGCAAGAAAATATATTGCCGAAAAAGCAGGACTTTAATCCAAATAATAAGCCGCCGATGCTCACATTAGTGAACATCGGCGGCTGTTTTTGCTTTTATTGTATAAGTTAATTTCTGTCAACAGTTTTCCATAAATGTATTCTGCCGGCGTCGTTGAATGCCTTTAGAGTCATAACGCAAATCGGCACAATGAACATACCTAAAAAGCCGAAAAGTTTAAGACCGAAATACAATCCCATCAGCGTTACAATAGGATGAACGCCAAGGGAATCGCCAACAATTTTTGGTTCTATATACTGCCTTATTACGCTGATTACAATGTATACAACCATAAGACCTATTGCCTGTTGATAATTGCCCATAATCAGTGATACAACCGCCCATGGAATAAGAATTCCGCCGGAGCCGGCAACAGGCAGAATGTCAAATACTGCAATGCCTACTGCAATAACTGCATAATAATGGTTGTCCATTATTCCCAGCAGTGTAAGTATTGAAAAGCCTACAAAAAGTTCAAAGAAAGTAATCAGCATTATCAGTCCATATGCCCGAATCATTTTTAATACGGTTTTGCTGAATACCTGCTTGATTTCAACTAACAGATTTTTCTTGGATTCGGGAAACTGCTTTTGGATAAATCTTACAATATAATTATAATCTTTTGTGAAGAAAATCAGCGCTATTATACCGATAACGATTGCAATAAGAACCGACGGTACATTTTTTACAACATTTACTGCACCGGAAATTCCGGAAGCAACGCCGTTTTTAATGGCTTGCATGTCAATGCCAATTGTGCTTAAATCAAAATCGTTAATAAGATTAGTGAAAAAATTTGTTATTGATTCGCTTACGTTGTTATAAATTGAACCGGGCAGAAAATGCAGAAAATTCAGTAGCTCATTTTCAAGGGTTGCAAGAAAAGTGGGCAAATCGTTTAATTGCCCGGTTATATATTTCACAAAACCTGCAATTTCATTTATACAGGCGGCAAGTATTCCTGCAACAGGGCCTACGAGGATTATTAGAAATATTATAACCACAATTATACTCATAAAAGTGTGATGTTTCTTTTTTGTACGCTTGTCCATCCACCTTATAGGACGCTGAAGTATTACCGCAAAGAAAAATGACAGCAAAAACGGAGCCGTTACCCAGAATAAGTATTTAAAAAAACAGTAAACGATAGCAAGTATTGCTGCAAAATACAGAAGATTAATCAAAAAATTTTTTCTGCTTTCAACCTTAGAAGACATTTAATTCCCCCTTGTACAGATAAACCATAGACAAATATTAGTATTATTCTAAAACAAAGACAGATAATATTCAAGTTATTTTGTGAACTTTAACAAATATTTTGAAAAATATTAAAATAACACTTGTATTTATATTGTTTTAGTGTTATTATTTAACAAGTGTTTTTCACAGCAAAACAACTGTCACTGGGTGGTGGACACTTTGGGAAAAGTAAATTATCTGCTTGTGGATGCTGATATACTTCCTCAGGTGTATATCAAGGTTATCAAAGCAAAGAATTTATATGCCAGCGGTGAGGCTTCTTCTGCTTCGCAGGCGGCAAAAATGGCAGGGATATCACGGTCTGCATATTATAAATATAAGGACAAAATATTTGAGTACAGTAAGCAAAGCGGAGATACATTAACTGTATATGCAAAGTTACAGGATAACGCAGGGGTACTCAGCAGCGTTATGAACCAGCTTTATCAAAACGGTGCAAATGTTCTTAGTGTTAATCAAAGCATACCGGTAAATTCCGTTGCCGACGTGTCAATAACGGTAAGCATATCCCAAATGGACGCACAGACAGAGGATTTATTAGATAAAATTAAGGCTGTGGCAGGGGTAGTAACTGCTGAGCTTAGGCAATAAAGAGTAATCCAAACCACGGTTCGGATTTTGCTTTATTGACTATATAAAGGAGGATTTAATATGAAAGTTGCTGTAATGGGCTACGGAACAGTAGGAAGCGGAGTAGTAGAAGTAATTGAGTCGCATAAAAATGTTATATCAAAGCATACTGCCGGTGAAATACTTGAGGTTTCACGTATTCTTGATTTAAGAGATTTTCCCGGTGACCCTCACGAAAAACTGTTTACAAAGGATTTCAACGATATTTTAAATGACCCGGAAATTAAGGTCGTTGCAGAAACAATGGGCGGTGTTAATCCGGCATTTGATTTTACAATGAAACTGCTTAAAGCCGGCAAAAGCGTTGTCACTTCCAATAAAGAGCTGGTTGCACAGAAAGGCCTTGAGCTTCTATCTACAGCAGAGGAAAACGGAGCTAATTATTTGTTTGAGGCTTCAGTGGGCGGCGGTATTCCTATTATCCGTCCTATGAGCCAGTGCCTTGCCGCAAATAATATTGAAGGCGTGGCAGGCATTCTTAACGGTACAACCAACTTTATTTTAACAAAGATGATAGAAGATGGAATGACCTTTGAGGATGCACTTAAGCTTGCTCAGGATAACGGATATGCAGAAAAGGATCCCACTGCGGACGTTGAGGGGTTTGATGCCTGCCGTAAGGTTTGTATTCTTGCGTCCCTTGCTTTTGGTAAGCACGTTTATCCAAATCAGGTTGAAACAGAAGGGATTTCAAATATTACATTAGAAGATGTATCATATATTTCTTCCGCCAATGGAGTTATAAAACTTCTCGGTCAGATAAAATATATAAATGACGATGAAATCGCCGCATTCGTCAGTCCTGCAGTTGTATTTAACGGCTCACAGCTTGCCAGCGTAAATGGGGTGTTCAATGCAATTCTTGTAAGAGGCGATGCAGTAGGCGACGTTTGCTTTTACGGTCAGGGAGCAGGTAAGCTTCCCACCGCTTCTGCAGTAGTTGCCGATATGGTTGACTGTGCTAAGCATACCGAAAGACGTAAAATTTTCGGCTGGGGTGCAGGTGCAGAAAATTATGTTGCTGACCATAAGGCAGTGCTTGAAATGCCTTTCTATGTTCGTGCAAAAAGCACAGAAACAAAGGTAAAAGCTGCGTTTAACGATGTTAAATTCCTCAGCAGAATGGGTCAGCCGTCGGATGAGATTGCATTTATCACCGATTCTATGACCGAAAATGAGCTTAATGCAAAGCTTGCTGATTTCAGCGTTATTAATACAATTAAAGTAACAAATTACTAATATATTCAGGAGGACAGTATGGCACTTATCGTTCAGAAGTTCGGCGGTTCATCAGTTGCAGACGCCGAACGATTAATGAATGTTGCCCGAATTGTCAGCGACACCTACAAGGCAGGAAACGATGTTGTTGTAGTTGTATCGGCGCAGGGCGACACAACTGATGATTTAATTGAAAAAGCGGCTGAGATTAATCCCACTGCCGCAAAAAGAGAGATAGACCAGCTTCTCACAGCAGGCGAGCAGATATCAATTTCTCTGCTGGCTATGGCTATTGAAAGCCTGGGATATCCCGTTATCAGTCTGTTAGGCTGGCAGGCAGGATTTAATACAAATTCTGTTTACGGCTCTGCAAGAATAAAAAATATTAAGCCGAACAGACTGCAGGCTGAAATTGCAAAGCACAACATAGTTGTTGTTGCAGGTTTTCAGGGTATCAACAGATATGATGATCTTACCACTTTGGGCAGAGGCGGTTCCGATACCTCTGCAGTAGCCATTGCGGCGGCTCTTCACGCTGATAAATGCCAGATTTTTACCGATGTTGAGGGCGTTTATACAGCGGATCCGAGAAAGGTTGATAACGCTAAAAAGCTTAAAGAAATCACTTATGACGAAATGCTTGAGCTTGCAACACTGGGTGCACAGGTGCTTAATAACCGCAGTGTTGAAATGGCTAAAAAATATTCGGTAGAACTTGAGGTTCTATCTTCTCTTAACCCTGTTCCGGGTACTATTGTTAAGGAGGTTGCTAAAATGGAAAAAATGTTAATTCGCGGCGTTACTAAGGATAAGGACGTTGCTCTTGTATCTATTCTCGGAGTTAATGACGCACCGGGCGTTGCCTTTAAGGTGTTCTCAAAGCTTTCACAGAAGAATATCAACGTTGATATAATTCTCCAGTCTTTCGGTAGAAATAACACAAAGGATATAGTATTCACCGTTAATAAGGAAAACGGTCCTCTTGCCGTTGAACTTCTCGGCGAGCTTTCAGACCTTGACGGTGCAAAAATTGTATGCGATACAAGCGTTGCGAAGGTTTCAATTGTAGGTGCAGGTATGGAATCTCATCCCGGTACCGCCACAAAGATGTTCGAGGCTCTCTATGAAAGAGGAATTAATATCAAGATGATTTCAACTTCCGAAATTAAGATATCAGTTATCATTGACGCTGAGGACGCAGACCGTGCAGTTTCCGCCGTTCACGCTGCCTTTATCCCTAATGATTAATCAAAATTAAATCAGACATAAAATAAGAACTGCACTGTTCATAAAAACTGTGCAGTTCATTTTCATATTACCGTTATTATAACAAAGTATAATAAATTGACAAGGCAGTTTTCCTGTGTTAAAATATCTATGAGGTGATTTGTTTGAAAAAAATATTAAGTGTATTATTATCACTCACAATGATTGTCAGCATTTGTGCAGGTATTGATTTTTCAGCATGCGCAGCGGACGCCTACGGATTTTGCGGAGACCATTCTAAATGGTCTTATGATGCAGACACATATACATTAACAATAAGCGGAAGCGGTGAAATGTATGATTGCCTTAATGATGAAGATTGGTTTTATGATTTTTATCAGTATCAGGATTGGTTTAACGCTACCGGAGGAAAACCTCCTCTCGTTCCAAAATATAATGTTGAAACAGTCGTTATCGAAGAAGGCATTACTGCAATAGGAGCATATAATTTTTATTTCTTTGATAATTTGGTAAGTGTAAAACTACCTTCAACACTAAAAAGAATTGAAAAGGCTGCTTTTTGGGGCTGTGATTTGCTTGAATCTGTTACTGTGCCGTACAGTGTAACATATATTGGTGAAGAGGCTTTTGCAGATTATTTTAACGACGGATTTTATCTTAGAGGTTATTCCGGCACAGCAGCAGAAAGATATGCTAAAAAATACAATATTAAATTTGTTTCATTAAGTCCTGCTGTAACCCTTTCAACGACAGTTTATACATATAACGGAAAGGTTAAAAATCCGAAAGTTACAGTTAAAAAGAATGATATAACACTGAAAAAAGATACAGATTACACATTGACATATCCATCCGGTAGAAAAAATGTAGGAAAATATGCAGTAAAGGTTGTTTTTAAAAATGGATACAAAGGAACTGTAACAAAGTACTTCACAATAAAGCCTAAGGGAACGAGCATTTCAAGCGTTTCTGCTAAATCAAAGGGATTTACTGTTAAATGGAAAAAGCAGACGACGCAGACAACCGGATATCAGATTCAGTACAGTACATCAAGTAAATTTAAAAGTCCTAAATATGTAACTGTATCAAGTAATAAAACTACATCAAAAACAATAAAAAAATTAAAGCCAAAGAAGAAATATTATGTTCGTTTACGTACTTATAAGAATGTAGGTAAGACAAAGTATTACAGTTCTTGGTCAAAGGCAAAGACTGTTACAACAAAAAAATAAGTGATACTTTATATTATAAGTAAAATTTCTCTTGACACGGGGGTTCAGATGTGGTAATATAATGCCACAACAAAGAAGGACGCACCCGTTCTCCCCTTAAGCTAATGTGAAAAGGGCAATACTTAATGTAGCATATGTTAAGTGCGGGCGTTCTGCGTCCGCACTTTTAATTATTTTAAAGAGGTGTTTTTTATCAGTAAAGATACTCCGCAGCTTAACGGTGAAATCAGAGATAAGCAGTTAAGAGTAATATCCGACACAGGCGAGCAGTTAGGTATTATGAGTGCGAAAGAAGCTCAGAAAATAGCTGACAGCAAGGGTGTGGATTTGGTTAAGATTGCTCCTCAGGCAAAGCCGCCGGTAGCAAAGATTATGGACTATTCCAAATACCGCTATGAGCAGGCAAAGCGTGAGAAGGAAAATCGCAAGAAGCAGAAAGTTATTGATACTAAGGAGATAAGACTGTCTCTTAATATTGATATCGGTGACTTCAATACAAAAGTTAACCAGGCAAGAAAATTTCTTGAAAAAGGCGACAAACTCAAGGTATCAATAAGGCTCAGAGGCCGTGAAATGGCTCATCCCGAGCTTGGCGAAACCAATATGAACCGTTTTGCCGAACAGCTTCAGGAAATTGCCAGCGTTGATAAAAAACCCAAGCTTGAGGGACGTCAGATACTTATGTTTATGTCCCCCAAGAATACAAAATAATTATTAAAGTAATTTAGTTTATACGGAGGAATTATTATGCCAAAGATTAAGACACACAGCGGTGCAAAAAAGCGTTTTAAAACCACTAAAAGCGGCAAGGTTAAACGCGCCCATGCCTACACATCACATATTCTTACAAAGAAGTCAACAAAGCGTAAGAGAAATCTTCGTAAGCAGGTTGTTGCTGATGTAACAAATCAGAAGCAG
>CAYXLH010000007.1:0-39114 GCA_964465835.1 uncultured Bacteroides sp. | reverse complement strand
CGCCGAGAAGCTCTCTCATGTTAGCATTACCCTCTGAAAAAAGGTAGCAATACTTCTTTGACATACTTGAAATTACCTCCTATAAAATAATAACAATTTAACTATACTGAACATAAACTCAGTATAACGCGATAGAATTATAACATAGTATTGAGTAAAATACAAACATTTTTTACTAATTTTTTAATGTTGTGCAAATTCTATTGAAAATTTTTATATTTTGTTGCATAATTAGGGTAACACTACTAACAAACATCCCACTTTTCGGAGGTAAAAGATATGAAATGTGCAATAATTCTTGCCGGAGGCAAGGGAACGAGAATGAAAAGCGATTTACCCAAAGTTATGTGCGAAGTCGTTTTTGAACCTATGATAAGCCACGTTGTCCGTGCGGTAAAGGAAGCCGGAGCAGAAGACATCTGTGTAATCACCGGCTACAAGCACGAAATAGTCGAAGAATTTTTGGACGATGATATAAAAACCGCTCTCCAGGAGCCTCAACTGGGCACCGGCCACGCAGTAATGCAGGCAAGAGAATTTATAAGCGCTCATCAGGATGACGATATATTTATTCTCAACGGTGACGGACCCCTTATGGATCCTGACACAATCAATGCCGCTTATGATTATCACAAGAAAAACGAAAACTCCATCACCCTTATCAGCGCAATAGTTGACGACACTGAGGGAATAGGTCATGTTAAGCGTGATGAAAACGACACTCTACTCTGCATTGTTGAGCACAAGGACGCAGACGAGGAAGAAAAGAAAATAAACGAATCCAACGCCGGAGCGTACTGGTTTAACGGCAGGGATTTGCTTTACGCTCTTGACAATATAACAAACAACAATGCCCAGAATGAGTACTATCTCACTGACAGCCTTGCTATCCTTATCGGCGCAGGCAAAAACGCCGGAGCATATATATGCGAAAACAACGAATCCGTCCTCGGTGCAAACGACAGACGTCAGTTAAATATTCTCAACGACATAATGAGAAGAAATATTAACGAAAAACATATGATAAACGGCGTTGACATTCCCTGCACTGACGGTATAATTATCGGCACAGAGGTAAAAATCGGGCTTAATACAAGAATTTTGCCGGGTACAATTATTTTAGGGGACACCGTAATCGGCGAGGACTGTGTAATAGGTCCCAACTCATACATTGAAAACAGTGAGATAGGCAGCGGCGTTATACTTGACAACTGCAAGGTGCTTGACTCTGCAATTGAGGATGACGTTGACTGCGGGCCTTATGTAAAAATCAGAGCACATTCTCTGCTGAAAAAAGGCGTTCACGTAGGCAATTTTGTTGAAATAAAAAATTCCGTAATCGGTGAGGACACAAAGAGCGCACATCTTACCTATATCGGCGACAGCGACGTGGGTGCAGGTGTTAATTTTGGCTGCGGCACTGTTACCTGCAACTATGACGGAAAGAAAAAGACAAGATGCACTATCGGCGACGGCTCCTTTATCGGATGCAACACAAATCTTATCGCACCTGTTACCGTAGGCGAAAAGGCATATATTGCCGCAGGCTCCACAATTACAGACAACATACCCAGAGAAGCATTATCCATTGCGAGGGCAAAACAGATTAACAAAGAGGGCTGGGTAGCAAAAAATAAACCTTACAAGGAAAAGTAAGAAAATGAAATCAAAGGACTTTATGAAACGAATTGTCGCCATAGTATTGACGGCAGTATTAACAGCGTGCACGATGGCAGGATGCTCTCTGTTTGAAAAAGAGAAGGAAACCACGACTACCACAACCACCACGACTACTACGACCACAACAACGGCTACCACCACGGAGGACACTGAAACCACATTTAAGGAAACGCCCACAAGAAAAATTTATGAGGGGCTTAAAAAAGATGAAAGCGGTTCTTATTCCCACAAAGTAGCCACTTACACTACATATTACAACTCTTCTGACAAGGAGAGGACAGACAACCTTAAAAACGCAGTTGATAAAATTGACAATATTGTTGTACCCGACGGCAACACCTTTTCATTTAATCAGACTGTAGGGAAAAGGACGATTACCGCCGGATATAAAACTGCTAAGGTTGTAAAGGACGGAGAGTTTGTGGACGGTTTAGGCGGCGGCGTATGCCAAATCAGTTCAACGCTGTTTGAATGCGTACTGCGTGCAAATCTTAAAATTGTTGCCAGAAGCTGTCACACACTGAAAATAGGTTATGTGCCCTTAGGCGGCGACGCTACCGTTCAATGGAACAGCAAGGATTTTCAGTTTAAAAACAACAGCGGCAGCGATATAAGAATACAGTTTAAGTGTAGCGGCGGTAAACTTGAATGCTCCGTTTATTCAAAAGATAAAATTGATTTAGGCGACGTTAAGGTAAAAATCACAAAATCCGGCGATGACTATGTTCTTACACGAACAGTTGACGGAAAACAGAATTACCGTACCAGAAGCCATTACCAGGCGGCAAAAACAGATTAATAATTTAACAGACCGCCGTTATACAAATTATCATTGATATTTTGCGCACAATGTATTATAATATAGTGCAAATGAGCCGCAGGCTCAAATAAACATATAGGAGATATAAAATTATGCCACTTGTAACAACAACAGAAATGTTCAAAAAAGCATACGAAGGCGGTTACGCAATCGGCGCTTTTAATGTTAACAACATGGAAATTGTACAGGGTATCACAAGAGCTGCAAAGAAACTTGACGCTCCCGTTATTCTTCAATGCTCCGCCGGCGCAAGAAAGTATGCGTCTCATGATTACCTTGTAGCAATGGTTAAGGCTGCAGCTGAGGAGACAGGTCTTCCAATCGCACTTCACCTTGACCACGGTCCTGATTTTGAAACCTGTAAGTCATGCATTGACGGCGGTTTTACATCAGTTATGATTGACGGTTCTTCACTTCCTTACGAGGAGAACATTGCTCTTACAAAGAAAGTTGTAGAATATGCTCATGCTCACGGCGTTGTAGTTGAGGGCGAGCTTGGCACACTTGCCGGTGTTGAGGACGACGTTCAGGTTGAGGCTGAAAACGCATCCTATACAAGACCGGAAGAGGTTTATGATTTTGCAACACGCACAGGATGTGATTCACTTGCTATTGCAATCGGCACATCACACGGCGCTTACAAATTTAAGCCGGGTCAGAAGCCTCAGCTTCGCTTTGACATTCTTGAAGAAGTAGGAAAACAGCTTCCGGGCTTCCCAATCGTTCTTCACGGTGCATCATCAGTTAACCAGGATCACATCAAGATGATTAACCAGTACGGCGGTGAAATGCCCGACGCTATCGGTATTCCTGAGGATATGCTCCGTCAGGCAGCATCAATGGCAGTCTGCAAGATTAATGTTGACTCCGATATCCGTATCGCAATGACAGCAGCTGTAAGAAAGCACTTTGCAGAGAACCCAACACACTTTGACCCACGTCAGTATCTCACTCCTGCAAGAGAGCTTATTGAGGAAGTAGTTGCTCACAAGATTGACGTTGTATTCGGCGCAGCAGGCCACGCAAACGACTAATCAAAACAGTTTGATTATTAGGGCAGGATAAACCTGCCCTTTAATTATTTTGCTGAAACAAGCGAATTTAAGTTATAGCATAAGGAGATGGTTTTATGGCAGATTGGAATGCTGAACTATACAGTAAGTTTCTAAAAGACAGAACGCAGCCTTCAATAGATTTGGCTAACAGAATTATGTCAGATAATCCGAAATCAATTATTGATATTGGCTGCGGACCGGGAAACAGCACAAGGGTGCTGAAAGACAAATTTCCAAATGCAAGAGTCATTGGCGTTGATAGTTCAAAGGATATGATAAAAACAGCTGAAAGCAATTATAACGATATTGAATTTATGATGTTTGACGCCGGCAAAGATTTTGACAAGCTCAATGATAAATTTGACATTGTATTTTCAAACGCTTGTATTCAATGGATACCAAATCACGAAAAACTGCTTAAAAATATGATGAGCATTTTGAACGACGGCGGTATTATGGCTGTTCAAACACCGATGAATTATAAAGAGCCTATACACAGAATAATTGAGGGATTAGTATATTCAGATAAATGGAAAAACTATTTTCACAATCCGAGAGAGTTTTACAATCTGAAACAGGAAGAATATTTTGATTTACTCTCAAAAATTTCAAGTAATTTTACAATTTGGGAAACAGTGTACTGCCACAGAATGCCCTCACACGAAAGCATTATGGAATGGTATAGAAGCACAGGTCTGCGGCCCTATCTTTCTGCACTTTCGGAAAAGAAAGCAGCTGAGTTTGAAAAAGATGTTTTTGAACAGGTTGAAAAGGAATATCCTGTTCAGGAAAACGGAGAAATAATTTTCAGATTTCCAAGATTTTTCTTCACGGCGGCAAAATAACGGAACTACCTTGTCAAGCTTTTAATGTTAAGCGTATGTGGCAACAGTTCTTTATGAAAAAACTATACATTCGCAAAACAAAAAAATATTGAAAAATCCCCTAAAGCCTCAGCTTTAAGGGATTTTTTGCTGCTGAATTTTATTCTTTCCATGGGAACTGCTTTTGCTGGGCAACAAAGGTGTCGTAATCTTCGGCAAAATGGAACTGCTGCTGCAAATCGGAGAAAAAGTATAGATAACCTGTATCCGGGTGATTTATTGTTGACTTAATTATATCCATACCGGAATTGGTTATGGGTCCTGCCGGCAGTCCTTTACAGCGGTAGGTATAGTAAGCGTCGTAAACCTTTTGTGAAAAACCCTGCTCATCTCTTAACTTAGCAGCGTAGAAATATGTTACGTCGGACTGAAGCTTTGCGCCCTTGTTAAGGCGGTTGACGAACACGCTGGCTATGTTTCCTGCGGATTCATTACCCAGCGCTTCCTCCTGAACAACACTTGCAAGGGTAATCAATTCATAAAGAGTCATATTATTTTTATCGCAGAAATCGTACATTTCGTCGCTTAAACGCTCATCAAAAGCGTCAAGCATAGTATCGGCTACGTCGTGGGCATCGCTGTTTTCCGCTAAATCATATGTTGCAGGGAACAAAAATCCCTCAAGCTTGTAGGCAATCAAATTGCTGTCGGGAATTTCTTTGAGAAAATCATAATCAAAACCGTCCGCCGACTTGCATACTTCAAGGAAATCCGTCGACTTGCACACGCCGTTTTCCTGCAGTGTATCCGCAATTTCCATAACATTATATCCCTCAGGAATGCAGACCTTAACGGATTTGTGGGAAATGTCGGGTTTTTTCAGCTTTTCAGCAATCTGCTGATAGGACATATCGGAGGTGAGATTATATTCACCGTTTATATATTTAAAATCGGGATAATGCTTATCCATCCAGTTTGTCCACACGGCGTCATAAATTACAATGGAATTTTTGTAGAGCTTTTGTCCGACCTCATACTCAAAATCATTTTTTTCAATAACAAGAGTGTATTCAGTCTTTGTGCCGTCGGTGCCGTTAATATCCTTTTGCACAAGGGAATAAAAATATCCGCCTGCCGCCAAAAGGGCTATTACCAATATAATAGTTATAATTATAGGGGCTTTGCTTTGCTTTTTCTTAGCCATAATTTAATCCTCTGTCATCTGCATAGGAAGATGCTCAATACCACGGTCGGTTATCGTATTTTCGCCAGTGGGAGCAAATCCGAATTTTCTATAAAATTCCACGGCGTGAAGCTGTGAGTCAACCTTCACCGTCTTATATCCTAAATCATAACATTTTTTTACAAGAGATTCAACAAGCACCTTACCCAAACCGTGACTGCGCTGTGATTTTTTTACGGCAATTCTGCCGATTTTACAGCAATCCGGGGAAAGACGGGCAATTCTGCCGGTTGCCGACGGTTCAACGCCGTTATAAATCAGCGCATACAATGTTGTTTCATCACTGTCAAAACGGTCAAATTCTTCATCGGCGGACGCACCCTGTTCCTTGGTAAAAACCTCTGTCCTGATTTGCTTTACCTTGTCAAAATCGGGGTGGTCTGAATTAATAAACTCGGTATTTATCATACAACCTGTACCTTAAGCATATTTGTTGTGCCGGATATGCCCAGCGGAATACCGGCGGTAATAACTGCAATATCACCTTTTCTTAACATACCCGCTTTTTCGGAGACCTCAACGGCATGGTCAAAGAGTTCATCGGTGTTCTGCTTTTCATCACAGAGCACCGGCGTAACGCCCCAGGAAAGCACAAGCTGACGGTAAATTTTAGGAGCCGTTGTTGCGCCGACAATGGGAGTAAACGGTCTGTACTTTGATATCATACGTGCAGTTGTTCCACTTTTTGTTACGGTAACAATGGCGGCAGCATTCAAATCGTGAGCTGTTGTAACCGTTGCGTGAGAGATAGCCGAGGTGATCTCTCTGTTATCGGTTTTCTCATAAAAATGATTGAACATAGTTTTGTAATCAATGTCCTTTTCAGTGGTTTCGGCAATACGTGCCATAGTTTCCACTGCCTCAACAGGGTGTTTGCCCACCGCCGATTCGCCGGAAAGCATAATGGCGGAAGTGCCGTCATAAATTGCATTGGCTACGTCTGTAATCTCCGCTCTTGTGGGGCGCGGGTTATCTATCATAGATTCAAGCATCTGTGTTGCGGTAACAACAATTTTGCCTGCGTTATATACTTTTTTGATAATCATTTTCTGAATGGCAGGGATTTTTTCAAAGGGCACTTCAACGCCCATATCGCCTCTGGCAACCATTATACCGTCGCTTACTCTGATGATTTCATCAATATTGTGAACTCCCTGTCCGTTTTCAATTTTTGCAATAATTTTTGCATTTTTCCAACCAATAGCCTCAAGATAATTACGCATAATTGTAATATCGGTTGCACTGCGCACAAAGGAGGCGGCAATAAAATCAAAATCATTTGCTGCGCCGAAAGATAAATCGTTCATATCCTTTTGTGACAGATAGGGCATATTAAGCTGAACACCTGGAACATTTACACCCTTGTGATTAGTCAAAAGACCGCCGTCAACAACGGTGCAGACTATATCTGTTGAAGTAACACTTTTAACGGTCATTGAAATAAGCCCGTCATTTATCAGTATTCTTGAACCCTGTTTTACGTCAAAGGGCAATCCCTCGTAATTGACACAGCATTTTTCATTTGTGCCAAGGCACTCTTTTGTTGTAAGGGTGTATGTATCACCCTCGTTTATAACAACACCCTCGGGACTTTCAAAATCCCCCAGGCGTATTTCAGGTCCTTTTGTGTCAAGCAGGGTTGCAACAGGCAGTGAAAGCTCATCACGCATTGCTACTACTTCGTTAAGCCTTGTTTTATGGGTATCATAATCTCCGTGGCTGAAATTAAATCTTGCAACATTCATTCCTGCAAGCATCATTTTTTTCAATACTTCGGCGTCATCCGTAGCAGGACCCACCGTACAAATAATTTTAGTCTTTCTCATAATGTTATTATCTCCGCACTGATATAACTTTAAAAAATTTTCTTAGAGTATTCTACCACATAATATTCAAAAATCAATATTAAATTAGTAAATAATACGGCTTGTTATTCAACCACCGGAGGAGTAAAGCCCTCTATTGCGCCTACAAGCTTTGGATGTCTTATAACAAAATGGATTTTAGGCGTTTTCTCTTTAGACACAATAGCCCATTTGCCCGGATTAACAAGGATTTCCATATTACTAAAGACCTTTGTCGCCTCACCTTGTACAAAGTCCTCTTTTTTTGCCCCGTTAAGCTCTTTTTCAAGAAAAGCGTTAAACTCCGCCTCCCTTTCCTCAGTGTAAATTTCCATAAGGGGAGTTGCTTTTTTCAGTATGTTATCCGCCTGTCTTTGATAATATGCAACCTCCTCCTTGATTTTTGTAAGATAATATTTTCCGTCTCCGTGGCTTGAGCTGATACATTCACCGCTGAGGGCGGCAGTGCCTGAGGTGTAATTCAGGTGCCTGAAAACACCTTTTTCATTGTTTTTTATATAATATGGCGATATCTGACCCGTCATATAAATCGGAATCCACGCCTCAAGCCCCAGCATAAGCTCGTTCCATGGACGGTCAAGATTGTGAATTATATTAAGATGCACGCCTTTTTTTAAAAGCATCGCTATTGACATCATCCATTTTTTGTTGAAATCCATATCCTCAGCCATATCTGCCATAGGCATTTCGCTATGCATAAATATATCTGCCTTTGATTTTGACAGAATAGCCGTTTTCATAAAGTTAAGCTCACCCTTGCGCATGCCCTCTATACCGTAATAATTTTTGCCGGTTTGAATGCTTATGGGCAGTGTGGGAACCTTTATATCATTAAAATGAATTGCCTCAATAAATTCATCCAAATTAAAATCATTTAATTTATTCAAAAAATCCGAAATATAATCGGGGCCCTGCTCCCGGTTACTGCACAGCCAATTTTCTATAAGCTTTTTTGTGTCGTCGCCGTCTCCCACCAGACGATTTATTTTTGCCCGGTCCTCTGATGAGCTGTAACGTCCGGCAATATATGACGATACCTTGGACGCAAATTCCACCGGGTCGGAAATTCTGCGTTGCTGTGACCTTAATCGTGACAGATATGACGGGTCATAGTTTATGGCTTTTGCAAGCTCATTTGCGTTTATATCAAGAGCAGACATTAAATCATTAAGATTTTTTACCAAAAGCTCCGGGTCAACGCCCCCGGTATTCAGCGAGGCTTCAAAATCCGAAATAACCGTATCATAGGTTAAGGCAATATTCTTTTCCTTTGCAAGCGTTTCAATCCCCTGTGCTAATTTCTTCGCATTTTCCATGGCGGGAGTTCTCTGTCCGCTTTTATACCTGCTGATAACCGCCTGTGAAAGTCCGCTTGCCCGGGCAAGCTCCTTGGCACTGCAATCAATCTGCGTCATATATTGGTTTAACCTTTCATCAAGCTTCATTTTATCACCTCATATAATTTCTTTATTTACATTAAACACATAAATTGCCAATTTGTCAATGCCTTATTTGGCAATCTAATTTACAATTATCAGAGTATATAATATAATAAAAATACAAAAATAGAAAGGAGAGTTTTTATGAAAAAACTATTGGCAATTATTTTATCAACCGTTATGGCGTTCAGCCTTCCGTTAACTGCGCTGGCGGATAACGGTCCCATGGGCAGTATAAGCGTAGGCAACGGTGAAAGCATTAATCTTTCGTATATTTCGCTGATTGAATTTGACGAAAACGGCTCTGTATTAGATAAAGAGTTTGCTTTTTACGAACAGAATGCTTATGACTCAATAAACGGCGTTTCCTACAATAAGGCGTCAAACACTCTCAGCCTAAATAACTTTAATTCAACCGATGTAATTGAAACTAATGTTATGGGCGACGACTTCAAAATTAATGTAACCGGCAGCTGCTCCGTTGGACAGATTAGGATTTGGGGCGACCACTACGGCGGAAGCCTTACCATTGACGGCAATGGAACGCTTACCGTTAACCAAAGCAAGCGTTATGATAACGCCATTGTGCTTTACGCCGAGGAATCAAATTCGGCGCTTAGCTTCGGCGAAAATGTTAACGTAAACCTTTATGCAAAAGCAGACGCCGTATATATTGATGCTACTTCAAAGGCCGACACCGCCTCTGTAATAAAATTCGGTAACGGACAGAGTGCCGATGTAACAAAGGAAAATTATGTTGAATATCAAAATGAGTATGTTGACATAATGACTCTCAGCAATTCGGACGTTACATTTTGCGGAGGAGAAAAAGCCGTCTGCACATCTGACCCCGGCGGAATATACACGATAAGCAAAGGATATAAGGATGAAAATCCGGATGAAACATATTATCGGGTAAACAAGTATTTTTACGTAGCACCCTTTGACGCTTATACCGAGGATTACGGCTTTGGCGATTTCGGAAGCATTGAAATGACCGAGGAGGAATTCAAAAACCAAACAGAATTTTCGGTGGTTATGAAAGAGGCTGATTATCCTCAAGAGCTTGAATACTATGAAAAGGATAATCTTGAGGCAGAGTATCCATATTGTGCATACAAGATTACAAATCCCGAAGACCCAAACGGTATTTACGGATACACCGAATATTATATGACCGACTCCGAGGGTAATATTACTGAGGAAGGCGTAAATATTTACCGTTTCGTTTTAGCCGACGGTACCGATAAATACATTATTGATGAAAGCTTTGAGCAATTAACCCTCACAAACGAAGAATTTGCAAACTCCGATTATTCAATAGTTTATGCTATGGAGAGCGAACGGCTTGAATGGCAGGGCTGCATTAACAAAAACTCCTGTGCCGTGTATAAGGACAAAAGCTCAAACAAATATGCAGTAAATTATGACGGTACGGTTTATGATTATGCAGGCAAACAGGTTGTCAATATAGGCTCAACCGATTATTACTGTGCAGAGGAAAACACGCAGGTATCACCGGACAGCCTTGAGAAATCCCTTATATCACAGCAGATATACGGATTTTACAATTATACGCTTAAAGGTACAGAATTTATTTACAAAGGCGGACATTCTCATACATTAAAAACAACAACGACCAAAGCAACAACAAGCAAGGACGGTAAAATTGTAAAGACCTGTACCGTATGCGGTAAAACCGTTTCAACAACTGTTATTCCTAAAGCGTCAAGCATAAAGCTTGAGGCAACAACCTTAACCTATAACGGTAAAGTCAGAACACCAAGGGTTATTGTTAAGGACAGCAAGGGCAAAGCACTTGTTAAAAACAAAGATTATACGGTATCTTATTCAAGCGGTCGTAAGAATGTAGGCAAATACGCAGTAAAAATTACGTTCAAAGGTAATTACACCGGTACAAAGACGCTTTACTTTACAATTAAGCCTAAAGCCACAAGCATTTCAAGCGTATCTGCCGGCTCAAAGAAATTTACTGTTAAATGGAAAAAACAGAGCACACAGGTAACAGGCTATCAAATTCAGTACAGCACAAGCAGTAAATTCAGCAAGGCAAAGACAGTAACAGTATCAAAGAACAAGACTACAAGCAAAACTGTTTCAAAGCTTAAGGCAAAGAAGAAGTATTATGTAAGAGTCCGCACATATAAAACAGTGGGCAAGACAAAATATTACTCCTCTTGGTCAAGTGCAAAATCCGTTACAACTAAAAAATAACAGCAACATTTCTCGTACCGTAAAATCATAATTTAACCTATTTGCCTCCCTTGTTAAAGGGAGGCAGAAATCGGTATGCTAAATCATAATTCAACGAACAAAACACCCTCGGTGGACTAACCGAGGGTTGATTTTTTATTATTGAATTTAACGGTTATTTTGACTTTCTCTTTTTATCAGCAGCGGCTGCTAACACGCCTACGCCAAACAGTGCAGACGAAAGACCAAATGCTGCGGCGCCTGTTTTAGGACTTTTCTTGGATTTATTTGTTTTTGTTGTTTTAGTAGTTTTTACAGCGTCTTTAACAGTGAAATCCGCCTCTGCACTGCCGTTAAGATATTCAGCGGTAATTGTATGCTCTTTTGATCTAAGCTTATCAAGATACTTATTGCCGATTCTTATAACGGTTTCGTCACTGCCGCTGATTGTATAGTAATCATCGCTGAGTTTTGCTCCGTCAATAACTACAGCTGAAAAATCATCGGGACTGCCATTTACTATAAATGTGATTCCGTCCTTGCTTTTCTTTGTATAAACCGAGTTCGCACCCTTTGTGAATTTATAATCTGCCTGTCCGCAAAGAACGCATACACCGTTCACAAAATCGTGACCCTGGGGTTCAACCGATCTGTAATAAGGGAAAAGACAGTCTGTGCAGACATACTCGTTAAATCCGCCATCCTCACAGGTGGCACCCATTAAATTAACAAGCTCGTAACTATGGTCTTTTTCATCGCAGAATTCGGCAAAGGTATATGATTTTTCCTGTGCAAGCTGATTTGCTGTGGAAGGGATAGTGCCCTGGATATACTCATAACCGAAAATAGTAAGGCTCTCGTTGTTAAACGCAGTATCGTCAATTTCACATTCGGGATTAACTATTGCAACTCTTTGAAGGTCGGCGCAGCCGGCAAACGCTCCGGCTTCTACTCCGACAATACCTTCGTTTAAAATAACGTCCTTAACCCCTGCAACACCTGTAAAAGCATTTTCGGCAATACTGCCGAAGCCGTTTATAATAAGCATCTGCCTGTCGCTTAAATATTCATAATATGTGTTACCGCCGCAGGAGCCTTCGTCGGAAAGGGTAACAACATCAATGTTTTCCGGCTCATCTGCGAAAGTGCAGACAGCGGCAGATGTACATAAAATAATCATCATAACCGCAGAAAGCGCTAAACTTAAAAGCCTTTTCATCATAGATACCTCTATATCTTTGCGTAATCGCCATTACGCCATAATAAATATACATATTTATTATATATTCATATACGGTAAATGTCAACAAAAACATTACAATTTGGTAACAAAATACAACTATGTGAAAATTACACTGCTTCATCAATATTCGGACGGTTTTTTATCTCGCCGGCAGTTATAGCAATTTTATAAAATCCTGTTATGCAGGGAAGAGGATTAAAAACAGGAACACTGTCCGCCCAGGAAATCACATTTTCAAATTCATAAGGTCTGTCCTCGTTGTCTGCACAGGTTATAATCAGTACCTTTGCACCGGTTGATTTTATTTCTCTGAGAGGGCGCAGAGTTTTTTCCATATCGTCAGGATTTGTTATAAACGCAGCAACAACGGAATTTGACAGCAGTGGCTTTACCGACGCAAACAATTCTCCAGCACTGTAAGAGGAGGCGTTTATTCCGGCAATTCTTCTTAATTTCAGTGCCGCCTCGTCTGCCAGTGCACAGTCTATACCAAGCCCTGTGCAAAACACATAATCTGCGTCAAGTATTTCCTCAGCTGTTTTTTCAGCTTTAGGCGAACTTTTAACGGAAGAGGAAATTTTACCGGAAATCATCTGCGCCATTTTCATTGTTACACTTAAATAAAGCTCGGTTACTATTAACTGCTTTCTGCCCAAATACAGGGCAAACATTGTCAGAGCCACATACTGTGAAAGGAAAGAACGGCAGGATATCTCGCCGGACTCAAAATCGCATCCGGGATTTATTAAATCTCTGCATATGTGCGCAAGATAGGAACACGGATTGGACGTTACAGCTATGGTTCGTGCACCGAGTTTTTCTGCTTTTTTAGCACATTCTACGGTATCGGAATTTTCGCCACGGTGAGACACGGCAATAAACAGCGTGTTTTTACTCATTTGTTCAAAGCTGTCATTTAACCGGGAAGACTCATAAACAAAGCAGGGTATATCGGTAAATGAGTCAAAATTATATTTGCATGCCTTTGATGCATTATACGAGCTCCCCTCGCCTACAAGAACAATCTGTTCTATTTTATCAATACTGCGTCTGCTTAATTTCAGATAATCAAAGTTAAGCTTACCGTCCTTTTCAAAAGCAGAAATAGACTGTTTAACCGCAGACGGGCAATAAAAGATTTCATCGGACACAGGATAATCGTTTTCAAAATATCTGCTCTCCGGCACAGACAAGAACTGCTTTTTAATCTTTTTGTATTTTTTGTCATATACGGTTATTCTGTCAGCGGAAACACGGGCACATTCGCCATCTTCCAAAAAAAAGTATTTGTCAGCGCAGTGAATAACTGCATTTACCTCGCTGGACAAAAAAACTCCGCCGTTTCCTACTGCAATAACCAGAGGCGCATTCCCCTTTTTACAGTAAATAGCCTTTTCATCATTTGATATAAAAGCATAAGTAGGATTGCCATCAATCATAGGCGTAATTTTTTTGATAATATCAAGTTTTTTAGGCTGCATACAAACGCAAAGCAGAGCCAAAAGCAAATCATCATCGGTATCAATGGGGAAAGGATTTGCACACCAACGTTTCAAACTGTCAAAATTATCAATATGTCCGTCAGTGCACACAGCAAAAAGATTGTTTGATGAGGGTTTGGCGTTATCATCAGTGAGAGCGCACCGCTGGCATGTACAAACTGCGCCTAATCCCTCAAACGCCTGCGCCGAAAAATCCTGGGTCTTGTTTTTCAGGATTTTTGCACCGCCTCTCGTTTTTACGGATAAAATATCGCTGCCGATTTTAAGTGCAATACCTGCGGCTCCTGTTCCTCTTTTGCTGAGGGCGCACAGTCCTTTTATCAAAATATCCTTACAGGGCTTGCTTCCTGCATAAGCGAAAATTCCACTCATTATTTCAGTTCCTTTCCAGTCTTGCAAATATCACGGTCATATCGTCCCTTTTTTTACTCTGTGTTTCGGCAAGCGCCTTATTGAGCACATTGTCGGCGCATTTCTGCGCATCGTTTGAATTACATTCTTTAAGGGTGCTTCTTACCCAGTTCTCGCCTAAATCCGTAATTCCGTCGCTCATCATAACAATGCAGTTACCAAGACTCAGCACCGCAGTGCGCCGTGCAAATTCTATACCTCTCAAAATACCTGCCGGCATTGAGGTAAGCTCACATTTTTCAAAGCGGTTTTCTTTTATAATATAGCTTGCCGCCGCACCTGCTTTCAGTATTTCGCATTTTCCTGTGAACAAATCAATGTTGGCAATATCCAAAGTGGCAAGGCTTTCATCGTTGCTTTTTACAAGCAGTGCGGAATTGACTACTTTAAGTGCGCTGTCAAAACCGAACCCTGCGTTCAACAGCCTTGATAACAACCCTGCACCCATTGCACCGTCCAGCGCCGCACGACTGCCTCTGCCCATTCCGTCACTGATTATCAGTATTGAATGGCCCTTATTGTCATTAATAATTTTTACTGTGTCGCCGCACATCCTGCCCTCAGCGCTGTGCTGAGCAAACCCCACCTGAAGCTTATACACAGGCCTTTCCGTAAATGAGAGCATAGTTTCATCCTTAAATCGTGTAATCTGTCCGTTCTCAAAATACCGTGAGCATATTTTTCCTATATCACGGCGTAGGTCGGGATTAGTTAATCCATCAGTACTGCTGTTAGCGAGAATTTCCACACGCACACGGGAAAATTTATCCTCTATCACTGAAATATTTGAGGGGTATATCTCATAATCCCCTAAAAGCCTGCGTATTTTTGCAGATGCGTTGGAATCAAACATTTCCGCCTCGTCAAATTCCGCAGCCAAATCGTCCAGCATTCCCGAAATTGAGAAGAACTCGTCCGACGCCACCATTCGTATCTGATTTGTTTTTTCAAGTATAATTTCACGCATAACGTATTCCTCCCGTGAGATTGTATCCCGCTTTGAATCATTTTCTTTTCGGGTAATCTGATTTATTCTCTCCCTTACCTCATCCACATTTTCGCTGATTGTCGCCATTGCTGAGGAGGCAAAGCGCAGTTTAAGCACCAGCGTTTGCCTTAAGGAGCCATCGGTGGGTGCGTCCTTTCCGCTTTCCCACATTTCTTCAAACCAAGCTCGCAGTTTTTCAGGCAGAATAAGCAGTATTATCACGGCGCAAAGGCTTTCAATAAGCAGCGATAAGCCCTGCTGTGTTCCGTCGGATATAGAAAAAAAACCGATACTGCACAGAAAGACAAAGCCCACACCCAGTGATGAGAATGAGGAAAAAAGTGTTGCTGTCAATGCGGAAAATGCCAGTGCACCGATTATAAACAGTGAATTTTCATTGGCAATGCTAAGAGAAAATCCGAAACATAGAGCGAGAATTACGCCCCATTTATCAGAACCGAACCGCACGGCGGTTAATATAATAAATATAGCTACGGCGGCGGCAGGACAAAAAATGCCGATATAAAAGGAGGACAAATTAAGCATTAAAATACAAACAGAAATTAATATGCAGGCGATATCCGACACAGGCAGGGCACGAAAGCGCAAGCGTTTATAATTTGAATTAAGGCTTCTGTAAAAGAAAAACGCACCTGCCGCCGCAAGTATAGCCTCACCTAGCACTAAATAATAACTATAAATCGGTAATTCCCGGCGAAAATTCATCACAAATCCTGTTGCAAAATCCGATAAAAACGCCACTGTCATAGGAAACGCAGGACTTTTTCGCATATCAAAAGCACTGCAGGCAAAAGCGCCCAGACCTGCAAGCACCACCGCCGACAGATACCGTGCAAATTCGGGATTCACACCGCCGATTAAATATCCAAGACCTGCTCCTGCGGCGGCAAATAAAAAATATTTTTTCTTTGACACGGCAATCAGCGAAAGGGCAAAGGGACGTGACTGATTCATAACCGAGCCGGTACTTAGTATAAAGCCCATTGCAAAAAACAGTGCAGATAAAAGTATTCTATGTAAAACCTTATTATTAAGTTTGCTTTTACCTGTTTCAATTCTTTCTTTTATTGCCATTTTTACACATCCTCACAGGAATTATAAATAACATACTCTGCGAAATATGTCTTATTTGCAATTATGATAAAAATCTTTTGATTTTATACACATTTAAAGCAAAAATTTTGCCGCAAATAAAAAAGGCTGCCTTACTTTCGTAAGACAACCTTTTAGAATCCCTTTGTCAAATAACTGCCGACATATCCCTTAACCAAGGAGAAAATCAGGTTTAAAATCTTTATTTTGTAAAGAACGTCAAAAATGCCTTGTATGCCATATAGACGTCTATTTTAGATACAATTTCATAGGGAGAATGCATTGACAAAACAGGAACGCCCACGTCAATGGTATCAACATCCATATTTGCAATGAACATTGCGACGGTTCCTCCGCCGCCTCCGTCAACTTTGCCCAGTTCGCCGCTCTGCCATAAAACGTCGTTTTCTTCAAGCAGGGATTTTACCCAACTCACATACTCGGCAGAAGCATCCGAAGTTCCGCTTTTTCCTCTTGCACCGGTGAATTTTGTTACGCACACGCCGTTGTTGATAAAGGAAGCGTTATTCTTTTCAAATGCAGACGCCCATGTGGGATCATATGCAGCGTTTACATCTGCTGACAGGCACTTTGAATTACGCAGAACATCTCTGCCCTCGTAACCCTCAAGTCTTGCCAAATCCTCAATGAAATATTTAAGATAAGAAGAGTTAAGACCTGTATTGCCGTCGGAACCTGTTTCTTCCTTGTCGGTAAGAACGGTGATTGCAGTATATTCGGGAGCCTCGTCAATATCAAGAACAGCCTGAAGCGCAGGGTATGAGCAAACACGGTCGTCGTGGCCGTAGCCGCCGATAAGGCTTCTGTCGAGTCCGATATCGTCAACGGTGAACGCCGGCACCAGTTCAAGTTCCGCAGAGAGGAAATCTCTTTCAACAATTCCGTATTTTTCATAAAGAAGCGACAAAAGATTAAGCTTGATTTTTTCGCTTTCGTCATCATCTTTAAAAGGACGTGAACCGATTACCACGTTAAGCTCCTCGCCCTTTACGATTTCGTTTGCCTTGCGCTGCATCTGCTCGCCGCCCAAATGGGGGAGAATATCAGTAATGCAGAATTTCGGCTCGCCGGCTTCTTCGCCGATTTTAACATCAACAAAAGAGCCGTCGTTTTTGCATATTCTTCCGTGGAGCGAAAGGGGAATTGCAGTCCACTGATATTTTTTAATTCCGCCGTAATAATGGGTTTTGAAATATCCGATACCATCGTTTTCATAAACCGGACACTGTTTTAAATCAAGGCGAGGCGAGTCAATATGTGCCGCAGAAATTCTAACGCCGTCCTTGATGCTTCGTCTGCCTTTAACGCAGAGAATCATTGCCTTCCCTCTATTGTCATAGTAAACCTTGTCACCTGGGTTAAGGACTTCGCCGAACTCGTCAAATTTTACAAATCCGTTTGCCTGAGCAGCTTTTTCCACAAAAGCCGCCACCTCACGCTCTGTTTTGCAGGAACCTAAAAACTCCTTGTAACCCTCGCAGAACTCATCGCAGGTGTTAAGCTCCTCATTACTCATAAAGTCAACGCCGTTTTCTTTTTTATTAAACAGCATTTCTTTAAGTTGCTTTGCTTTTTCGCTCATAATATGACCTCCAATATGTTATTAATTTGCGTTTTTATATCATTATTATTACCGTTGATGATAACAAAATCAGAATTTGAAATATAATAATTCTCGTCTAACTGGGCGTTCATACGCTCCAAAGCCTGCTGCTTTGTTATCTTGTCACGGTGCATAATTCTTTTAAGGCGTGTTTCTTCAGGCGCAGTAACGCATACAATTTTGTAACAGTCCGTCTGGGCTCCTGCCTCAAACAACTGAGGCGCATCAAGAACGGTAAGACCCTTTGCATCCCTTTTGCACAAATCAAGGATAGCAGGGTGCATAATGCCGTTTAGAATTTTTGTATTTTCACTGTTTGAAAAGGCTCGATGAGCCAGCAGCTTTCTATCAAGCTGTCCGTTTACTATAATATCCTGCCCGAATTTTTCCGCAAGCAGAGGTAAAACCGAGGAATTTTCCGCCGTCACCTGACGTGCGTATTTGTCTGTATCAAGGACAGTAAATCCCATTTCAGCAAAAATTTTACCCACATAACCCTTACCTGCGCCGGTGGGACCTGTCAGTCCTATGGTGTAAGGTTTTGTCAAATCAATAATGTTAAAAGCGGCGGCACGGATAAGTCTGTTATAGACCGCCATACCAACGCCGTCAATATCCGGAATACGAGCATAAACCTTTTGTGCGCCTAATTCATCAAGTTTTCTAAGTGCATCAAAAAGCTCTCTCGCCTGGCTTAAATCATCGTGCTCCCTGCCGAAGGTGACTTTTGGAATTGTTACATTATCCTCCTCAAAGCACAGTGCATATGCGCCTTTGCGTGTATTAACAAAATTCTCATACACTTCCCTACCGGCGTCAACGATTACAACTTTTGCTTTCGGGGCGTAATGCTTGTATTTCATTCCCGGCGAGGCGGCAATCTCGTCATTTTTCATTCCCTCTAATACAGCTTTCGCCACCTGCACTTCGCCGATAACGCTTTCTATCATTTCCTTTGTAACTGCGCCGGGACGGAGAATTACAGGAATTTCAGTTGCTAAGGTTATAACTGTGGATTCTACACCGAATTTACAATCGCCACCGTCAATGATTGCATCAATTTTGCCCATCATATCGTCAATTACATATTTTGCCTTTGTAGGCGAGGGCAAACCGCTGGTGTTTGCGCTGGGAGCCGCAACCGGACAGCCGGACTCGCTGATGAGCCTGCGTGCCGTTTCGTTTTCGGGCATACGCACAGCAACGGTATCAAGACCGCCGCTTACCGTACTTCCTACCTTATCGCTTTTAGGTAAAATTATCGTCAGCGGTGCAGGAAAAAATGCGTCAATCAACGCCTGCGCCTTGGGCGTAACCTTTTTAACAAGTGGAATTATATCCTCTTTTTTACTTATATGAACAATCAGCGGATTGTCGCTGGGTCTGCCCTTGGCTTTGTAAATATTTTTTACCGCCTCATCATTCAGCGCATCTGCACCCAGGCCATAAACAGTTTCGGTAGGAAATGCCACAAGTCCGCCGTTTCTTATTATTTCACCTGCGGCGGCAACATCTTCTTCACTTGTAGTAAATATCTTGGTTTGCATATTTTTACCTTTCCTGTGATATATACTCAGGATAAAGCTCACAAAATTTATTGTTTGATTTTTCAAAAAATTCCTGCAATCCCCCTCCCTTTGACAAGGGAAGAAGGGATTATTCTTCGCCTGAAGCCTTTAGCTTCTCCGCCGTATCAGCGGTGATAAGGACATCAATAAGTTCATCCAAATCGCCGTTAAGGATTGCCTCAAGCTTATACAGCGTAAGATTTATACGGTGGTCGGACACTCTGCCCTGGGGATAGTTATAGGTGCGTATTCTTTCACTTCTGTCGCCTGTGCCGACCTGTGCCTTGCGTTCGCCGGCAATCTCTGCGTCGTGCTTTGCCTTTTCGGCATCATAAAGTCTTGCACGCAGAACTTTCAGCGCTTTTTCTTTATTCTTGTGCTGGCTTCTTTCGTCCTGACATTCTACCACCGTTCCCGTAGGAATATGAGTGATACGGATAGCGGAGGAGGTTTTATTAATATGCTGTCCTCCTGCACCGCTTGAACGGAAGGTATCAATCTGCAAATCCTTTTCGTTAATTTCAAAATCAACCTCTTCCGCCTCCGGCAGTACGGCTACGGTAGTGGTTGAGGTGTGTATTCTGCCCTGGCTTTCCGTTTCGGGAACACGCTGAACACGGTGAACGCCGGATTCAAACTTAAATCTTGAATATGCTCCGTCGCCGTCAACGCTGAAGCTGATTTCCTTATAACCGCCCAAGCCTGTTTCATTGGCGGATAAAACCTCTGTCTTAAAGCCCTTTGACTCGGCATACATAGAGTACATACGGTACAAAACACCTGCAAACAATGCAGATTCCTCGCCGCCTGCGCCGCCCCTGATTTCAATAATAACATTCTTGTCGTCGTTAGGGTCACGAGGAAGAAGAAGGACTTTAAGCTCCTCGCTTATTCTCTCAACGTCCTCTTTGCTCTGCTCAAATTCTTCTTTAACCATCTGGGCAAAATCGGCGTCCATTCCGCCCTCTTCAATCATCATTTTTGATTCTTCAAGAGTTGCCTGTGCCTTTTTGTATTCTCTGAATTTCTCTACTACGGGAGTTAAGTGTTTAAGCTCTTTCATCAGTTTGGTATATTGCTCCAAATCAGCAACAACCTCACTCCGACAAACAAGAGCATTTACTTCCTCGTACCTTTTTTCAACCTCGTTCAATTTATCTGTCATACTATTATTCCTCACATAAAAGTTTAAAAAATCTTTGTTTTTTCTGTTCCTTTTGCTCCGGCGTTTGCGATGAATCGGTAAATTCTACTGTAAACTCCTCTTTTTTATCATTAAGCAGATTGTTTTTTGAAAGCACTCTTTTAAGCTGCCTTGAAACACCCTCTGCGCCGTCAAAGAAGTTTACATCACCCAGTACTTCTTTTATTTCAGCCTTTGCCAGCGGATAATGCGTACAGCCCAGCACAACATTTGAAACTATGCCCTTGTATTCGCAGAGATTTTTTTCAAGATACGCTTTAAGCTCCTCTTTTTTCCCCTGTTCAATTAAATCGGCAAGACCCACGCAAGGAACCAGACCTGTATTATCGTTATAATAAGTATAAAATAGCTTGTGGAATTTTTCGCTTTCAAGAGTACCTCTCGTTGCCATAACAAGCGTAAATCCATCAGGATTTTTATCGTGAACCATTTTATAGGCAGGCTCAATGGCAATAATGGGCGTACCGGTATATTTTTCCCTTAAAAATCCGGCGGCCTTGGCAGAAGCAGTGTTGCACGCCAGAACAACCGCCTTGCAGCCCTTTTTATTAACAAAATAATCCACCAGTTCATCACATCTGTCAATAATTGTTTTATCATCCTTATCTCCGTAAGGATTATTAAGAGAATCACTGAAGAATATATAATCCTCGTTCGGCAGGAGCTTTACTGCTTTTCTCAAAACAGTTACTCCTCCGATGCCGGAATCAAGAAATCCTATCGGTCTGCTGCTCATTTTCTTTAACTGCCTTTATATTTTTTTCCGCCTTACTGCGTGGAATCATAATCTCTCTTGAACACTGCGTGCATTTTATTTTAAAATCGGCACCTATTCTCAGCACTTCAAATTCTTTACAGCCGCATGGATGTGGTTTTTTCATTATTAAAATGTCGCCTACTTTAATATCCATAATGCACCTGCCTTAGTATTTTTGCATTATATTATAGCACTATATTTTAATATAAGCAAGCGAGAGCCGAAAGGAAGTGATTTTCTGGGCTGTTTCTTTCGGCTCTCAATTGCTTATGCAAGACGGATATGTCATACTTTTTCACTTTTGGACATATAAATAAGTACAATTGAAAAGGAATGTTGTTTATGAAATTCTGCCCGGAGGGTACAAACGACAGTTTGACAAAAAAATTTAACAGTATAAGCGAAATAAAAACCGCCATTGACAGCCGAGAAATCATCGAGGGACGTGTTTTACTGTGCGACAGAGAGCATAATCTGCACGTAGATTTAGGTGTTATCCGGGGAATAATTCCCCGAAATGAGGGCGCTTACGGTATAATTGAGGGTACAGTACGTGATATTGCGCTTATATCAAAGGTGGGCAAATATGTTTGCTTCCGAATAATAGGACTGCACCGCAGTGACGACGGCAGTATGCGTGCGGTATTATCACGCAGAAGCGTTCAGATTGACTGCATAAACGAATACATAAACCTCCTTGTTCCCGGTGACATAGTCGACGCTTCGGTTACGCATCTTGAAAGATTCGGCGCATTCATTGACATAGGCGCAGGGATAAATTCGCTGATACCTATTGATATGCTTTCCGTATCAAGAATAAGCCACCCTGCCGAAAGATTGACAGAGGGTCAGCATATTAAAACCGTATTGAGAAAACGAGAGGACGATAAGCTTACATTTTCGCTGAAAGAGCTTTTCGGTACATGGCAGGAAAACGCAGATTTATTTTCACCTGGAGAAACAGTAACAGGAGTTGTGCGAAGCATAGAAACTTACGGCGTATTTGTGGAACTTACGCCGAATCTGGCAGGCTTGGCAGAGGCCGACGAAAGCCTGAAAATAGGCTCTCGCGTGTCGGTATTTATTAAATCAATTATCCCAGAAAAAATGAAAATTAAACTAGTGATTGTTGAAGCCTTTGACGAAATACCGAAAACGGAGGAGCCGGTGTATTTTGCCAATGAAAACCATATTGATTTCTGGCAGTATTCTCCCGACGGAGCAGTTAAGAATATCAGTACAAAATTTTAAATAACTTTTTCATTAACCGCAGGAAAAATTCTGCGGTTTTTGTAATTTTATTGACAAAAATGCAAATTGCTATTATATTAATAAGATAATATAATAAAAGTAGTATATTATTTTTTGCAAATAATATACTACAATAAAACAGGGATGATTAATTTTATGGAAAGCAAAAAGAAAAGAGGAAGCTTTACCGGCGGAGTAGGATTTGTACTTGCAGCGGCCGGTTCTGCGGTAGGACTTGGAAATTTATGGCGGTTTCCTTATTTGGCAGCAAAATACGGTGGCGGAATTTTTCTGCTTGTATATGTAATTTTTGCTGTAACATTCGGTTTTACGCTTATGGTAACAGAAATTGCCATAGGCAGAAAGACACAGTTAAGCCCTATGGAGGCTTTCGGAAAATTAAACAAAAAATGGTCGTGGCTAGGTAAGCTCGCTACCCTTGTGCCGGTGCTGATACTGCCTTACTACTGCGTAATAGGCGGCTGGGTTACAAAATACGGCTTTACAATGATAACCGGCCACGTTCAGGACGCAGCAGCTGACAACTATTTTTCTTCATATATCGGACAAACTGCCCCGCCCTTATTATGGCTTTTTATATTTGCTCTTATGACGGCAGTTGTTGTATTTTTAGGCGTTGACAAGGGAATTGAGAAGTTCAGCCGTGTACTGATGCCTATGCTTCTGATACTTTCAATAGCGCTTACAATTTTTGTAGTAACACGCCCGGGCGCATGGGACGGTGTTATATATTATCTTAAGCCGGATATAAAGCATCTGAGTCTTAAAACGATACTTTCTGCCCTTGGTCAGTTGTTCTTTTCAATGTCGCTGGCAATGGGAATTATGGTAACTTACGGTTCATATCTTAAACCCGACCAGCATATAGAAAAATCCACAAGACAGATTGAAATATTTGACACCATTGTTGCCTTCCTTGCAGGACTTATGGTTGTGCCGGCAGTATTTGTATTTTCTGGTGGTGACGAAAGTGCTCTGGGAAAAGGACCCGGTCTTATGTTCGTAACTCTGCCAAAAGTTTTTGCAGAAATGAGTTTCGGCTCTGTAATAGGCTCGGCTTTCTTTATCCTTGTACTTTTTGCCGCCGTAACAAGCTCGGTATCAGTTATGGAAGCTATTGTTGCAGGTATATGTGACAAATACGGTATGAGCAGAAAAAAAGCAACTGTTCTTGTATTTGTTTACACAATTTTAATCGGCGCACTATGCTCACTGGGATATGGCGCTTTACAGAATATAAGCATAATCGGATTCAGCATTCTTGACTTCCTTGACTTCCTTTCAAACAGCATTCTTATGCCGATAGTAGGAATGATGACCTGCATTATGGTAGGATTTACTCTCGGCCCTGACGCTATAATAAGCGAAGTTGAAATGAACGGACCGTTTAAAATGAAGAAGTTTTATGCGGTAATAGTTAAATGGATTGCTCCAATATGCATATTTGCAATACTTGTAAGCAGCGTGCTTGAAGCGCTGGGAATAATAACAATCTGATGTCATTTTACAGAGAAGGAAATATTTAATGACAAACAGCGAGTGCGACCTTTTTTTGGAATGTGTGCTGGAAATCGGCAAACGGTTTGTAGCCACAGGATGTGAAGTACGCCGTGTTGAGGATACGGTATATAGAATATGCCGTGCCTACGGCTTTGAAAAATGCGAAGTTTATGCCGTTACAAGCTTTATTGTTGTAACCATAAAAAATGAAGACGGCAGGAATTTTACCCAGTCCGTCAGGGTTCAGTCCTACGGCACAGACTTAGGCAGGCTTGAACAGTTAAACTCACAGTCAAGATATATATGCGAAAACACGCCGGATGTTAACGAGCTTTCAAATATGATACACTCCTACGCTCCGCCTAAGCCTAAAAAACTGCTTAAATGCTTAGGCTATATGCTGGCAGCAGGCGGATTTGCAATGTTTTTCGGCGGAGGTATTGCTGACGGACTGTGTGCTTCACTTATTGCCATATTAATATATTTTATGGACTATCATTTCAAACTTAAACAGATTAACTCTGCTATTTACACCTTTGTGGAAAGTGTTGTTTCCGGATGTCTCGCACTGCTGCTTGTTCATCTGGGTATAGGTATAAGAGCTGATATGATAACAATAGGCGACGTAATGCTGTTTGTGCCAGGACTTCAGCTTGTAAACGCAGTTAAGGAAATGTTCAACAAGGATATTGTAAGCGGAATTTACCGTCTTGTTGAGGCGGTGCTTGTAGCGCTGGCAATCGGCGGCGGAGTGGCCCTGTCGTATATTATTGTGGGAGGTTTGCCTGTATGAGAGAAGCGATTATACAGATTTTAACTGCCACGGCAGGCACTCTCGGATTTGTTATATATTTCAGAGTAAGCGAAAAAAATGCTCTGGCTGCAATGCTGGGCGGTGCGCTGAGCTGGATAATTTATCTTTTGGTATTTCATTTCAGCGATAATATTTTTATAAGCAACTTTGCGGCGGCAGCGATAGTATATTTCTGGTCGGAGATAATGGCAAGAATACTGAAAGCGCCGTCAAACATCTACCTTGTACCGGGCATAATTCCCTTGCTGCCCGGCGGTGCAATTTATTATACGGCAAAAGCGCTTGTTTTGGGAAACAGCGCACAATTTTCTGAAAACGGAATAAAAACTCTGCTTATTACTTTCGGCATGGCTGCAGGTATGGTCTGCGCTGCGGTAATAACATACTATTTCAGCCATGGCAAAAAGGGCAAAAATCATAAGAATAAGACAAGAGGAATATAAATTATGAGAAATAATGAAATAAATATCAGAGACCCATTTGTTCTTGAGGAGGACGGAATCTTTTATCTGTACGGCACAAGAGCGGACAATTTCGGCACTAATACCGGAGGCTTTGACGTTTATACTTCGCGCGATTTAGAAAACTGGAGCCAGCCAAAAGAGTGTTTTAATTCGAAAAAATACAACTTGAACTGCGGCGTAAACTGGGCGCCGGAGGTACACAAATACAAGGGCAAATATTATATGTTTGCCACCTTTACAAATGGAAACGACAAAGAATTAAGAGGCACCCATGCTCTTAAATCGAACAGCCCGATGGGGCCTTTCGTGCCCTGCAGTCACGGCTCGCTGACTCCGGAGGAGTGGTCTGCCCTTGACGGTACTTTATATATTGACAAAGACGGAGCACCATATCTCTATTTTTGCCACGAGCACACGCAGATTCTAAACGGCACGGTATGCGTTGTGGAATTAAACGAGGATTTAACTAAGCCTAAAGGCGAAGTAACAACGCTGTTTCATGGCTCCGATCCATATTATGTAAAGGGAGATGAACATACCGACCGCTTCATAACCGACGGTCCGTTTATGTATGTAAATAAAAACAATGATCTGATAATGCTTTGGTCAACATCGGTAGATTCAAAATATTGCCAGTGCTATGCAAAATCAATCGGCTCAAGTGTTTACGGACCTTTTGAGCATATGAAGCCTTTAATAACAGATGACGGCGGCCACGGTATGATTTTTAAAAACGGTGACAGGCTGATGCTTACTTATCATTATCCCAACAAATCCGGCTTTGAACATCCTGTATTCAGAGAAATTGAAGATAATGGGACAACACTTGAATTAAAGCAGGCTGAATAAAGCCAAATTTTTTTGAACGGATTTTTAAACAGCAGAAAGGAAGTAACCAATCCGTGACACTGAACGATTTAAAAACAGGACAAAGTGCGGTTGTACAAAGTGTAGGCGGTGAGGGCGCACTGCGCCAGCATTTCCTTGATATGGGAGTTATTCCAGGTGCACAAGTAACTCTTGTAAAATTTGCGCCTATGGGCGACCCGATGGAGCTTAGGATACACGGATACGAATTAACGCTGAGACTTGCAGACGCACAAAAAATTGAAATTAATCCAATCAGTCATAAAGAGGAACACGCCTCGCAGAATACACCGAGAGTAAAAACGGTTCATCCGGGCTTGGGTGAAGGCGGAAAATACCACGTAAAGGCAGATGAAGACCCTGTTCCTAAGGGTGAAACGCTTACTTTTGCTCTTGTAGGTAATCAGAACTGCGGAAAAACAACGCTATTCAACCAGCTTACCGGTGCAAATCAGCACGTGGGCAACTTCCCCGGCGTTACCGTTGACAGAAAAGACGGAATAATAAAAGGTCATTCCAACACGCTTGTTACGGATTTACCGGGTATTTATTCAATGTCGCCTTACAGCAGTGAGGAACTTGTAACACGTCAGTTTGTACTTGATGAAAAACCCAAGGGCATAATCAATATTATTGACGCAGGCAATATTGAACGCAATATGTACCTTACAATGCAGTTAATGGAACTTGACGTGCCTATGGTTCTTGCGCTGAATATGATGGATGAAGTACGTGAAAACGGCGGCAGTATAAGAATTAACGAACTTGAGGGAATGCTGGGCATACCAGTTGTACCGATTTCGGCGGCAAAAAACGAGGGCGTTGATGAATTAATTGACCACGCAATACATATAGCACAGTATCAGGAGCGTCCGGGACGTGTTGATTTCTGCGATGAAAACGACCACGGCGGCGCAGTGCACAGGTGCCTGCACGGAATAATGCACCTTATTGAGGATCACGCAAAGCGAGCGGATATACCGGTACGGTTTGCAGCGGCAAAGCTTATAGAGGGCGACGAAATAATACTTAATGCTCTTGAACTTGATAAAAACGAAAAAGAAATGCTTGAATTTATTATCTGTCAGATGGAAAACGAGCGCGGCCTTGATCGTGCCGCCGCCATTGCAGATATGAGATTTCAATTTATACAAAACGTCTGCTTGCAAACAGTTATTAAGCCCAAAGAAAGCAAGGAGCATCAGCGAAGCAGAAAAATAGACAAAATTCTTACAGGAAAATATACGGCGGTTCCATCGTTTATAGCGATAATGGGTCTTGTTTTCTGGCTGACGTTCAACGTAATCGGTGCAAAGCTTCAGGATTTGCTGGCTATGTTCATTGACTGGGTAAGCCGAGGAGCAGACAATATACTGACCTCCTGGAATGTAAACGAAGTAATACATTCGCTGATAATTGACGGAATTTTCAACGGTGTGGGAAGCGTGCTGAGCTTCCTGCCGATAATTGTAACGCTGTTTTTCTTCCTTTCACTTTTAGAGGACAGCGGATATATGGCAAGGGTTGCTTTTGTAATGGATAAACTGCTTAGAAAAATCGGATTGTCCGGCAGGAGCATTGTGCCTATGCTGATAGGCTTTGGCTGTACGGTTCCCGGTGTAATGGCAAGCAGAACCCTGCCCTCGGAGCGTGACAGAAAAATGACCATTCTGCTGACTCCGTATATGAGCTGTTCGGCAAAACTGCCTATTTATTCATTTTTTGCCGCCGCATTTTTTCCGGGACACGGAGCGGTAGTAATGATTTTACTGTATTTCACAGGTATTGCAGTGGGCGTGCTTATGGCTTTACTGTTCAGAAAAACAATGTTCAAGGGCGAGGCGGTACCTTTTGTAATGGAACTGCCAAACTACCGTATGCCCGGAGCAAAGAATGTTATCCGTCTTCTGTGGGATAAGGCAAAGGACTTTTTACAGCGTGCGTTTACAGTAATTTTTCTCGCTACCGTTATCATATGGTTTTTACAGACCTTTGATTTACATATGAATATTGTTGAGGATTCACAAAACAGCATCCTTGCAAAGGCGGCAGGATTAATTGCGCCTATATTTAAACCGCTGGGATTCGGCAGCTGGGAAATTTCAACGGCGCTGATATCGGGATTTATTGCAAAAGAAAGCGTTGTATCAACACTGAATGTACTTTACAGCACAACTGCGGCGTTGACATCAACAATATCCACCTCATCAGTGGCAGCACTGCTTGTATTCTGTCTGCTTTACACTCCATGCGTGGCGGCAATCGCCTCAGTTAGAAGAGAACTCGGCAGGAAATGGGCAGGAGGAGTTGTTATCGGTCAGTGCACCATTGCATGGATAGCGGCGTTTATAGTAAAAATTATTTTTTCTTTAATTGGTACGATAATTTAACAGGTATACTAATATGAATATTGCGGATATAATTATTATACTGCTGATTTCATCGGCAGTAATCAGCTCGGGAGTGTATATTAAAAAGCACAAAAGCTCCTGCGGCTGCAGCGGCAACTGCATAAACTGTCAGGGATGTAAAAAAGAATGAAAAGTAAAAATGAATACGAGGCGGCAAACGCACAGTTTAAAAAAATGACGCAGACGCCCATAAGAAAGCTTATTTTATCCCTTGCTTTTCCAAGCATAATAAGCATGATGATAACAATGATTTACAACGTGGCGGACACGTATTTTGTATCAAAAATCAACGTATCTGCCAGCGGGGCAACGGGTATTGTATTCAGTCTTATGGCGATACTTCAAGCTTTCGGATTCATGTTCGGTCACGGTTCGGGGAGCTGTATAAGCCGTCATTTAGGCGAAAAGAAAATTGACCTGGCAAGGAGATACTGCTCTACGGGATTTTTTCTCGCTTTAGCGGTGGGAATAATAATTATGATACCGGGGATTATATTTGTTAATCCTTTTATGAAACTGCTGGGAAGTACAGATACAATTCTCCCCTATGCGGCAACATACGCCCGGTATATACTGATTGCCGGACCTGCAATGACTACCGGCTGTGTTATGAACAACATACTGCGGTACGAGGGAATGGCGTCGCTATCTATGATAGGACTTACCGCCGGCGGTGTAATAAATATGGTTCTTGACCCGATATTTATTTTCCTGTTTGATATGGGAATTGCCGGCGCAGGACTTGCTACGGCAATATCACAATATATCAGTATGGCACTGCTTCTGGCGGTATTTTTAAGTAAAAAGCCTCAAAGCAAGATTTCGCTTAAATACGTCAGCCTTAAGCCTAAGCTTATAAAGGAGATAATTTTTACAGGCGCACCCAGTCTGGCACGTCAGGGGCTTAACAGCGTTTCAAATATGATACTAAATGTACAGGCAGCCGCCTACGGTGATGTTTGTATCGCAGCAATGAGCATCGTGCTTAAATGCGCAAACCTTATGTTCAGCGTATGCGTGGGTATCGGTCAGGGCTTTCAGCCTGTTTGCGCCTTTAACTACGGAGCAAAAAAATACTCACGTGTAAAAGACGGAATAAAATTCACATGGCTTTTTTCAACAGGCGTGATGGGAATACTGGCGTCGGTATGCATCCTTTTTGCACCTATAGTAACAGGATGGTTCCGTAATGAGAAAGAAATTATTGAAATAGGCGCAGTAACGCTCAGAATGTTGTGCCTGTCATTAATGTTTCTGCCAACAGTAATGGTTGCCAATATGACATTCCAGAGTGCCGGAAAAACAGGCAGGGCATTCTTTCTCGCCTGCGCACAAAACGGGCTTTTCTTCATTCCCCTTGTGCTGATACTGCCTGAATTCTTAGGACTGACAGGACTTGAAATTTCACAGCCTTTGGCATATGTGGCTTCAGCCGTTACTGCGGTGCCGTTTTTGCTTTCGTTTTCAAAGAAATTAGGTAAATATAATTAAAAAATCGGCAGAATGCTCCTGCCGATTTTTTGTATATTCTATATTAATTTTGTTTATTCTTTGTTATCCAAAACGGCGTAGGTCAGTCCGTCATCAAGGGAAACAAGCGGTTTAAATCCTAAATTCTCAAGCTTTGAGGAATCAAGAACTGCGTTTGCAATAAATGAAAATGCACCCTTTTCATAATCCGTAGGCAAATCAAATTTTACCTGCGATTTGCTGTCAGGGAATAATTCGCAGGATTTATGCGCCATATCTGCAATGGTAATACGTGACTGTGAGGACGCAATATTGTACGCCTCGCCGTTTTCACCTTTAAGCAGAACATAAAGGAGTCCTGTAACGGCGTCGCTGACATAGGTATAGGAACGAAGCTGTTTTCCCTCGCTTTTAAGAACAATATCTTCTCCTGCTGCCACCTTACGGGCAAACATCGCGCAAACCTTGGAATCGGTTTTACTCATTCCTGCACCGTAGATGTAAGAAAGCCTGCCTATGCTGACGTCAACGCCGTACTGTTTGCCATAGCAGATTGTAAGGTTTTCACAACATTTTTTGCTTTCGGGATAGCACGAGCGGACATTGGAGGAAGATATATAACCAAAATCCTCCTCACCGATAGTTTCAAGGTTTTGAGTTTTGCCGTAAACCTCTATTGTGGAAACGTAAAGAAATTTACAGCCGCCGCACTTTTTTGCATAATCAAGCAGATTAAGCGTACCGTAAAAATTAATTTTCATAGTGCCCACAGGGTCTCCGGCATACATATCGGGGGCGGCGTTTGAAGCGCAGTGGATAATATAATCCGCCTTTTTATCGGTTTTAACAGGCTCGGTTACGTCCTGCACAACAAAACTAATTTTGCCTAAATCCATATATTCGCTGAATTTTTCGGCGGCACGCTTTTCGCTTCTCACCATTGCGATAACACTTATGTCCTCACCGTTCTCTTTAACGCGCTCCATCAGTGCACGTATAATAAACGAACCTATAAAGCCTGTTGCGCCTGTAACAAGCACAGTTTTTTTATCAAGTTTTTCCCAACAGAGTGGATAATTTTTTATACGCAGTATATCCTGCTTAACTATATTGGTCATACAATCAGCCTCTTTAACCCATTTTAGGCTTGTTCGAATTCATCTCGCTTGCTTTAAGATATGCTTTCATAAGGTCAATATCTTCCTGGGTTGTGATTTTAAAATTAGTACCCTCACCAAGAATAAGATGTACCTTTTCACCAAGTTCAATAAGCAGAGTACAAGTGGCAACAGTGTCCTTAATGTCACGCTTAATTGCTTCTTCGTGCGCCCATACAAATTTATCAAGGCGAAGCGACTGCGGTGTCTGTGTTCTTGCAATATAAGAACGATCAACCACAACGCTGGAATTGTCAGGGTCCTCATCCGTAACCTGAAGCAAAGCTTCAGTGGCAGGCACAGTGGTAATAGCTGTACCGTGGCGTTTTACACCTGCTACATTGGCAGTGATTATATCCTGGCTGATAAGGGGGCGTACTGCATCATGAATAACAACAATGCTGTCGCCGTCGTAATGCTCTTTAAGATAAAGCATACCGTTGCGCAGAGAATGCATACCTGTATCGCCGCCGGGAACTACGCCGTTATCCGGCTGGTCAAGCATTTTTGTAATACCGTATTCCTTAGCACCTCTCACGAGCACATCATCCCAGCCCTGAAGGCATACAACGGCTATTGCGTCAATATCCCTGCTTTTCTGAAAAGCCTCAAGGGTATAAAAAATAACCTCTTTGCCCTCAACCTTCATAAACTGCTTAGGTATTTTTGCTTTCATTCTTGAGCCGACGCCGCCGGCAATAATAAGACCTATGTTCATAACATCTTACCTTTCTTCGTAATAATCAAGCAACTCACCCGCTTTTGACGCCCGATGGAAATTACCCTGTTCAAATCCGAAGCGAGTTACATATGGGCCTAAATCTATTCGTTTTAAAATATGTCCGGAATTTCTTGTGGAAATCGGAAGAAGCTTCATATAATTATTGCCATACCAATGGCGCAGATATTCGTCATATCCCTTAGGTATCGGGAAAGTTGTATTCTCAAAGGGTGCGTCAACCGTTTCCTCAAGCCACTGAATCGGGAACGCTCCCCTTTCAATATTCTGTCCCACACCGTCAATAGCATATTCGCTTGACGATTTGTTGTACCATTTAAGCATAAGATTGAAGAACTTGTGATACAAACTCATAGGGAACAATCTCATAAAAGGCAGGGCAATAATTGAAAATTTATATGCCACATTTTTACGGGGTTTATTAACCCAGCGGATATTCATAATCCTTGTCCACCGGCGGAGTGCATCGGTATGCATTTTCTGCAAACGAGGCGACTTTGCGGTTTTATCATAAATTAAAATATCAATAAAAAGTCCGTTTTCTATCTCAAACATATCAGAGAATTTTGTTGTAAAGAATGTATCTTTAAGTCTGATTTTATCAAAGATATAGTGAGAGTTAGGCTCGGTCTGATAGGACTGATAGGAATATCTCGGGTTAAGTTCACCGGGTGCAACCGCCTTGAATTTTTCAAAATCTTCACGGAGCATACCGAAATCCAAGTCGTCATCCCACGGAATAAAGCCTTTATGACGGACAGCGCCTAAAAGAGAACCGCCTACAAGGAAGTATTTTATATTGTGCTTTTCGCAGATACGCTTTACTTCCTCCATCATTTCTATTTCAAGCTTTTTAATCTCGTCAAGCTTGCCATCATAATGGAAAATATAATTTTTATCAAAATATTCAAAATCAAGAATTGAAAGCATTGAACGATAAATACAATCGCCCAAATCCATACTCGTAAATTTCTGAACCATTGCGCCGTCAAGCTTTTTACTGCACAGCAGCCGGTAGGACGGCTCCATAGACGGAGAATTTACACAGCACAGCCTTGTTTTGTAATCGGCAAAATAATCGTATGCTTTCATTGCAAAATCATAAGATGTGGTAATAAACTGCTGAATATTATAGATATTTCCGCCCTTGCCGTGAAGGAACATAAAAAATACTGATGAAGCGGCATAACGTATATAGTTTACACCGAAATACTGATTATGCTGTGCCGTGTCAGCATTGATGGTATTAAGGGATTTTAAATCATCAAGCAGTTTATCAAACATTGCACTGTTTACGCCGGGGCCGAACACATTATCAAGACGTGAAGCAACGATTTTAACTCCCTGCTTTGCATATTTTCTTAAAACCTCCTCGGAGTCCAGCACAAGCTGTTCCGGGCTGTCCTTGTCAAACTGTGCACAGTAAACCTCGTACTCTCTTTCTGACAGAGAAGTCATACCGCCAGGCAATGTCTTTAGCTGTGGAATCTGGGAAGTATGCACAATCTTAACATTGTCATACCTGCCTGCATAAAGCATAAGCTTATCAAGGTTATCAAGGTATTCCTGACGTGCGTCACCATTTTTAAAATTTTCATCAATAGAGTTTAAAAATGTACAGAAACGCACTTTTTTAAGGGTAAACTTTTTGTTGCGTACAACAAAATCATCAATACCTTTATAAATTGTTATACGCTGAAAAAATCTTTCGTATCCGTCGGGATCATCCTTTTTTGACGGACAGACCTCCTCAAGAAAATCATTTACAAAATCTTTAGCCTTGTCGTCTGTTAAGGCAATATGTGCAATAACCGAGTCAATGCTCTTTGCCAAAAGCATTACGGCACAGGCAAAAACACATGATACAGGCGATGAGTTAACAGCAACAACATATTCATCCTGCACACGGTGGGTGCGGATTCTTGCCCTGGTGGGCATCATAAGCTCCTTAACGCTGTTAATTTCATCATATATATACTGGTTCATTTTTTCCTCCCGGATAAGGTAAGTTATCTTTTTTTAAGAAGTTCAGCAGTAAAATCTTTAACATTTCGGCAGGCGGTGCCTACGGTATCACCAAAAGCACGCTGCTTAAACTGCCTTACGGCTTCAATATCGCCGCCATTATTTTTAACTATAAGAGCGATTTTTTCATCCGAGTCCGCCATAGGGCCGGGTACAAAGGATTTAAAATCGTAGTAAAAATCACGCCCTGCAATAAATTCTTCCAAATCAAAAGTCAGAAATGCCATTGGTATATCAAGCAGTGACGCCTCAAATATTACGCTGGAATAATCTGTTACAAGAAAATCCGTAACCTGAAGTACGTCGTTAACATCCCAGCCGGAACAATCAACAACTCTTGAGGCATACTTCTTATCAATGCTGAATTTTTCCGTCAGATAGGGGTGAAGCTTAATAACCACTGCCCATTCATCACCCAGAATATCAAGAACCTTTGTGGTATCAAATTTGTCAGTAGGATAATAGCAGTCGCCGTTGCCCCTGCCTCTGAAAGTAGGTGCAAAGGTAAGTATTTTTTTATCTTTAAGATGCGGATAAGCAGAGTAAAACTCTTCTCTTACACGAAGCTGATTATCCTTATCCATTATTGCGTCACACCTGGGCGAGCCTAATGCAACCGCTTTTTCCTCATTTATACCGAACGCCTCGGCATAATAACTGCAAACTCCCGGAGAGCTGACTACCGCATAGTCATACTGTCTGTGGTTAGGCGAATAAATCTGCAAATCTGAATCTTTATGAAATCGTGAAAAGCCAAAGGTTTTGAAAGCACCGCATGCATGCCACAGCTGAATAAGCTCGGTTCCTTTTTTCTTTTTAACATATGTAATGAGGTGGTAGTAATCATCAACGAATACCACACGAGAGGTCATATAAAGTATCAAAAATCTGCAAATCTGGAAATATACAGACTTCATTCCGCCGGCTTTGCATAAAATATGGACATCAAAATTTTCATCATCCTTGAAAGTGTCATACACAGATTTAATATTTCCGGTGGGAATATCCGTACGGTTTGTAAGGAATGAAATTCTGTTCTGCTTGATTTTAAGCACTCTAAAAGGAAGTGAAAGAATATTTAAAGCTAAAGACGTAAGAGCTTTTTTCTTTTCCCTTTTCGTCATTGAGATAAAATGGCGCAAAGGATTATGTCTGTATTTTGTATTGTCAATCACCAAATCTGTATCATAAATTTCTCCGTTATCGGTACCGTCTGAAAATACAAAGGATACAGATATTTTCTGTGCCTTAACCTTATAGAAAATATAGTCTGTTTCATAAATGCCGTAGGCATAAACTCTGCCGTTTTCCATACTGACGGTCATAGGCAAACGCCTGTTGTTTTCACCGCAGGAAAAAATAATGGCGGCACGGGGCGACGCGATACTGCCCGACGGGAGAAAACTTACCTGAATTTCGGCGAAATTATCCCTGCCGGCATAAGGCTGTATGAACTTTTCAATTTTCATTTCAGCTTTAACCATAACGTCCTCAATCTTCATAATAATTTATGAAACAAATACAATATTATAATCACTGTTTATTTTAACATATTGCAGTGCTTTTGTAAACCAAATTAAATATATTATACAACAATTAACAATTTTTCGTAAGATGTTTTAAAAAAATGTCTTGACAAACTGACAACAACGGAGTAATATATTATTAGTTAGCAACGACTAACTGATATCGCCGCCTTATAGGCGACTTTTTTAGGCGGTGTAGTTACCTATTGCTAACTGAAAGGAGCTATATTATGATGCCTTTGACATTTGTGGGTAATGGCGGAGAAGCCGTCATCAAAAAAGTAGGCGGTAAGCCGGATGTTAAAAAACATCTTGAAAATTTAGGCTTTATAGCAGGCGGAAATGTCACTGTTGTCACCCAAAACGGCGGAAACGTAATTGTTAAGGTTAAAGAAGCAAGGGTTGCCGTCAGCAAAGAAATGGCTAACAAAATTTTTGTTTGATAAGGAGGAATAAGTTTGACTTTAAAAGAGGTAAAAATTTCAAACACCTGCCGTGTAAAACGCATTAACGGCGAGGGCGCATTAAAAAGGCGCATTATGGATATGGGTATTACCAAGGGTGTTGAGATTTATGTACGCAAGGTTGCACCTTTGGGCGACCCTATTGAAATTACTGTACGAAATTATGAGCTGTCCATACGCAAGGCAGATGCACAGCTTATAGAAGTAGAATAATTTTTACTCTGGAAGTTAGCAAAGTCTAACTCATCAACACATTATGAAAGGAAGAATTAAATGAGCATAAGAATAGCATTAGCCGGCAATCCTAACAGCGGTAAAACAACGCTTTTCAACGCTCTCACAGGGTCAAACCAGTTTGTGGGAAACTGGCCCGGCGTAACAGTTGAAAAGAAAGAGGGCAAGCTAAAAAAGCACAGCGACATAATAATAACCGACCTGCCGGGAATTTACTCGCTGTCGCCCTACACTGTTGAAGAGATTGTTGCAAGAGACTATCTGATAGACGAAAGACCCGACGCAGTTTTAAACATTGTTGACGGCACTAACCTTGAAAGAAATCTTTATCTTACAACACAGATTCTTGAACTGGGAATACCGGTTGTAGTTGCAATCAATATGATGGACGTGGTTAAGAAAAAAGGCGACAAAATCCGTATTGATGAATTATCACGTCAGCTTGGATGTAAAGTTGTTGAGATATCCGCCCTGAAAGGAACCGGCGTAAGCGAGGCTGCGCAGGCGGCAATAGAGGCGACTAAGGGGCATCCGACAGTGCCTCAGCACAGTTTTTCCGGCGTTGTTGAACACGCTTTGGCTCATATAGAAGAGGCTGCCGTTCACGATATGCCTGTTCAACAGCAGAGATGGTACGCAGTAAAAATATTTGAAAACGACCAAAAGGTAATGGAAAAACTGAATCTGCCCCAAAAGGTTGCAGAACATATTGCTCTTGACATTCAGGCGGCGGAGGAAGAGCTGGACGACGATGCAGAGAGCATCATCACTAACGAAAGATACATATATATCTTCCATAATTAAAAGTTCCTACAAAAAAGCAAACAGAGAAAAGCTTACAGTATCGGACAAAATTGACAAGATCGTTACCAACAGATGGCTGGGCCTTCCTATATTTGCCCTTATAATGTTTATAGTATATTATGTATCAATGCAGACGGTGGGTGCAAGTCTCACAGACTGGGTAAACGACGTATTATTCGGTGATATAATCCCCCCTGCCGTAACAAATCTGCTTACTTCCATCGGTTGCGCAGACTGGCTTATCGGGCTTATTGTTGACGGCGTTATTGCCGGCGTGGGCGCAGTACTGGGCTTCGTTCCGCAGATGCTGGTACTATTTTTGTTCCTTGCATTTCTTGAAAGCTGCGGATACATGGCGAGAGTTGCATTTATTATGGACAGAATTTTCCGCCGTTTCGGTCTTTCCGGCAAATCCTTTATACCTATGCTTATCGGCACAGGATGCGGAGTTCCCGGAATTATGGCGTCAAGAACCATTGAAAACGAGCGTGACCGCCGAATGACAATTATGACAACCACCTTTATCCCCTGCGGAGCGAAGCTTCCTATTATCGGTCTTATTGCAGGAGCAATGTTCAACAATTCTGGAGTTGTGGCGGCGTCGGCATATTTTATAGGTGTAGCAGCTATCATCATTTCCGGCATTATGCTGAAAAAAACGAAAATGTTTTCAGGCGATCCGGCTCCTTTTGTAATGGAACTGCCGGAATATCATCTGCCCACCGTGGGCACCGTTCTTCGCTCAATGTGGGAAAGAGGATGGTCATTTATTAAAAAAGCCGGCACAATCATTGCTCTTTCAACCATAATTATCTGGTTTTTGCAGGGCTTCGGCGTTGAAAATGGCAGCTTCGGTATGGTTGAAAGCACAGACAATTCTATTCTTGCAAAAATCGGAAGTTGTATTGCATGGATTTTCTCTCCTCTCGGCTGGGGTAACTGGAGAGCCGCTGTTGCCGCAGTTACCGGTCTTGTGGCAAAGGAAAATGTTGTGGGCACCTTTGGTATCCTTTACCATTTTAAAGGCGAGGTTGCAGAAAACGGCGACCAGATATGGACAAATCTGAACACAGATTTCAGCGCACTCAGCGGCGGACATCCGGGTCTTGCAGGATACTCATTCCTTATATTCAACCTTTTGTGTGCTCCCTGCTTTGCGGCAATCGGTGCAATCAAAAGAGAGATGAACTCAGCAAAATGGACTTGGTTTGCCATTGGTTATCAGTGCATATTTGCCTATGTGATTTCGCTTATCGTATATCAGGCAGGACTGCTGTTTGCAGGCGACGTAAATGTTGTCGGTCTTATTTTTGCCCTGATTTGCCTTGCCGGTATTCTTTATATGATGTTCAGACCCTATAAAGATAATGATTTAAAATCAAAGGCAAGAAAAGCAACCAAACAAAAAGTAACAAATTAATGAGGTTTTTTATGCTGACATTTATTAAGGCGAACATCGGCACCATAATCGTTGCACTTATCGTAGCGGCTGCCATTTGCGCCATTATTGTAAAACTCACAAAAGATAAAAAGCGCGGGAAAAGCTCCTGCGGCTGCGGCGGCGACTGCTGTAATTGCCATGCAGGATGCTCCCACGCTCAAAATACTCCAAGATAAATAAATTAAACTATTAACAATTCCATTTACTCCTAAGAATTTGAAAAGCTCTGCGTGTTATATGCAGGGCTTTTCAAAACGGTTTGAATCTGTTGACAAAAATATGATTTTATCATAAAATCAGTTAGAGAAACGGTAATAATCTTAGGGTAACGGTAATAATCCGAACCCGTCAAAAATGCAGTATTAAAGCGATATTT